>JANNSC010000171.1:0-10966 GCA_031402135.1 Gemmatimonadales bacterium | reverse complement strand
GGCGGTGTTCCAGGTGCCTCGGACATCATTCTCTCTCGGTTCTCGGGGCCATCTCGGGGTATTAACTAAACCACATGCAACTCCCTGTCGCACGCCGTCTTCGCCCTCGGGAACCTTCCCCCACCGGTGCCTCGCCTCCGCTCCCATTCGGGGCGGGATCTCGAACGGCATGACACCCGACACCCCCCTCCCGCCCCAGTACGATCCAACCGGGCTGGAAGCTGAACTCTACGGGCAGTGGGAGCGCCGCGGCCTCTTCGAGCCGGCCTCGGACCACACCTCTCGCCCCGCCGCGCTGCCGCCGGCTCGCCCGTACGTCATCATGATGCCGCCGCCCAATGTGACGGCGCAGCTGCACATGGGCCACGGCCTCAACAACTCCATCCAGGACGTGCTGGTCCGCTTCGAGCGGATGCGCGGCCGGGATGTCCTCTGGCTCCCCGGAACCGATCACGCCGGTATTGCCACCCAGAACGTGGTCGAAAAAATTCTGGCCAAGCAAGGGAAGACCCGTTTCGATCTGGGCCGCGAGGAATTTGAGCGCCGGATCCGCGCCCACGTCCAGGAAACCGGCACCGCAATCCTCCAGCAGCTCCGGGCCATTGGCTCGAGCTGTGACTGGCACCGCACCTACTTCACCCTGGATGATGATCTCTCCCGTGCGGTGCGCGAAGTTTTCGTTGCGCTCTTCGACAAGGGGCTGATCTACCGGGGGAAGTACATCATCAACTGGTGCCCTCGCTGCCTGACCGCCCTTTCCAACGAAGAGGTCGAGAAAACCGAAACCAACGGAAAGCTCTGGCATTTCCGCTATCCGCTCGACGGCGGCGGGCACATTGCCATTGCCACCACCCGGCCCGAAACCATCCTTGGCGACAGTGCCGTTGCGGTCCACCCCGATGATCCCCGATACCAGCAACTGATCGGGCGACGGGTGCGCCTCCCCCTGGCCGACCGCCTCATCCCGGTGGTGGCGGACAGTGCCGTGGATCCGGCCTTCGGAACCGGCGTCGTGAAGGTCACCCCCGCCCATGACCCGCTCGATTTCGAGATCGGCAAGCGGCACCAGCTGGCCCAGCTCGACGTGATGACCGATGATGCCCGAATGAACGACTCTGTTCCGGAGCGATTCCGCGGCCTCGATCGCTACGTCGCCCGGAAAATGATTATCGCCGAGTTCGAGGGGCTGGGGCTGCTCGAAAAGACCGAAGAGCACCATAACGCGGTGGGCCACTGCTACCGCTGTGACACCGTCGTCGAGCCCCGACTCTCCGACCAGTGGTTCGTCAAGATGAAGCCGCTGGCCGACCCGGCCCTCAAGGCCTACCAGGACGGCCGCATCCGCTTCATTCCCGAACATCGCGGCGCCGAATACGCCCAGTGGATGCAGAACATTCGTGACTGGTGCATCTCCCGGCAGCTCTGGTGGGGTCACCGGATTCCGGTGTGGTACTGTGACAATTCCGCCTGCGGAAAAGTCTCCGCCAGCCGCAACGACCTCGATCATTGCCCCGCCTGCAACGGCGCCGTCCGCCAGGATGAGGACGTGCTCGACACCTGGTTCTCCTCGCAACTGGTCCCATTCTCCAGCCTCGGGTGGCCCGACCAGACCGACGACCTGGCCCGCTTCTACCCCGGCAGTACCTTGGTCACTGCGCCCGAAATCCTCTTTTTCTGGGTGGCCCGGATGATCATGTCGGGGCTCGAGTTCATGCAGGAAGTCCCCTTCACCACCGTGTACCTCCACGGAACGGTCCGCGACACCAAGCACCGCAAAATGTCCAAATCGATGGGCAACGGCATCGATCCCCTCGACGTGGTGCGGCTCTACGGCGCCGATGCCCTGCGCTACACTGTGGTGTCCGGGCTCTCGGTGAGCACCGACCTGATCCTCGATCCCGCCGACCTCGAGGCGTCGTTCTCACCCGGGCGGAATTTTGCCAACAAACTCTGGAACGTGGGCCGCTTCATTCTCTCCAACCTTGGCGGGCCGGTCCGGCCCCTCGCCGGACCCCACCACAACGTGATCGCCAGCGCCGAGCTCAGCCTTGCCGATCGCTGGATTATCGCCCGCTGTGAGGACACCGTCCGGGAGGCCACGGCCGCCTTCGAGCGGTTCCGCTTGAACGACGCCGCCCTCGCCGTGCATCGCTTCCTCTGGAGCGACCTCGCCGACTGGTACGTGGAAATCATCAAGCCTCGCCTTCATGGCGATCAGCCCGGGGGAGACGTGGCCCGCGCCGTGGTCACCCAGACCTTTGACGTCGCGCTTCGGCTGCTTCACCCCGTCATGCCCTTCATCACCGAAACGCTGTGGCGCCGCCTCCCTGGCCGGGGTGAGGCTCAGTCCATCTCCATTTCTCCCTGGCCCGCCAGCGACCCCCGGGCCGCCAATCCAGAGTCGCTCCGCCGCTTCGGGCTGCTCCAGGAATTGGTCGGCGCCATCCGCTCCATTCGCGCTGAGTACGGCGTCGAGCCAGGGCACACCGTTCGCGCCACCGTCGTCACCTTGGGAGAAGTCGCCAAAACCGCCCTGATGCACGAGCGCAGCCTGGTCTGCCGACTCGCCAAGCTCTCTAGCCTCGATGTGACCACCCGGTCCTCCGAAGCGCCGGAGGACGCCGCGACCGCAGTTCTCTCCGATGGCAGCGCCGTGACGGTGCCCCTGGGCGATCTGGTAGACAAGAACAAGGAATGCGCCCGCCTCAAATCCGAAGCGGACCGCCTCACCGCCGCAATTCGGGCCCAGGAAGGCAAGCTGGGGAACGACCAGTTCGTCACCAAGGCGCCTGCTGCGGTGGTGGCCCAAGAGCGGAAAAAGCTGGCCGCATGGCGCGATCAGCTCGGCGTACTCGCCGAGAAGCGGCAGCGGCTCGGCTGTCCCGCGTGAAGCAGGCGTCGCTCGTCCTGTTCCTTCTCGGGGCCGCCTGTGCGGTCCCTGCGCCGCCCCCGGGTGGGCCGAACGATCGTATCGCACCCCGGCTCATTGCCACCCTCCCCGATTCGCTCGGCGCCTACCCCGACTGGAAAGGCGACGTCGTATTCCAGTTCGATGAGGTGGTCTCGGAGGGGGGCAGCCCCAACTTCGGCTTCGGTACCGGAGATCTCGAAAAGCTGCTCATCGTGTCGCCGTCCCCCGGGGTGCCGGTGGTAAAGTGGAAGCGGAGCCGTATTACGGTGCGGCCCCGGGAGGGGTGGCGCCCCAACACCGTCTACCGGATCGAGCTCCTCCCCGGCCTCGCCGATCTCTCCAGCAACCGGAGCCGGAACGGCCGAATCATCAACTTCACCACCGGCGCGCAAATCCCCACTACCACACTGCGCGGCCTGGTGGTCGATTGGACCACTCAACGCCCCCAGCGCTACGGCCTGGTCGAGGCGGTGTTGCTCCCCGACAGCCTCGCCTACCGCACCCTGGCCGATTCCCTGGGCCGCTTCGTGCTGGGGCCCATACCCCCGGGTGAATACCTGGTGTACGGAGTGATCGATCAAAACAACGACCGGGTGCGCCAAAGTCGGGAAAACTTCGACTCCATGCGGGTTACCCCAGGCCGCGATTCGGTCGGTGAACTCTGGACCTTCAAACACGACTCCGTCGGGCCTCGACTTTCCAGCACTGTATCCCAGGATTCACTGTCCATCGCGCTGACCTTCACCCAGCAGCTCAACCCCTATCAGCGCCTTCCGGCGGATTCTGTTTCGGTGCGACTGCTCCCCGATTCGCTGCCGGTGCCGGTCCTCGCAATCCTTCCCAAGGGGCTCTTCGACTCCACCTACGCCCCGGTACGCAGCAGCGACACCGCCAAGGCGCGGGCCGATTCGATTCGGGCCCGCACCGACAGCATCCGAAACGACTCGCTCGCCAAAGCCCGCGAGGCCGCCGCCATTCGCATTGCCGGCACCCAACGCCGAGCCACCCGCCTCGTTGACACTACCGGAACCGGCCCGCTCCGCACCAAGCCGCCGCTGTTCGACAAACTCTTTGTCCGAGTCGCTGAGCCACTGCGCCCCGGCAGCCGGTATATCCTGGTGGTGAAGGGCATCCAGAATGCCAACCGGGCGTCGGCGAATCCGCTCGCCGTATTCCTTGTCCCCGAGGTCAAACCGCCGGTCGTTGATTCCACCAAACCCAAGCCCGACAGTACCACCGCGCCGCCAAAGCCCCGCTGATGTCCGACCCGCGCCGCGCCCTCCCTTCGGTAGAGCGCCTGCTCCGGGAGCCCGGCGTGCAAGCGCTGCTCACCGAAGCCCCCCGCAACCTCGTCGTCGCTGCGGCCCGGGACACGGTGGCGGCGGCGCGGGGCGGGATCATCCCCGCCGATTGGGCCGCCGAAATCGCCAGCCGGGTGCACCGCCGCACCTCGCCCTCGCTCCATCCGGTCCACAACGCCACCGGCGTGGTGCTCCACACCAACCTCGGCCGGGCCCCGCTCGCCCCGGCGGCCCTCGCCGCCGTCCACGCCGTTGCCGCCGGCTATTCCAACCTGGAGTTCGATGTTGCCGCAGGAACCCGTGGCAGCCGCACCGAGGGCTGCGGCTCCTTGCTGGCCGAGCTGACCGGCGCCGAGGCCGGGCTGGCCGTCAACAACGCCGCGGGGGCGCTGGTCCTGGCACTCAACGCCATCGCAGCCGGACGGGAGGTGCTGATTTCCCGGGGCGAGTTGATCGAAATCGGGGGGTCTTTCCGGATTCCCGATATCATGGAAAAGAGCGGCGCCATCCTCAGGGAGGTTGGCACCACCAATCGGACCCACCTCGACGACTACCGCAAAGCGCTCTCGCCTGCCACCGGCGCCATACTCACGGTGCATCGCTCCAATTTCGAGCAACAGGGCTTCGTTGCCACCCCAACCCCGGGCGAGTTGGCGGCCCTGGCCGCAAGCGCCGGAGTCCCCTACCTCTACGACGTAGGGAGTGGGCTCCTCGCCAACCTTGCTGCTTGGGGCCTGACCTCCGAGCCGCGGGTGCAAGAGGCGGTGAAAACAGGCGCCAGCCTCGTGCTCTTCAGCGGAGACAAACTCCTCGGCGGTCCCCAGGCAGGTTGTCTGGTGGGAAAGTCGGCCCTGGTGGAGCGAGCACGCAAGAATCCCTTCGCCCGGGCCCTCCGCGCCGACAAGATGACCCTTGCCGCACTGGAGGCAACCCTCGCGCTCTACCATGATCCGGAACGCGCCATCCGGGAAATTCCGATTCTCCGCATGCTCACTCTCCGTCCCGAAGCGCTTCGAGACCGAGCCGGCACTCTGGCGGAAGCCATCCAGTCGCCCAGCCGAATTGCCGTCGTTCCCGGCTTTTCCACCATCGGCGGCGGCTCCTTCCCCGGTGCCGAGCTGCCCACCACTTTGGTGGCGCTCGATCCCGGTCCGGAAGGGGCTGATGCTTTGAGCCAACGGCTCCGGGTCGGGTCGCCGAGCGTGATCACCCGAATTGAAAGCGGGAAGGTGTTGCTCGATCCCCGCACCCTGTCCGAGGAGTCCCTCCCCGCCGTGGCGGCAGCAGTCCAGGCCGCCCTGTGACTCCCCTCCCCCCGACCTCGACTGCTCGTCCCGCGGTGTTCCTCGACCGGGACGGAACCATCGCAATCGATCCCGGGTACCAGCGAGACCCAAGCAAGGTCGCGCTCTTCCCCGGTGCTGCCGCGGCCATCGCTCGGCTGAATTCGGCGGCCATCCCTGTCATCATGGTTACCAATCAGTCGGGAATCGCCCGCGGGAAACTCACCGAATACGAGTATCGAGGGGTGGCCCATCGAGTCGAGGAACTCCTTGCCGCCCACGGGGCCAGCATCGACGCGACCTATTTCTGTCCTCACCTGCCCGGGGAGTGCGAGTGTCGCAAACCTGGGTTGGCCCTCTTCCAGCAGGCTGTGCTCGAGCATCAGCTCGATCCGGCGCGATCGTGGTGGGTGGGAGACAAAATTTCGGACCTCCTGCCCGCCGCTACCTGGAGCGGGCGAGGCATTCTGGTTGAAACCGGCGAAGGCCCCGCCCACCACGCCGAAGCGATAGCCAACGGCTTCGAAGTGGCTGCCGATCTCGAGGCGGCGGTGGAAACGATCCTGTCGCATCGGTGAACCCCTCTCCCATCGCGCCTCTCACCCCCCGGTTGCATTCACGACAGGCGGTCGGGCCCAACGGCGCTGAGCGCTTATATTTGCGGGCTATGGGCTTGGCGGTCGCCGTCGTGGTGTCGGGAAGGGGCAGCAATCTGGCGGCGCTGCTCCGCGCCCTGGGGAACGCCGCCCCCGCGCAGGTGGTGCTGGTCCTGAGTAATCGGGCCGACGCCGGGGGCTTGAATCTGGCCCGGGATCACGGCATCCCGATTCACCTGCTGACCAATGCCGCCGATCCCGCCGAGTGGTTGGGTACCCTCAAGGAACACGCTGTCGACCTGGTGGTCCTTGCCGGGTTTCTCCGCCGGGTGCCGGGTGCGGTGGTTGAAGCCTATCGGGGGAGGATGATCAACATCCACCCAGCGCTGCTGCCTCGCCACGGTGGTGCCGGAATGTTCGGGGCAACGGTCCATGCGGCCGTACTCGCGTCGGGAGAGCTTCAAACCGGAGCCACCGTGCACCTGGTTTCCGAGGAGTACGACCAGGGCCCCATTCTGGGTCAGGCCACCGTGCCGGTGCTCCCGGGCGACACCCCCGGCAGCCTGGCGGCGAGGGTACTCGAAGCGGAGCACCGTCTCCTGCCGGCAGCCGTGCTCGCCGCCGCCAGGGCCGGAAAGCCAGTACCGTTTCAAATGCAGGTCACTTGAGCCGGCAGCATCAGCCAATAGCGAACCCCGGGCCCCAATGCGCGCACTAATCTCCGTCAGCGACAAACGCGGCATCGTCGAGTTTGCCCGCGGCTTGGTCGAGCTTGGCTGGGACATTGTCTCGACCGGCGGCACCGCGGCCACTCTACGGAAGGCTGGAATCCCGGTCACCCCTGTGGACCAGGTCACCGGATTCCCCGAAATTCTCGATGGCCGGGTCAAGACCCTGCACCCCGCCATCCACGCCGGGTTACTCGCCCGGCCGGTCATCGAGGGCCACCGCCGGGAGCTCGAAGCCCACGGCATCCTTCCCTTTGACCTCGTGGCGGTGAACCTCTACCCCTTCCAGGCCACCATCGCCCACCCCTCCGCCAGCCTCGAAGACGCCATCGAGAACATTGATGTCGGCGGCCCTTCGATGCTGCGTTCCGCCGCCAAGAACTACGAAAACGTTGTCCCGGTGGTGGATCCGATGGATTACCACGGGGTGCTGGCGGCCCTCAAGGCGGGCAGCATCCCCGACGATCGCCGCCGAGCCCTGGCCGCCAAGGTCTTTGGCCACACCGCCGAGTACGACACTGCGGTGGCTGGATACCTCACCGCTAAGGGCGAAGGCCTGCCACCCCGAATCAATCTCTCGGTCGAGCGCATGCAAGACCTTCGCTACGGCGAGAATCCCCAGCAGCGCGCCGCCCTCTATGCCACCGAAGAGCCCCGCGGAATCCGGGATCTCACGCAACGTCAGGGCAAGGACCTCTCCTTCAACAACCTGATCGACATCGACGCCGCCACCGCGGCGGTCGGCGCCTGGAAAAACCGCCCAGCCTGCGCCATCATCAAGCACACCACCCCCTGCGGCATTGCGGTCGGGCGTACTGCCCTCGAGGCGCTCACCAAGGCCCGTGCCACTGACCCGGTCTCCTCGTTCGGCGGCGTGATTGCCTGCAATACCGTGATGGATCGGGAAATGGCCGAGTCGCTCCGGGACATCTTCGTGGAGGTGATTGTCGCCCCATCGATTCCCGAGGACGCCCTCAGCGTGTTTGCCGAGAAGAAGAATCTCCGGGTGGTCGAACTTCCCATCGGCATTCCCGCCAGCTCCCTCGACTGGAAGAGCGTCCGGGGCGGATTCCTGGTGCAGGATCGCTTCACCTTCGATCCCTCCGAGGAGGGGTGGAAGGTGTCGACGACTCGCGGCCCGACCCCGGAGGAGTGGAACGATCTCCGCTTTGCCTGGGCCGCAGTTGCCGCGGTTAAATCGAACGCTATCCTGCTGGCCCGGGGCGAACAGGCCATTGGCATCGGCGCCGGTCAGATGAGCCGCGTGGACGCCGTCTTCCTTGCCATTCACAAGGCTCGGCAACAGCACCACAGTACCGAAGGCGCCGCGCTCGCCTCCGATGGATTCTTTCCCTTTCCCGATGGAGTGGAAGAGGCCGCCCGTGCCGGGATCCGCGCCATCATTCAGCCCGGCGGCTCGGTGCGGGACGCCGAGATCATTGCCGCGGCCAATCGCTACGGCATCGCGTTGGTAATGACCGGCAAGCGAATGTTTCGGCACTAAGCAGATTGAATCGGCCAACTCGGAGTCCCATGACGGAATCGGAACGCAGCGCACCTCCCTACGGCTGGGCCGCTCTCACCGCCCTGGTCGTCTTCGGCATCTACCTGGCCACGCTGGCGCCAACGACAGCCTTCTGGGACACCTCGGAATACATCGCCGCCGCCAAAACGCTGGGCATTCCCCATCCGCCAGGAAATCCGCTTTTTGTGCTGCTGGCCCACGTCTTCGGGCTGCTGCCAATTGCCGCCAGCTACGCGGTTCGAATCAATCTGTTCGCTGCCGTCACCAGCGCCCTGTCCGCCGGCCTCTGGTTTCTGGTGTCCGAACGCTGGCTCCGGAACCTGGTCGAAGATCGCATCCTCCGGCTCGCCGCCGCCTTCTCCGGCGTGCTGGTCGGCGCCACCTCGTGGACGGTCTGGAACCAATCGACTGTGAACGAGAAGGTCTACACCCTTTCCATGCTTTCCATGGCGGTAGTGGCGTGGCTCGCGGTCCACTGGGGCGACGACGACCCCGGTGAGCACCGGGATCGCTGGCTCATTTTGATTTCCTTCGTGATCGCCCTGAGCAGCACCAACCACATGATGGGGGTGCTGGCCCTTCCCGCCGTGGCCATTTACGTCCTCTTTACCGACTGGAGGGTGCTCCTGAAGCCCTGGGCCGCCCTGATGGGTTGGACCCTTCTCCTCGGGGTATCCGGCAAACTCGGCACCCTGGGCGCCATGGCGGCGGGAACCGTCGCCATGGACACCGGCGCGGTGGTCGGCGGGCTGGTGCTGGCCGGGCTGGCGATCTGGGCCCTGGTGGAAGATCGCCGTAACCCGCTCCTCTACCTCGGCGTGGCGGCGGTCATTGTCGGGCTCACACCCAACTACATCTTTCTCCCCATGCGGGCGGCCCAGTACCCCGCCATCAACGAGGGGGAACCGGTGGGCTATTTCAGCCGGGCTCTGATGGACGTCCTCAACCGGGTTCAATACGGCAAGCCGTCGGTCCTCGATCGTCAGGCCGACATCCTCTCCCAGTTCGCCAACTACTGGCAGTACTTCAGCTGGCAGTTCGCCCGGGATTGGGCCCAACTCGCCGCCCTCGCCACCGCTGTCTTCGCCGTCACCGGCCTGAGCGGGCTGTGGGCCCTGCTCACCAAGGACCGCCGAGCCGGCTTCGCCGCCGTGGCCATGCTCGGCACCCTCACCTTCGCCCTGATCTTCTACCTGAATTTCAGGTACGGCTTTTCCATGCTGCCCGATCGCCAGGATATCGTGTCCGACATGCGCGAGGTCCGCGAGCGCGACTACTTCTTCATCTGCTCCTTCGCGTTCTTCGGCACCCTGATTGCCGCCGGTATCGGCAACGGGATGCAGTCCCTCTTCACCCGATTCAAGACTCGGGCGGCGGCACTTCCGCTTGCCGCCCTCGCCCTGGTGCCCCTGCTCGGTAACCGGGTTACCGCCAGCCGGGCCCACGAGGTGATTGCCCGGGACTTTGCTCGCGACCTCCTGGAATCGGTGGAACCGTACGGTATTCTCATTACCGCAGGAGATAACGACACCTTCCCGCTCTGGTTCGCCCAGGAGGTCGAGGGCATCCGCCCCGACGTCACCTTGGGCAACCTCTCACTGATGAACACCGAGTGGCACCTCCGCCAGATCCGGCGGCGGAAAATTCCCGACTTCGATCCAATGACCGCCATCGACCTCTGGAGGCCCCGCAGCGACACCAGCGGAATTTCGCTTGGGCTTCCCGGTGCCGAGGGGTGGGTCAAGCCGGTCACCCCGGTCTTCAACCAGACCGAGCAGGAACTCGATTCCCTCCCGGAGTACTCTCGGGTCAAGAAGGGTGAAGGCGTTCGCTTCGGTGAGCTTGAGATTGCCTTCGGGAGCGAAATCCTCGATCGAAAGGATCTCGCTCTCATCTTCCTGATTCGGGACAACCTCGGCAAGCGGCCCATCTATTTTGCCTGGAGCGCGGGCGGGTATCCCGACGAAGCGCTGGGACTTTCCGAGTACCTGGTCTCCCAGGGATTGGTGCGGAAACTCTACTCCAAGCGGGTCGAGCCGGCCGGCAACATCGTGCTCTCGCCGTTGGGCTACACCGACCTCGATCGGACTCGGGCACTGCTCGAAAAGCACTACCGCTGGGATGCCGCCAGCCGGAGCCGGCCCTACGGATGGGTGGATGCGCCGTCCTCATCGATCTTGAGGCTCTATTCGATCGTGTACGGCGGGATGGCGTCTACGTTTCGGCAGCAGGGCGACAGTCTGCTCGCGGCGCGAGCTGATTCCATCGCCAAGGCGGTGGACGCCGAAGTCCGGAGGCATCCGTAGGCGGGTAACCGGAAATGCGTGGTGGCACGTGGGGGCAGGAAGGGCGTGGTGGCCGAGCGGTTTAAGGCAGCGGTCTTGAAAACCGCCAAGGGGGTAACTCCTTCGTGAGTTCGAATCTCACCCACGCCGTCCCCGAGATCGACCAGTTGACGAAATAACCTCACCCGGGCTCTGATGGCGGCCGCTGACCAGGGCCCACTGGCCGTTCCCAACCGATCGCCCCCCCCTGGCACACCTCTCGCTCTTTGTACAGTCAAGAACATTGACACTGAGGCGGAGGCAACGGTGAAGAATCGGTCGGCTGGACGTCGCGGAA
>JANNSC010000170.1:0-2976 GCA_031402135.1 Gemmatimonadales bacterium | reverse complement strand
GCTCAGCCGGCTCCGGGCGCATAGACGTCGGCGTACAGTGCTCCGGGATCCGGGTCGGGGGATTCCTCGGCAAAGCTGTAGGCATCGTCTACTGCGGCCTTGATCTCGGCCTCCAGAGCCGCCCACCGGGCGTCGTCGAGGGTGCCGTCCGCTCGCATCCGGTCTCCCAGAACCTTGAGTGGGTCTCTGCGGCGGTATTCCTCGACCTCATATTTGGTGCGATATGTGCCGTGGGCGGCGTCGGACATTGAATGGCCAACGTATCGGTAGGTCCGGATTTCGAGCAGCGTAGGTTTCGATTCTTGGCGGGCCCGGGCCACGGCGCGGTCCATCGCTTCCCGGACCACGAGCACATCCTGACCGTCCACCGCTTCGGCGGGCATGTCGTAGGCGTTGCCGCGAGTGGACAGGCTCTGCACGGCGCTGGCGCGGGACACCGCCGTGCCCATGCCGTAGCCGTTGTTCTCGCAGATGAAAATGGCGGGGAGGTCCCAGAGTGATGCCATGTTGAGCGCCTCATGGAAGGCGCCGATGTTTGCCGCCGCCTCGCCGAAAAAGCAGACGCTCACCTGATCGCCGCCGCGGTACTTGGCAGCGAAGGCGGCGCCGGCGGCCAGCGGAATGTGGCTCCCGACGATGCCGTGGCCGCCGAGGAACCCCAGCTTTGCATCGAAGAGGTGCATGGAGCCGCCCTTGCCGCCGGAGCAGCCGGTCGCCTTGCCGAATAATTCCGCCATCACGGCGCGCGGGGTCATGCCGCGGGCAAGGGCCTGCCCATGCTCGCGGTACGCCGAGGTGATATAGTCATCTGGTCGCAGGGCGGCGATGGATCCCACCGCCACCGCTTCTTGTCCAATGTACAGATGGCAGAAGCCGCCGATCTTGCCAAGGCTGTACGCCTCGCCGGTCTTCTCTTCGAAGCGACGGATCAACAGCATCTGCCGCAGATAGGCATTCTGGACCGCAGCGGCATCCGGGGAGCTGTTCCCCCGCGCCGGTGTTGGGGAGGTCGCCATCAGGAATTCCTCACTGACTTCGCCTTGTCCACCTGTTCCCATGCGTGATACGAGGACCGGGTGAGCGGGCTCGACTGTACGTGGTCGTAGCCCATGCCAAGGCCGATCTCACCCAATTCGGCAAATTCCTCCGGAGTGTAGAATCGCGCCACTGGGAGGTGACCCTGCGAGGGCCGAAGGTACTGGCCGAGGGTCAGGATGTTGACGTCGCTCCGACGCAGATCGCGCATGGCAACGAGGAGTTCGTCCCATTCCTCGCCCATACCAAGGATGATCCCGGACTTCGTGAGGCCTTCAGGTACCATTTGTCGAGCGCGGGCCAGCAGTTCCAGCGCGCGGTGGTAGCGTCCGCCGGGTCGGGCCAACGGGTAGAGTCGCTCCACCGTTTCGAGATTGTGATTCAGGATGTCGGGCCGGGCATCCATGACCAACTGAAGCGCCGGGCCGGACCCCTTGAAATCGGGGATGAGCACCTCGACCGATGTATCGGGAAGCCGCTCCCGAATTTCGAGGATGCACCCGGCAAACGCCTCGGCCCCGCCGTTAGGCAGATCATCACGGTCGACCGACGTGATCACGACATGCTGCAGCCTCATTGCCTCGACCGCCTCGGCGAGCCTCGCCGGCTCCAGCGGATCAAAGGTCTTGGGAGTTCCGTGGGCCACCGCGCAGTAGGCGCAATTTCGAGTGCAGACGTCGCCGAGAATCATGAAGGTGGCGGCTTGGTGCTCCCAGCATTCCCCGATATTCGGGCAGCGGGCCTCCTCGCAAACGGTGTGCAGGTTCAGCTCGCGCATCAACTGCTTGAGCCGGATGTAGTTCTCGCCTCCGGGAGCCTGGACCTTGATCCACGGCGGCTTGCGCGCCGGCATCGAAGTAACCGGAATTGGCCGGTTCGACTCGAGGACGGGAAGGGTTCGGAGTTGTGGGACGGACGCTCGCGCCAAAGGGTCTCCTGACAGATCCTCAGCCTGCAAGAATACACCCATCGAGACCTGAGGTAAAGCATTGCGGGACTTGCATCTGCGGCAAAACGTAGGGCCGAATAGCGATGACCTATTTTTCGTTCAAATGAGGGCCGCAAAGCAGCTGGGCGAGCGCGGCGCACTTCCCGCTACCAGCTCCAAAACCTTTCCGGCCTCAACCCTTCGACCTCCTCCACCGTTGCCTCCCCTGACAACATATGGTTGATGATCGTCCCGGTGATTCCGGCCAGCAGAATTCCGTTCCGGCCGTGTCCGGTGGCGTACCAGAGTCCTGGCAGGCTCGGTTCCCGTCCAATGATGGGGAGCCCATCGGGGGTGCCGGGCCGAAGTCCGGCCCAGGCCCGCAGTACCTTGGCGCCCACCAGTGTCGGGGCGAGTCGCTCGGCGCGGGCGCGAATCGAAGCTACCGCCGCCTCGGTGACTTCCGGGGAGAACCCGGCGTGCTCCATCGACGAGCCGGCAATCGCCTCGCCGCCCCGGTGGAAGAGATATCCGCCATGGCCGAATACAATGCCCGGTGGGGTCTTTGCCGGCCACGGATATGCCACCAGCTGTCCCCGCACCGGTTCCACCGACAGGGGGCGGGGAAGGTTGGCAATTCTTCCGCTCCACGCGCCGGCGGCGAGCACCACGTCATCGGCAGGATGCCAATCACGGCCCTGGACGCCGGTCACCTTTCCGTTGGACCGGGTCAGCGAGGTGATCGAGTCGTTCACGATTTCCACTCCGAGCCGTTGAGCGTCGGCTCGAAATGCCTCCACCAACCGGGCTGGGTCGAGGCAGCCGTCCCTCGGCGCTACCAGCCCGCCCTCGGTTGGCCCAACCCAGGGCCACTCCCGGCGGATCTCTTCGGGATCGAGCCATTCGCAATGGTGGCCGTGCTGCCGCTGCCACGCCACGCGCTCCTTCAACGATTCGATGTCTTCCGTGCCGGTTGCGGCCTGGAGGATTCCCCCGTCCCAGAATCCGATATC
>JANNSC010000169.1:0-28540 GCA_031402135.1 Gemmatimonadales bacterium | reverse complement strand
CTGCTCACCGCCGCGAGCGTAGCGGTGTGCGGCGCCATTGGTTTTGTCGGCCTGGTGGCCCCCCACGCCCTCCGCGGCATGATCGGGCCGGCCCACCGCCGCCTCATGCCTGCAGTGTTCTTCGCTGGCGGCGGGTTCCTGGTGTTGGCCGACGCAATCGCCCGCACCGTGGTTCGCCCCATCGAGCTGCCGGTCGGCGCGGTGACGGCTCTGGTAGGTGTGCCAATCTTCGCCGTACTCCTCCGGCGGACGCTGCGATGATCGTCTCGGCAGAGGGCATTGCAATTCGCTACCCCGGGGCGTCCCGGGAGGCACTCACCGGTGTGGATCTTACTCTTGCCTCGGGAGAACTGGTCGGCGTTGCGGGGCCCAATGGCTGCGGCAAGACCTCGCTGATTCGCGGGCTCCTCGGGCTGGTGCCTCTGGCCCGGGGCCGGGTGGTCATTGACGACCGTCCGCTCGCCTCCTGGAGCCGCGCCGATCTGGCCCAGGTGGTGGCCCTGGTCCCCCAGCGAGAGGATACGCCATTCTCCTGGCGGGTCGGCGAGATGGTGGGGTTCGGCCGCTACGCCCGGTTGGGGAGCTTGAGTCCGATGAGCCGGGACGATCGCCGCGCCGTCGAGGAGGCGCTGTTGCGCTGTGATGTCGCCGAATTGCGGGATCGCGCCATTGAAACCCTCTCCGGTGGAGAGTGGCAGCGGGTGCGCATTGCCCGAGCACTCGCCCAGGAGCCGAGGCTGCTGGTGCTGGATGAACCGACCGCCTCGCTCGACCTGGAACACGAGATGGCGCTCTTCGAGTTGGTTCAGAAATTGGTAAGGGAGGGCCTCTCCGCGCTGGTAGTGACCCATCACCTTAATCTGGCGGCACGCTATGCCAGCCGGATTCTCTTGCTCGAGAGCGGTCGGCTCGCGGCCGCCGGCTCCGCCGCAGAAGTGCTGCGACCGGAAATCATCTCCCGGGTGTTTCGATGGCCGGTCACCGTGGTCTCCCACGAGGACGCGCCGCAGATTGTCCCACTGCGGCCAGACTCGCCCCGACGCCATTACTCTTGAAGCCATGTTGAAGCGTCTGCGCTTGGGGATCACCCCGCCCACCACCCTGCCCGGGCTCGCCGCGCTCGGCCTGGTGGCTGCCTGCGCGTCCACCACACCGTCCCCATCTCCCCCGGAAGAGAGCGTGGTTGTTCTCAACGGAGGAGACCGCACCCTGACCTTGTTGCCGGTCAGCGTCCCCGGCCCGGCCCTGACGATCCCGCTCGGCGTCAGCGCCGGCACTCCGGTGGCACTCTCAGCGCGGGGGCGGCTGGCCATCGTTACCACAGGTGCGGAGGGCAGCGTCATCGTGATCGACCTGTCGGTGGGACGATCGGTGCAGGTCTACCGGATGCCGGTCAACGAGGGCGCGTTAGGGTCCGCGTTTGTCAACGATTCGATCGCCTACATTGCCAACCCATTCTCCAATCGGGTCACTCGGCTGAATCTGCAGACTGGCGATACTGCGAGCGTCCTGGTGGGACAGACGCCCACCGCAATGGCGGTCACCCGGGGGCGGGTGTTCGTCGTCAACGCGAACCTCGAGCTGGGCTGTTCCGGACCCTGTGTGCTGGGGCCGAGTTGGCTCACGGTCGTGGATCCCGAGCGAAATCTTGCCATCGATTCGATTGCGCTCCCCGGACCCGGCAACGCCACCGCCATTCTGGTCGGAGCAGATGGCCTCCTCTACGTCTTGAACGCCGGACCAGGCGGCGAGGAGCCCGCCCGTCTCAGCATTGTGGATCCGGTGCTCCTGCAGGAGGTCGGCAGCTTTGCCGGCATTGGGGCACTCCCTGGCCGGCTCGCCACCGATCTCCGGGAGCGGCTTTTCATTACCTCGCGCAGCCAGGGATTGATGGAATTCAATACTCGGACCCGGCGGGTGGTGCGGGGAGCCGGCACCGGGATCCCGCTGGTGGAAGGAGTCGCTGCGGCTGTGGATGTGAGCGGGACCATTTACGCAGTGGAGGCGGGCAGCTGCGCCGGCACCCCTGGACGCATTCGCATCTTTCGCCCCGACCTTACCGAGGCCCGAGTCGAATCGGCGGGGATCTGCGCCGTCGACGCCGTCACCGTCAAACTCCCGCCGAGGCAATGAGCCCGGGGAAGTGCCGCCGATCTCCACGCCCGCCCTCGTTCTCGCGACCATCCGGTACGGCGAAACCTCCAAAATCGCTCGGCTCGCTACCCGGGACCTGGGCGTGCAGAGCGTCATCGCCAAGGGCGCCCTCCGGCCCAAGAGCCGATTCGGTGCTTCGCTCCACCTGCTGAGTGAGGGCACTGCCACACTCCTGCTCTCCCGCCGAAGTGACCTCCACACCCTGGTTCAGTTCGATTCTCGGCACGTCCGCACCGGGCTGGCGGCGCGACTGGACCGTTTTGCCGTGGCGTCGGTCTTGAGCGAACTGATGCTTCGTTTGGCACCGGCCAGTCCGCACCCGGCCAGCTACGATCTGTTTCGCGATGCCCTGGCGCTGCTCGAGGCGGCGCCCGCCGCAGCGGTGGAACCGCTTGGCCTCCGGGCACTCTGGCGGCTGGTTGGGGTACTCGGCTTTGCGCCGGCGCTGGACCGCTGTGCCCGGGACGGCATGCCGGTGCCAGGGGAGGGGAGCGCCTGCTTTTCGGCGGCGGATGGCGGCATTCTGTGTGCCCGGTGCGCCACCGGCACCGTGGGCGCGGAGCTTGGGTCAGCAGACCGTGCCGCCCTCGGCGCCTTCCTCTCCGCCGAGGCGGATCTGCCCCCGCTCGATGACCGGCATCTTGCCTCGCATCGCCGTCTCCTGGAGCGATACGTCCGGCACCACCTGGCGGAAGGAGCGGCACTCCCCGCGCTCGCCTTCTGGCTCGACCGGAGCTGGGCCGCGGCGTGATCATCGGCACCGCGGGACACATTGACCACGGCAAGTCGGCCCTGGTGGCGGCGCTCACCGGACGGAGAATGGACCGGCTGGCGGAGGAACGCCGTCGCGGCATGACCATCGATCTGAATTTCGCGCCGCTCGAGTTTGCCGGCCTCCCACCCGCGGGAATCGTCGACGTTCCCGGCCACGAGGACTTCGTCCGGACCATGGTCGCCGGCGCTTCCGGCATCGATCTGGTCCTGCTGGTCGTTGACGGGTCCCAGGGCCCCCAGCCGCAAACGTGGGAACACCTCGCCATCGTCGAGCAGCTCCGCATTGCCCGAGGGATCCCCGTCATCACCAAGGCCGATCTGGCCGAGCCGGAGTGGCTCGAGCTGGTCACCGCCGAGCTCATGGAACGGTTGGGCATGTCACCGGTGGCGTTCGAGGAGCCGGCGCGAACCTCCGCGGTCAGCGGGCTCGGCATCGCCGAGCTCACAGAGCGGCTGCGGCAGCGGGTTATGATCAAACCCCCGATAGCACCTGCCGATTGGTTTCGGATGCCGGTGGATCGGTCGTTTTCAATCGCCGGCATCGGAACCGTGGTCACCGGTACCCCATGGTCGGGCGAGATCCGGGTGGGCGGCGAGGTCACCATTCTCCCAGGCGGCACTACAGCTCGGGTGCGCTCGCTCGAGGCCTACGGGCAATCCACCTTGGTCGGAGCTCCCGGCGCTCGAACCGCAGTTGGCCTGGTTGGAATTGACCGGGACCAGGTGGGCCGGGGCGATGTGCTGGTTGGCGCCGGTGAGGGATGGCGGCCAACCAGCGCGATCGACGCCTTGGTCGAGCTTATCCCCGGTGCCGCCCCGGTGCGGCGCCGGCTCCGGGTACGCTTTCACCTCGGCACCGCGGAGGTCATGGCGCGGCTCTACCCTCGGGAGGAGATTGCGCCGGGAGGAACCGGTCTGGTGCGAGTGGCCTTCGAATCGCCGGTGCTGGCTCGCGGGGGGGATCGATTCGTGCTCCGCTCCTATTCCCCGGTCCGGACCATTGGTGGAGGCCGGGTGCTCGATCCGCTGCCGCCCCGGCGAGCGCCGTGGCCCGCTGGGCTCGGTGCCGAGGAGCTCCTGGTCAGGGCCGAGGCGCTGGTTTCCCGGCGGCCCGGTGGAGCCACCGCTCCCGAGCTGCCGCTCCTGCTCGGCGTTCCCGAGGCCGAAGGGCGCCGCGTCCTTGCCCGAAGCAAGACCACCGCCGAGGCGGGCGGCCGGTACGTTGCCAGCACGATAACCTCCGCCATCCGCTCGGCGATTCTTGCGACCATTCAGGATTTCCACCGCCGGGAGCCCACCGAGAAGGGCCTGTCGCTCGCCACCATCCGTGATTCGGTCCGCGCCCCGGCGTCGGTGACCGACGCAATTCTGAATGGGTTGCTGAAGCGGGGGGAAGTGGTAGCCACCGGTGGTACCGCCGCTCTCCCGGGGTTCGCTCCTGAGAGCACCGGACAGGAGGAACTCCTGACGCGGGTGCTCGAGGTGCTCGATTCCGCCGGACTTTCCCCGCCGACCGTCCCCGAATTGGAGGAGATGCTCGGAGTGACCGGGCTGGTCAGGGTACTTCGGTCAGCGGCCGAGCGGGGCAAAGTCGCAGCGGTGGAGGGCGATCGTTTCTTTTCCACAACTTCCTTAAATCAATTCTCTCGCTTGATTCGTGAAATAGCTGTTGACAAAGGAGTTACGCCACAGCTTCTGAGAGAAAAAACTGGTCTTTCTCGCAAGTATCTCATCCCACTTCTGGAGTGGGCCGACCGCACTGGAATCACCCGGAGGGTTGGTGACGAGCGGGTGCTCCGGGGTTAGGTCGCCTGCCAATTCGGCGTAGTTTCTGGGTATAGGGATTGAATGAGATGGGGGTGGTGGACCGCCGTTCGGTGCCGGATGAGGATTCGTGGCCCGATTGCGGTCGCCGAGCCCCCCATACAGCCATCGGCAAGGGACCATGATTCGCCCAGACCGGCTCACCATCAAGGCCCAGGAGTCCTTCCGCGACGCGGCCGAGCTCGCCACGGCGCGAAGCAACCCTGTCGTCAACGATGCCCATCTCTTCGCTGCCCTCCTGACTCAGGACGAGGGCGTGGTGCAGCCCCTGCTCCAGAAGGCGGGGGTAAATGTCGCATCGCTTCGGGAAGCAACCGACCGGGAAATCGCCAAATTCCCTACCCAGCAGGGAGGCGACGGCGCCCCGGCCCACAGTCGGGAGCTGCACCGGGTTTTCGACAAGGCGGAGGCGGAAGCCAAGAATCTGGGCGACGCCTTTGTCTCCACCGAGCACTTGCTGATTGGGCTGGTGGAAGAGAAGGGCACCACGGCGCGGGGCCTGCTGAGTGGCCTCAGTCTCTCCGCCGCCGATCTGCGAACGGCACTGGAGGCGGTCCGCGGCGCCCACCGGGTTACCGACCAGGCCCCCGAGGGACAGTACCAGGCGCTGGAGCGCTTCACCCGCAACCTGACCGACCAGGCCCGCAAGGGAAAACTTGATCCCGTCATTGGCCGGGACGAAGAGGTTCGCCGGGTCATGCAGGTGCTTTCCCGCCGGACCAAGAACAACCCGGTACTGATCGGTGAGCCGGGTGTTGGCAAGACCGCAATCGTCGAGGGCCTGGCCCAGCGGATCATCAATGGCGACGTCCCCGAATCACTCCGCGACAAGGAAATCGTTGGCCTCGACATCGGGCTGCTCCTCGCCGGCGCCAAATATCGGGGCGAATTCGAGGAACGGCTCAAGTCCGTGGTCAAGGAACTGATTGCCGCCGAGGGTCGCTACATCGTGTTCATTGACGAGATGCACACCCTGGTCGGCGCCGGGGCTGCTGAGGGCGCGGTGGACGCCAGCAACCTGCTCAAGCCGGCGCTGGCCCGCGGCGAGCTCCACGTGGTCGGAGCGACCACACTGGACGAGTACCGCAAGCATGTCGAAAAAGATGCTGCGCTGGAGCGGCGCTTCCAGCCGGTCATGGTGAGCGCGCCAAGCGTCCCAGACACCATCGCCATTCTCCGCGGCTTGAAGGAGCGATACGAGGTCCATCACGGCGTCCGGATCACCGACAACGCGTTGGTGGCGGCGGCCCAACTCTCCGACCGCTACATCGGCGATCGATTCCTCCCCGACAAGGCGATCGACCTGATGGACGAGGCCGCCAGTCGCCTGCGCATTGAAATCGACTCGCTACCCCAGGAAATAGACGAAGTGGAGCGACGGATCATCCAGCTGGAAATCCAGCGCGAGGCGCTCAAGAAGGAAAAGGACAAGGCCGGTCGGGAGCGGCTGGCGGCGCTGGAAAAGGACATCTCCGAGCTCCGGGAGAAGACCGGCGGCATGAAAGCGCAATGGCAGGCCGAGAAGGCCGCCATTCACTCGCTGCAGACGATGAAGGCTGAGGTGGAGGGGCTCAAAACCGAGGTGGACCAGGCCACCAGGAAGGGGGATCTGCAACGCGCGGCGGAACTTCGCTACGGCCGGATCCCCGAATTGGAGCAGTCCACCATCGCTGAAGAGGCCCGGCTCGCCACCATTCAGAAGCAGGCCAAGTACCTGAAGGAGGAGGTGGATGCGGAAGACATTGCCGAAATTGTGGCGAAGTGGACCGGGATTCCGGTGTCCAAGATGCTCGAATCCGATAGGGAACGGCTGACCCGGCTGGAGGCCGAGTTGGCCCACCGGGTTGTGGGCCAGCAGGAGGCAGTGACCGCGGTGGCCAACGCGGTGCGGCGGAGTCGCGCCGGCCTGCAGGACCCCAACCGACCCACTGGGTCATTCATCTTTCTCGGACCCACCGGGGTCGGCAAAACCGAGACCGCTCGGGCCCTCGCCGAATTCCTTTTCGACGATGAGCGCGCCATGGTCCGGCTCGACATGTCGGAATACATGGAAAAGCATTCGGTGTCCCGGATGGTTGGCGCCCCCCCGGGGTACATCGGCTTCGAGGAGGGTGGCCAGCTGACCGAGGCGGTGCGCCGGCGTCCCTACAGCGTGGTGTTGTTCGATGAAATTGAGAAGGCGCACGCCGACGTGTTCAACATCCTGTTGCAAATTCTCGATGACGGCAGGCTCACCGACAGCCAGGGCCGCACCGTGGATTTTCGCAATACCGTCCTGATCATGACCTCCAACCTCGGGGGCCACCTGATGGTGGACCCAACGGCGGCGGCCTCGCCGGCGGCGTGGTCCGCAGTCGAGGAACAGGTCCGAGCCGAACTCCGGGGTCACTTCCGCCCCGAGTTCCTCAATCGGGTGGACGACATCGTGGTGTTTCACCCGCTGGCACGGGCCGACCTCGCCCGAATTGTGGATCTGCAGCTCCAGCGGCTCGACCAGCTGCTGGCCGAGCGCGGGCTCACCCTCAGCCTGTCTCCGGCGGCGCGCCAGCTGATCGCCGACCGCGGTTACGATCCGGTGTACGGTGCCCGCCCCCTCAAGCGGGTGATTCAGCGCCTGCTCCAGAACCCGTTGGCGATGGCGGTCTTGGAGGGGGGGTATGTCTCCGGCGACCGGATCAGTGCCGATTGCGAGGGAGACCACCTCGTCTTCGCGCGCCAACCGGCCACCCCAGCGGGCACGCTTGACTAACCCGCCGGTGTCAGCCGCCGACCTTGCCGGAGTTTCGGCGGCCCTCCGTCAGGCGCAGGCTGCCGCCGCTGCCGGCGAGGTGCCGGTCGGTGCGGTGCTGATGCGGGACGGGGCCGCCATTGCGGTGGGCCACAATGAGACGGTGGCCCGGCGGGATCCGACCGCGCACGCCGAATGGCTGGCCATCCAGCGGGCCCTGGCCGCCGCCGGCACCGATCGGCTAACCGATGCGACATTGTACGTGACGCTGGAACCGTGCGCTCAGTGTGCCGGAGCGATCGTCCTGGCCAAGATTGGCCGCGTGGTGTTCGGCGCCTGGGATTCCAAGGCGGGCATGGCGGGTTCGGTCGAGGATCTCCTCCGCCATCCCCGGCTCAACCACCGCCCCGAGGTGCTGGGCGGCGTCCTCGCCGAGGAGTGCGGCACCTTGTTGCGGGACTTCTTTGGCGCGCGGCGTTCATCATGACACGGAGCATCGACGGTATGGAAACTGGGATGCGAGGCATTGCGGTGGCGTTGATCACGACACTGGGCGCTTGCGGGGGGCTTGCGGCGCAGAGCGAACTGGCGCTCAAGGATTTCTTCGAAGGCCGAACCGTCATCGTCAAGCTCGACATGCCGGGCAGCGAGGATGGTGTCGATGTCTGGCCCGGTGGGCAGCCGCCGGTCGATTTTGCGCGCTACGGTGATCGGATCAAGCGATTCGGGACCTCGATCAGCGCCGGACGCTCGGTGATCATCACCAAAGTGCACCTCAAGGACCGGCACATCGAGTTCCAGCTCGCGGGCGGGGGGTACGGCACCTTCGGCGACAACACCAGCACCACCGTGTCGACCCCGACCGCCGACAAGACCGTCCGCGAGAAGAACCTCGAGAAGGAGCGGAGCCAGACCACCGATCCGGCCCGAAAGCGTGTCATCGGAGAGGAACTGGACGGGCTTCGCAAGGAACGCGAACGGGAAAACGCCCGGCTCCGTGCAATGGCGGCCCAAGCGGAGCAGCAGGCCAGCGAGAACCTCCGACTCCGCCGCCTCGGGGCGGGCTCGCGCTTCAACATCCGATACCAATTGCCGCTCCGCCCCGAGGAAATCACCCCCGACAGAATCACGGCGGCGCTGGCGGACTATGTGGATTTCTCGCCGATGCGCGGTTCGGTGGCGGAGCGCCCGGCTCCGTCGGCGGCAAGCGGCGTGGCCGGGCTTCGAAAGGGCCTCACATCGGACGAGGTCGCCTCGTTGCTCGGCCGCGCCGAGTCCAGCACCGAACGGATGGAGGGAACGCTCCGCACTGTGCAGGTGACCTACCTCACCCCGCAGAATCGGGTGGAGGCGCTGTTCGTCGAGGGGGTGCTGGTGCGATACAACATCTCCTCTCGGTAGGGCGCGCCGGGCCGAATCTCCCTGGGGAAGCACTCCGCGGCTTGTTTCATCTCCAGGAAGGGCATTACGTTACGCCCGCTCGAGGACACTCCCTTTCCGGACTCGGGACCGCTGAAGCCAGGTTACTCTCCTTTCAGGCTGCCCGGCTTTTTTGGGATGACGGCACAAGCGGTTTCCCTGAGCTCCGCCCCACCATCGAGGATTACTCCATGTACCGGCTTCTCGTCAGTGCTCTGACCGGCTTCGTTCTCTTGAGCACGCTCGGCATAGTGGAAGCTGACGCTCAGCGACGGCGAACAGTCGTAGTCCGGCGACCGGTGCACCGCACCAGGATCGTGGTGCGTCCGGGGCATCCGATTCGCCGGGTGTTTCTCGGCAGCGTGGTCGTGCGAGCGGCGCGGAGGGCGGTCTTGGTGCGGGCGCCCCTCGTGTTTCTCCCGGCGCTCGTCTGGGCTCCGGCGGTCGTGGTGCTGCCGGCACGCGACCACCTGGTCTGGGAGGACAGCGAAACCCTGGAGCGGGACGAGGAGTGGGTGGACTCCAACTTCGGCGTCGACGGTTCCGGCACCGCACTGTTCTTGCAGGTGGATGGCCGGGCTCAACTCGGTTTTGCCGAGGTGACCTTCGAGAATGGCGACGTACAGGTGGTTGATTTCAACGACAGCACCCACGACCCGGGCCTCTACGATTTGCTCGATTTCCGGGATGGCCGCCGGGTCATGACGGTTCGAATCCTGGCCCGTTCCGAGTCTCCCGAAACGGTCTTGAGAGTCTATTTGAGGAAATAGGGCAGCCTGCGCCAGCCCAGGCAAGGCAGCTAAATTCCTCGCCGGTGGACCGCAGGACAGGTGTCCGAGTGGCTGAAGGAACCGGTCTCGAAAACCGGCATACCCGCAAGGGTATCGAGGGTTCGAATCCCTCCCTGTCCGTACCACGAAACGGGGCGCCCGAAGGCGCCCCGTTTCGTGATGCCCCCGCCTTCCGCTATTGCGGCGGTCTGAGGTTTTTCCGCAGCGCCGCCAGGTCGAGCAGCGGCGTGCCCCCCTCCGTCGGCACCAGAATCACCAGATTATTGGAGGTCTTCATGTCATGCAACACCTCCAGGTATTGCTTCATCAGCGCCTCAGGCGTCAGTGTGATGTTGAGCAGCTTTTGCTGTTCCGACTGCAGCCGGGCCACTTCCACCCGATGCCTCTCGGTTTGAATCTGCTGTTCCTGCGCAATCTTGTTGTTGATTGCGTTCACCACCTGCTCGGGCGGCGCCAGGTTGCGCAGGAAAAAGGCCGTGACGGTCGCGATCCGGAAGGGGACGCCTCCTCCCCGCGGTTGGGTGACCAGCGCGCTGTCGACCTCGGCTCGCATCAGGTCCGCAATCTTGGTCCGGTTTCCAATCTCGTTGATCGAAAACTGCGACATCCCATCGCGGGCCCCGTTCCGGATGGCGTTGAGCACCACCGCCTGAATCTGCTCTTCGCCGCCGATCTCGGTAAAAATATGGGGCGCCTGCTGCGGGTCAATCTGCCAGCGGACCGCGACGTCCACCTGCATCGACATCTGTTCGCTGGAAAGTGCTTGCATCACCTCCGCGTCGGCGCGAGCCGAGGGGAATTGTTCCTCCCGGGTGGAATACCGTTCGACCTGGGACCACGGCGCGATGATGCGGACCCCGCTCAGCAGCGGGCGCTCTGACACCTTGCCGAAGGCGTGGGCGACGCCCACCTGACCCGCGTCGATGACCACAACCGTGGAGCCGAGCAACACCACGGCGGCAAGGATCATGAGCCCGAGGCTGATCAGGTTGACCAGAGCGCCCGAGGTTCGTCCCCCGGATGTCTTGAGTCCGGCGCCGGCGGTCCGTACCACGAAGGCAACCAGCAAGATGACCGCGCCGAGAATGAGCCTGCCCATATCGGGATCCTTGTGGGGGAGTTGGGGGGAAAATAGGCCTCTTCAGCCCCCGCGCTACGGCTCGGGTTCTTTGGGGAGTGCGCGCGTCAATGGGGCCAAGTCATTGACAGGGGGGCGGGGGGTAGGGTAATAGATTAGCCCGCGCCGGTCCTCCGGCGAGGCTGTCCTAATACTAGGAGTCGCATGGCATCGCTGGTCATTGTCGAATCGCCCACCAAGGCGCGCACCATCCGGGACTTTCTCCCGCGCGGCTACAAGGTCGCCGCCTCCATGGGACACATTCGTGACTTGCCGGACAAGGCTGCCGATATCCCCCCCAAGTTCAAGGGGGAGGAGTGGGCCCGCCTCGGTGTAAACGTCGACAAGGACTTCGAGCCCCTCTACGTGGTCCCCGCCGACAAGCGGAAAGTGGTGGCTGAACTCAAGGCCCTGCTCAAGGACGCCGACGAGCTCATCCTTGCCACCGACGAAGACCGGGAGGGTGAGAGCATTTCGTGGCATCTCCGGGAAGTGCTGAACCCGAGGGTGCCGGTCAAGCGAATGGTGTTTCACGAAATCACCCGCGAGGCCATCCGGGAAGCGCTGGAAACCACTCGCAAAGTGGATGAGAAGCTGGTGCGGGCCCAGGAAACTCGCCGGATCATGGACCGGCTCTTCGGCTACACCCTGTCCCCGTTGCTGTGGAAGAAGATCGCCTACGGCCTCTCCGCCGGCCGGGTCCAGTCCGTTGCGGTCCGGCTGCTGGTACTCCGGGAACGTGAACGACGGGCTTTCCGGGCTGCGGTGTATTGGGATTTGAAGGCCCACCTCAACCATGCCAAACAGGATTTCGACGCCGAGTTGGTGGCCCTCAAGGGAAGCCGCATTGCCACCGGCAAGGATTTTGATGAGGCCACCGGCAAGCTGGCAGCGGGGAAGCAGGTGGTGCTCCTCGATCAGCCCACGGCCATCGGTCTGCGGGAACGGCTGCTGACCCGGCAGTGGAAGGTTTCGGCCAGCGAAGAGAAACCCGGCATTCGCCGGCCGGCGCCACCGTTTACCACCTCAACCCTGCAGCAGGAAGCCAACCGGAAGCTCCGATTGTCGGCCCGGGAAACCATGCGGGTGGCCCAGAATCTCTACGAAAACGGGTTCATCACCTACATGCGCACCGATTCGGTGCACCTGTCCAACCAAGCCATCACGGCGGCGCACGAATGCGTGGATCGGCTGTACGGCAAGGCCTACCTTCCGCCGAAGCCGCGCCACTACACCGCAAAGAACGTCCACGCCCAGGAAGCCCACGAGGCGATCCGCCCCGCCGGTTCCCATTTCCGCACCCCGGATGAAACCAAGCTCACCGGCCGGGAATACGACGTCTACGATCTGATCTGGAAGCGCACCGTTGCCTGTCAGATGCCCGATGCCCGCATAACCAGCCTGGTGGTGACGCTTGACGTGGACGACGCCACCTTCCGCGCCACTGGAAAGCGCATTGATTTTCCGGGCTTTCTGCGGGCCTACGTCGAAGGGAGCGACGATCCCGAAGCGGCGCTGGAAGATCAGGAAGTGCTGCTCCCCCACCTCGAGGTGGGAGACAGCCCGACCTGCGCCGGTATCGACGCGCTTTCCCACGAAACCCAGCCGCCGGCCCGGTTTACCGAAGCGAGTCTGGTGCGGGAGCTCGAGGCCGACGGCATCGGTCGCCCCAGCACCTACGCCAGCATCATCGGCACTATCGTGGAACGCGGCTATGTCCAGAAGGTGGGTCAGGCGCTGGTGCCTACCTTCACCGCCTTCGCGGTCACCGGCTTGCTGGAGCAGCACTTTCCCAAGTTGGTGGATCTCAAGTTTACCGCCCGGATGGAGGATGAGCTCGACGAAATCGCGGAAGGGAACGCCGAGTGGCTGCCCTACCTCCAGGGATTCTACCTGGGGAAGGACGGGCTTCAGAAACAGGTTGAGAGCCGCGAAAAGAAGATCGACCCCGCTGCCGCCCGCACCGTCGAAGTGGGCGGGCTGCACGACGCGACCATTCGAATCGGTCGGTTTGGCCCCTACGTTGAAGTGGACCGCGGCGGGGAGGTGCTGCGGGCTTCACTTCCACGCGGCGCCGCGCCCGCCGATCTGACCATGGAAACGGTGGAGGAGATTCTCCGCCAGAAACGCGAAGGACCAGATATTCTCGGCCATCACCCGGCCACCAGCGAGCCAATCCTGGTGCTCACCGGGCAGTATGGACCGTACGTCCAGCTGGGACAGGTCACCGACGACAATCTCAAACCGAAGCGGTCGAGTCTGCCCAAGGGGATGAAGCCTGAGGAGGTGACGCTCGACATTGCGGTGGGCTTGCTGGCGCTGCCGCGGCTGCTGGGAACTCACCCCGACCTCGGCGGAAAAATATTTGCCGGGCAGGGGCGTTTCGGACCCTACATCCTCCACGACAAAGGTGCCGATGGGAAGGACTATCGCTCCATCAAGGGCGATGATCACGTGCTGACCATTGCGCTGGGCCGGGCACTGGAAATGCTGGCTCAGCCAAAACTGGCCCGGGGCCGTCGAGCGGCGCCGGCACCGCTCAAGGAACTGGGCCCCCATCCCGCCGACAAGGCGCCGGTGGCACTCTATGATGGGCAGTATGGACCATACGTGAAACACGGGACCATCAGTGCGTCGATCCCCAAGGGGACCGACCCGCAGTCGGTGACGTTGGCCCAGGCCGTCGAAATGATTGCCGCCAAGGCCGGCCGATCGCCGACGGTGCAGGGACGGAGGGCGGCGGCGCCCCGGAAGGCGGCGGTGGCAGCGAATCCGGCAAAGGCCCCCAAGGCACCCAAGGCTGCCGCGGCCGCCAAAAAGATCGCCGCGTCAAAGGCTCCGCCCCGTTCGGCCAAGGCCAAACTCCTCAAAGTCACCAAGGTGGTGAAGGCCAAGCGCCGGCCAAGGTAATCCCGGCTGTTCGCCGGAGGCCGTTACACGTTGACGGGTTGCTGCCCGGGCGGATAAGTTGCCGCCCCGGGGACGGGTGCTCGAGTGGTTTAAGAGGCACGCCTGGAAAGCGTGTAAACCTGCAAGGGTTTCGCGGGTTCGAATCCCGCCTCGTCCGTTGGTCTCCCGCCTGGGTGGAACCATTCTGTTCCTGCCGACGTTATTAGGTTTGCATACGTCTCCCTGAATAGGGTCCCATGCTGATCCGACGTCCGCCAGGCATTCCCACTTCGCAGATCACCGACGAACGGCTGTTCTGGAACCGGCGCCAATGGTTGGCCTCCGTCGGTCTGGGCATGGCTGGCATTGCCAGCCTTCCTCGTTTGGTCGAGGCCCAGGACAGCCTCAAGCCGACTGCCGAAGACCTCATCATCAGCTACAATAATTTTTACGAGCTGGGACTCGATAAATCGGACCCCAAGGAAAACGCCCACTTCCTGAAGCCCCGGCCGTGGAGCATCGCGGTCGAGGGCGATGTGAAGCAGCCGGCGGTCTATGATGTCGAGGGTCTGTTCAAGGGGTTGAAGCCGGAAGAACGGGTCTACCGGCATCGCTGCGTTGAGGGGTGGTCGATGGTGGCCCCCTGGCTGGGCTATCCCCTGCGGGATGTGATCAAGCGGCTGGAGCCAGGCAGTAAGGCCAAGTACGTCGAGTTCTACACCCTCCTTGACCCAAAGCAAATGCCCGGCCAGCGGCGCGGCGTGCTCGATTGGCCCTATATCGAGGGCCTCCGGATGGATGAGGCAATGCATCCGTTGACCCTGCTCACCGTGGGGCTCTACGGCAAGGTCCTGCCCAATCAGAACGGCGCGCCGGTGCGGCTCATCGTTCCGTGGAAATATGGCTTCAAAGGCATCAAGTCAATCGTGAAAATTCGGTTCGTGGAAAAGCAACCGGTCAATACCTGGAAGGTCGCTGCCCCCAACGAGTATGGCTTTTACGCCAACGTCAATCCAACAGTGGATCACCCGCGCTGGAGCCAGGCCCGGGAAAGGCCGCTGGGCCAGTTCACCAAAATTCCAACCCTGATGTTCAACGGGTACGCCGATCAGGTCGCATCGATGTATTCGGGGATGGATCTCCGGGCCAACTACTGAGCGGAGGGTGACCGAAGCCCAATTCCTCCGCCGGCTGGTCAAGCCGCTCCTCTGGATTGCCGGACTCGCTCCACTCGCCTACCAGATCTGGGCCTTCCAGACCGGCCACCTCGAGGCGGAACCGGTGAAGGGGATGGAGCACTTCACCGGTCGCACTGCCATCATCATCCTGTTCATCGCCCTCGCCGTTACCCCGTTCCGTCGGTTCACCGGGATCAACGGGGCTATCAAGGTACGCAGGCTGATCGGCCTCTTTGCCTTCTTCTACGCGCTGATTCACTTCAGCATTTTTCTGGTGTTTGACCTGGAACTTTCCTTCGGCGACCTGGTCACCGAAGTGATCAAGCGGCCCTGGATCACGGTCGGATTCGCTGCACTGTTGATCCAGGCAGTGCTGGCCATTACGTCGCCGCAACCGATACTCCGCTGGCTGGGCGGGAAGCGGTGGCAGTTCATTCATCGGGGGGTCTACCTTGCGGCCATCCTGGGAATCGTGCATTTCATCTGGTCCCAGAAAAAGGATATTTCGCTGCCGCTTCAGTACGCAGCGGTCTTGGCTGTCTTGCTGGGGTTGCGCTTGGTTCCACGGCGGCGCGGAGCGTAGCCCGATCGGTGCCACCCCGTTGCCCATCGCCGGGCTCGGCACTAGCTTCCCCCCCGAGCATGCCCTCGGTCACCCGGCTCCTCGACGCCCCCGCCATGTCCCGCGCCCTCCAGCGCATGGCCAGTGAGGTCGTTGAACGAAGCGGTGGAACCGGGGGCCTTGTTTTGGTTGGCATCCAGCGCCGTGGGGTCGAGCTCGCCGTTCGCCTGGCCGGGCTCATCGACAAAGCAGAGGGCTGCAGCATCCCGGTCGGCAAGCTCGACATCACACTCTACCGCGACGATCTCTCCGCCGTCGGCCCGACTCCGCGGGTCGGAGAAACCAGCCTTCCCGGCCCCCTCGAGGGCCGCATTGTCGTGATTGTGGACGACGTGCTCTACACCGGCCGGACCATCCGGGCCGCGCTCGACGAGTTGGCCGACTTCGGCCGGCCCCGCCGGATACTCCTCTGCGTGCTGGTGGACCGGGGGGGAAGGGAACTGCCAATTCAGGCCGATATCGTGGGGCTCCCGGTCACCACCTCTCTCGACGACCGGGTGGATGTGGCAGTGCAGGAGCTCGACGGCAAAGACACGGTCGAATTGGTTCGCGGAGCGCCGCTGTGATCTCGGCTTCCCTCGGCAAGGACCTGACCGGACTGGAGCCGCTCAGCGCCGATCAAATCCGGCTGATTCTCGACGCCGCCGAACCGTTCAAGGAAGTCAGTGAGCGGGCCATCAAGAAGGTCCCCGCGCTCCGCGGCAAAACCATCGTCAACCTCTTCTTCGAGGCCTCCACCCGGACCCGAATCTCCTTCGAATTTGCCGAGAAGCGTCTCAGCGCCGATACGGTAAATGTGGCCACCTCGGCATCCTCAGTGTCCAAGGGTGAGACCCTGGTGGACACTGCCCGGAATCTCGAGGCAATGCGGATCGACATGGTGGTGATCCGGCACCCCTCCAGCGGCGCCGCGAAATTTCTGGGCGACCGGATCCGCTCCAACGTGATCAACGCGGGCGACGGGATGCACGAGCATCCCACCCAGGGCCTGCTCGACCTGCTGACGCTCCGGGACAAGTTCGGGAAAATCGCGGGGCTCAAGGTGGCCATCTGCGGGGATGTGCTGCACAGCCGGGTGGCTCGGAGCAACATCTGGGGCCTGCTGAAGCTTGGCGCCGAGGTGGCAATCTGTGGGCCGGCCACTCTGATCCCCCGAGAATTCAAGGAGCTCGGGGTGCACATCCTCCCCCGGATCGAGGATGCCATCGCCTGGGCCGACGCCCTCAATGTGCTCCGGTTGCAACTCGAGCGGATGCACGGCGGGTTCATCCCGTCCCTTCGGGAATACAACCGGGTCTTCGGGGTTACCAGCGAGCGTCTGGCCCGGGCACCCAAGGATCTGGTGATTCTCCACCCCGGCCCGATGAACCGGGGCGTCGAGATCGACAGCGACGTCGCCGATGGACCACATAGCGTCATCCTTCCCCAGGTCACCAACGGCGTGGCCGTTCGGATGGCGGTGCTCTACCTCTTGGCCGGCGGAGCGCCGGACTGGCAGACGACGTGAACGATCTTCTTCTCCGGGGCGGGCGGGTTATCGATCCCTCCCGCGGCACCGATGGCGTTGCCGACCTCTACGTGAAGGATGGCAAGATCGAGGCGGTGGGACGCAACATTCCCGCCCAGCCGGGCGTTACCGTCATCGATGTTTCCGGCAGGGTGGTAGCACCCGGGCTGATCGACCTGCACGTGCACCTCCGCGAGCCCGGCTTCGAGCACGCCGAAACCATTGCCACGGGGGCCATGTCGGCGGCGGCTGGCGGATTCACCGCGGTCTGCGCCATGCCCAACACCGACCCGGTCACCGACAGCCAGGCCACCGTCGGTTTCGTGGTGCGACAGGCCATTCGTGCGGCGCGGGCCCGGGTTTATCCGATCGGTGCCGTATCAATCGGTCAACACGGCAAGCAGCTTACCGAATTTGGCGAGATGGTGCAGGCCGGTGCGGTGGCGGTGAGCGACGATGGCAAGCCGGTGGCAACCGCCCACCTGATGCGCACCGCGCTGGAATACTCCAAGACCTTCGGTATCCCGGTCGCCGATCACTGCGAGGACATGTCGCTCGCCGAGGGTGGGGCAATGCACGAGGGCATCGTCTCGGCGCGGCTTGGCCTCAAGGGCATTCCCTCGGCGGCGGAAGAGATCATGGTGGCCCGCGACATCATTCTTGCCGAGCTGACCGGCGGGCATGTGCACCTCTGTCACATGTCCACCAGGGGCTCAGTTGAATTGATTCGGTGGGCCAAGTCCAAGGGCCTCCAGGTGACCGCGGAAGCCACGCCGCATCACTTTACGCTGACCCACGAGTGTTGCGAGGGTTACAACACCAACGCCAAGATGAACCCGCCGCTCCGCGAAGCTGCCGATCGGGACGCCATCCGTCTCGGCCTCAAGGATGGCACCATCGATTGCATCGCGTCCGACCACGCACCCCACCACTACGACACCAAGGAGCGCGAATTCGATGATGCGCCCAACGGAATCGTCGGACTGGAGACGGCGCTCGGCCTGGCGATTCGAGAACTGGTGGAGTCGGGTTTGCTCTCCCTTCCCGATCTCATTGCCAGGATGAGTACCGTGCCGGCCAAGATATTCCGGCTTCCCGGGGGCTCGCTGGCGGTTGGTGCACCCGCCGACATCGTGGTCTTCGATCCAGGACGCCGCTGGGTGGTGCGCCGCGAGGACTTGCATTCCCGGAGCACCAATTCGCCGTTCCTCGGTGATACTCTGGTCGGTCAGGCGGACCTGACCGTGGTTGGGGGCCGAACGGTGTTCGACCGCACTATCGTCTAATTTCTTGACGATCGAGAACCGGACACGTTTCGCTATTGCGGCTTTTCGTTAGATTTGGAACGAGTTGCGGGATTCTGGTCCGATCATCTGGAGGGTCGCATGGGCGAACAGAAGTCGCATGATAACGCTGAAATTGAGGGTCTCCTCGGCACCCGCCAGCAACTGACCGGGTGGCTGGAGCGCCTCGACGCGGCGGGATCACGGGCTCCCCAGTCGGTGCGCTCCAAGGTGCGGGCCGATTATCGGGCTCGCCTCGCGCAAGTTGTGGCCCAGCTTGGCAGCCACGCCGACCTCATCGCCTCCACCCTTGACGGACTCCGGGCCCAATCGCGGGAATTTGGGCAGGTCCGCCACGAGGAGCTCGAGGTCCGTTCCGAGGCCGAACTTCGCCACGCCGTCGGGGAATACTCCGATGACGAATGGCAGCTGGTTGAGTTGGAGAGCAGTGGGAAGATCGAGGGATTCGATCAGGAAATTACTCGGCTCGCCGGGGAGATTTCCCGGCTGGAAGAGGTCCAAGGGCTCATCGCCCCCGCCTCAAAGCCGGCGCCGGTGGCCGAGCCTGAAGTCGCCATGTCCCACGACTCCGACATGCCGCTGATGCTGGAACAGGAGCCCCTCGGAGAGGCGGGGGCGCCGGCACTCTCGTTGGTCAGGGAAGCCGAGACCGTAGTGATCCCGATGCCGCGCCCCGAAGCTCCCCGCTTCGTGCCCCGGGCCGGAACCCAGAAGTCCCGTGAATCGGGCCCCTCCCGGGCAGTTCCGTTCCCTCAGGCCGGAACCCAGGCGGCTACCGCTGCTCCGCAGGATGAGCTGGCGTTCCTCCGCTCGGTGACCCTCGACTCCGCTCCGGCCACCTCTCGGATCACCCAGAGTCCTGCCGCCACCTCAGTGGATCGGGAGGAACGGCCCAGCCAGACTGTCGCCAGGACGCTCAAGTGCGGTGAATGCGGCTCCCTCAACCGGCCAACCGAGTGGTACTGCGAGCGGTGCGGTGCGGAGTTGGCGGCGCTGTAGGCGAGAAACCGCGGTGGGACACAAAAGGGGGCTCCGAATTGATTCGGAGCCCCCTTTGCCATTGGACCACCCGGTCGAACTACTTCTTGGCCGCCCTCGCCAGCTTGCTCTTTTGCCGGGCCGCCGTGTTGGGATGGATCAACCGCTTCCTCCCAGCCCGATCAATCAGCTTGGTGGCCTCGCGGATAGCGGCGCCGGATTCCTGAGAACCGGTGGCGGTGCTAACCCGCTTGAGGGCGGTGCGCAGCGCGCTCCGCTGGGATTTGTTGCGGGCGGTGTGGGTCTTGGCCTGCCGCATCTGTTTCTTGGCGGATTTGGTTCTCGGCACTGCAGTTCCTCACGTTTTAGCCGGGCGTGCGGAGGGGCCATTGGCCACCCCGGGGGGAAAGGCTAAGTATAGCCGCGGCAATGCCTTGACGCAAGGGAGCGAGTTGACTCTCTCGGCGCGTAGGAGCTAACTTCAACCACTCCCTTGACCAGGACGCTGCCCTGCTCGGCGACTTTATTCTCGCCCTTCCCGTACTCGTGTTTTCCCTGGTGGCTCACGAGTACGCCCACGGCTATGCCGCGCTTCGGCAGGGCGACGACCTCGCCCTGACGCAGGGTCGGCTCACCCTCAACCCGATTCCGCACATCGATATCTGGCTGACCCTGCTGCTGCCGATGCTGCTGTGGTTTTCTACTGGTGGACGCTTTGTGTTCGGCGGAGCCAAGCCGGTGCAAGTGCGGCCCGATCACTATCGCAACTATCGGAGGGGAGACATCATCGTCTCCGGCGCAGGGGTGGTCACCAATCTGGCAATAGCAGTCGTGTGCACCATCCTCTTCGTCCTGGTGGGCCTGCTGGGGCGGGCCGCGCCCGGCGGCGTCGAGGTCATCGGCACTGTGCAGCGGATGCTCATGTGGGGTTGCTGGCTAAACGTGATGCTTGGGGTGTTCAACTTGCTTCCGATTCCGCCGCTTGATGGATCCCATATTCTGTATCACTTGCTCCCCCGAGGCATCCGGGAGAAATACCGAAGCCTTCAGCGGCTCGGCTTTCTTCCCCTCCTGGGGTTGATGCTGCTCTTTCCCAAGGCGCTGCAGTGGCTGCTGACGCCGGCCTACGAGGCAATGGGACTCTTCTTCCGGGTGGCTGGCCCCTTTGGTATGGGCGCCCGCTGGAACATCTTTCCGTCATGACCACTTCGGCTCCCCCGACCATCCTCGCCGAATCTCCGGAATCGGTGGTCGCTCCAGCGGTCGCCAAACCGGTGACGCTGGGGAGCCTGGGATTCGTCGTGCGGCTCGATGCATTCTCCGGTCCGCTCGATCTGTTGCTGCACCTGCTCCGGGAGGAGCAACTGGACATTGCCGACATTCCGATCGCCCGGATTGCCGACCAGTTCCTCGCCGCAATTCACGACCTCGGGCTCAATCAGGCGGCAGACTATCTGGAAATGGCCAGCCGCCTGGTTCGGCTCAAGGCCCAGATGCTGCTCCCCCGGAACCAGGAGGGGGAGGGTTGGGAAGATCCCCGTGCCGAGCTGGTGCGCCGTTTGCTCGAATATCAGCAGATCAAGGAAATTTCCCACTGGATGTCGGCGTCAGCCGACCGGCGGGCGCTCCGCTTTGCCCGCGGCTACATCCCCTTGCCGCCGGCAATTCCCCCGCTGCCACTGACCCTCGACCTTCTGGAACTGCTCAGCGCGGTGGAACGGGTGATCGCCGGAATTCTTCACCCCATCATGCACAGCGTGGTGGCGCGCCCACTCGATGTGGAAGCTGCTGCCGCCCGAATCCTCTCGCTCCTCGTGGAACGGGAACAATTCGTCTGGACCGAGGCGTTGACCCACCATCCCACCATTTCCGACGTGCTCTCGCTCCTCATCGCGCTCCTCGAGCTGGCTCGGCGAGGGCAGTGCTTCATGACTCAACCTGCGGTCTTCGCGCCGCTGGTGATCCGCCGTGAATCCCCTCAGCCAACTGCTTGAAGCGGCGCTTTTCGCCGCCGTGCGTCCGGTCCCCGCTGAAGAGCTGGTGGCCCTCGACCCCGACGCGTCGCTCGACGACGTGCGCTCCGCGCTGGAGCAGCTGCGGGAACACTACGACTTCGACGGCCATGGGGTCGAAGTGGTGGCGCTCGGTGGTGGGTTCCAGATCCTGTCGCGGCCGGCCTACGCCGCGGCGATCGAGCGGGCCCAGCTGAACACCCGGCAGCCCAAGCTCACCGCGGCCATGCTGGAAACCCTCGCGGTCATTGCCTATCGGCAGCCGGTGGGCCGAGCCGAGATCGAAGAAATCCGCGGCGTATCGGCCAGCGGGGTGCTCCGCTCCCTGCAGGAACGCGGCCTCATCGAGGTGACCGGCCGGAGCGAAGGCCTCGGCCGCCCGCTGCTCTACGGCACGACGCCGTTGTTCCTGGAGCTGCTCGGCCTTCCCGATCTCCAGAACCTGCCCCGTGCCGACGAACTCGCCATTGCGCTCCAGCCGGCCAAACCCCAACCGGCAGGCCCCGACAGCGGCTCGGCCGCCTATGTGGTGGCGGACGCATGAGCCTCATGCGGGTGCAGCGGGCCCTGGCCCAGGCTGGGGTCGCCTCGCGCCGCGCCGCTGAAGAGCTCATCGAGCTGGGCGTGGTACGGGTCGATGGAGAGGTCGCGACCCTCGGCTCCAAGGCCGACCCGGACCGGCACACCATCACGGTCCGGGGAAAACGGGTGAGTCAGAAGCCCCGCCGCTGGATCGTGTTCCACAAACCGCTGGGCGTCGTCACCACCGCCAAGGATGAAGAAGGCCGGCGCACCGTCTTTGATTTCGTGCCCCGCGCCGAAGGCCTCAACTACGTCGGCCGCCTCGACGTCATGACCACCGGGCTCTTGTTGCTCACCACCGACGGTGATGCGGTCCAGCGGCTGACCCATCCCCGCTACCACGTTGCCCGGCGCTACACGGCGCTGGTGCACGGACTGCCCACGGCGGAAATCGCCACGGCGGTCAAGCGCAAGGTGTCGATCGAAGGCCGTCCGGTGGAACCGGAAGCGGTGCGGGTCAGGCCCGGTCGAGAGGGTCGCAGTATCGTGGACGTGACGTTGGCGGAGGGCCGCAAACACATTGTCCGGCGTTGGGCCGAAGAACTTGGATTCAAGGTCGAGCGGCTGGCCCGGCTGCAGTACGGTCCGATTCGGCTGGGTGAGTTACCGGTGGGGAAGTGGCGCAACCTGACCCCGACCGAAGAGAAGGCAATTTACCGCACCATCAAAGTGACCACCTGATTTTTTTGCGAGGATTTCGATGGTAGACGCCGCACCCGAGTCGATTCCGCTCCGCCAGGTTACCGACGAGGTCGGGCGGCGCCTGGTCGGCCAGTCGGCAATGGTGGAGCGGCTGCTCATTGGGCTGCTGACCGGAGGCCACGTTCTCCTCGAAGGCGTTCCCGGACTTGCCAAGACCCTGGCGGTCCGAACCCTGGCAGAAGTGCTGCACGCCACCTTCTCGCGAATACAGTTCACCCCCGATCTCCTGCCCGCCGACGTCATCGGCACCATGGTGTTCGACCCGAAGAGTCAGGAATTTCACCCCAAGAAGGGGCCCCTCTTCGCCCATGTTGTCCTGGCGGACGAAATCAACCGTGCTCCGGCCAAGGTGCAGTCGGCGTTGCTGGAGGCGATGCAGGAACGCCAGGTGACGATCGGGGGAACGACCTATCCGCTCCCGGAACCGTTTCTGGTGCTGGCCACCCAGAATCCGATCGAGCAGGAGGGCACCTACCCACTCCCCGAAGCGCAGCTCGACCGGTTTCTCTTCAAGGTGCGGGTGGACTATCCCTCGCGGCTCGAGGAACGCGAGGTGCTGCTCCGGATGAGCAGTGGCGCCCCCATTCCTGTGCAGCGGGTTCTGGAACCGGGCGGGATTCTCAGCGCCCGGAAGTCCATTTCCGAGATTCACCTCGATCCTCGTCTGGTGGATTACATGGTTGACCTGGTGCGGGCCACCCGGGAGCCTGCCGCGGTGGGGCTTTCCGGACTCACTCCACTGATTGCTTTCGGAGCCTCCCCCCGGGCCTCAATTGCCCTGGCGCAGGCCTCCCGTGCCCACGCCTACCTGCAGGGGCGCAACTACGTCGTTCCTGAAGATGTGCGGTCCCTGGTGCCCGATGTGCTGCGGCACCGCCTGGTATTGACGTTTGAGGCGGAGGCCGAGGATGTCACCTCGGATGCGGTGATCGCCCAGCTGCTGGGAGCGGTACCGGCGCCATAGCGGCCGAGGCTCCATGCCAGTTCCCGCCGACCTTCTCAAACAAGTCAAAGGCATCGCCCTCCGCACCCGCGGCGTCGTGGATTCGCTGTTCTCGGGCGAATTTCGCAGTGTCTTCCGGGGCCAGGGGATGGAGTTCGCCGAGGTGCGCGCCTACGCCGACGGCGACGACTTTCGCGCCATCGACTGGAATGTTTCTGCCCGCCTCGGGATCCCCTATGTCAAGACCTTTTCGGAGGAGCGGGAACTCACCCTCCTCCTGGTCGTGGATCAATCGGGCTCCACCCGGGTGGGCGTGCCGGTCACCAAGGCGGCCCGCTCGGTTGAGGTTGCAGCGGTGCTGGCGCTGGCCGGAGCTCGAGAACAGGACCGGGTCGGTGCCATTCTGTTCAGTGACCGGATCGAACACATCGTACCTCCCGCCAAGGGGAGGCGCCACGCGCTCCGTCTGATTCGCGATCTCCTCGCCTTTGCCTCGGAGCGCCGGGGCACCAACCTGGTCCAGGCCATTCACTACGCCTCCCGGGTACTCGGTCATCGCAGCGTGGTGGTCATCCTCTCCGACTTCCTCGCCGAAGGCTGGGAAAAGGCGCTGCGCGAGCTCGCGGTCCGCCATGAAGTGATTGCTGTCACCGTGGACGATCCCCGGGAAACCAGCCCACCCGCCGCCGGTTGGGTGGAGATGGAGGACGCCGAGAACGGACGTCGCGCGCTGGTGAACACCGGAAGCGTCAAGGCAATGTCTCGCTGGAGTGCGGCCGTCGCGGCGCGCCGGGCTCAGCGATCGGATCGATTGCGGGCCGCTGGTGTCCAGCACATTGCGCTGGATGTCGCCAGCGAGTACGGGCGCACCCTTCGGCGAGCGTTCGCCATTCGGGGCCGCCGCCGAGGCGGTCGTCGCCGATGATCCGGTTGCTGCTCATAACCTTGCTGCAATCCGACCCGGTGACGGTGGGAGACACCGTGCGGGTGGAACGGCTGCTGGGCGCCATCGGGGGTGTCGTGGTCCGTCCCCAACTCTGGAACCTCGGCAACCTCGGCCAGCAACTCGGCCCGGCGGAGGTCTCGCTCGGCGCCGAGGGAACCATGGTGCGCTACCGCCTGGTGCTCTGGTATCCGGGCGAGCACACGCTCACCATGCCCGGGCCGGTCGTGGTGCGGCGGGACGGTCGGTCGGACACCCTGGCCGCCTCCGTAACCCGGGTCCGGGTGACCAGTGTGCTGCCCCAAGGTGAACGCCGGGCCACTATTCCGCCGCGGCCGCGGAGCAATCCGGTTCCGCTGGAGGCTCGTACCCTGTTGCCGGCGTTCCTGCTGTTGCTTGCCGTCGGCCTGGGGTTGTTGCCAGTGGCGCTCCGCTGGCGCCGCCGGGGCCGGGCGGCATCACGGCCCCCGGCGCAGGCGCTGCGGCCCGGCGCGGAAATCATAACCCGGTGGGCCGCCGCCGGAGAATATCGTGCGGCGCTGGAGGGCTGGGGCTGGATTCTGGCCCGCCGCCTGGCCGATTCCAGGGACCTCGCCGAGACCGCCCAGATCCAGTCGCTGCTCGAGGAGATTTCCTTCGGCGTTTTTCGTCCGGCTCCCGAGACTCAGCTTCAGGAACTCTGTGAACGGGCTGCCCGCCTGGGGGCCGGATGAGTTTTGCCCGGCCCCTGCTCCTCATCCTCCTGGTACTGCCCCTCTGGTTGCTCCTCAAGGGTCGGCGAGGCCGGACCATTCCGGTGGGAGACGGAGCGCTCCCCGCTGCCGCCGCGGGACGAGCGTGGCTGCCGTGGGTACCTCCGGTGCTTCGGGCCCTCGCCCTGGTCGGCTGGATTGTTGCCGCGGCGGGCCTGCGCCTTCCGGGCGGTCCCAGCACGATCCGCCGGGAGGGCATCGGCATCGTGATTGCCATCGACGTGTCGAGCAGCATGCTGGCCGAGGACTTCGCCCCATCCAACCGGTTGGCGGTCGCCAAGCAACAGGCGATCTCGTTCATTCGAGGCCGCACTGCCGATCGCATCGGTCTGGTGGCCTTTGCCGGCGAGGCGCTCACCCAAATACCGATCACGCTCGACTACGCTGTCCTGGAGCAAGCAGTGAACGCGCTGGCAGTGGGCACGCTGGAAGATGGCACCGCCATCGGCAGCGGACTGGCCACGTCGGTGAACCGGCTTCGCCGGGTTCCCACCCGCTCCAGGGTGGTGCTGCTCTTGACCGACGGGGTCAACAACCGGGGTGCCATCGATCCCCGCACCGCGGCGGATGCCGCCGCCGCCTTCGGCGTCAAGGTCTATACCGTGGCGGTCGGCACCATCGGCGAGGCCCGGATGCCAACCAGCAAGGGACTCAGCGGATTCCGCTATGAAATGTTGCCGGTGGAGATTGACGAAGTGTTGCTTCGGGACATTGCCAGCAAGACCGGCGGCCAGTACTTCCGGGCCACAGACAGCGAATCGCTGCGGCGGATTTTTCAACAAATTGATCAGATGGAACGGACACCGCTGGAGGCCCTTCGGTATCGGGCTGCCGACGAGGCCACGGCGCCGTTCCTCCTGGGCGGGTTAGGACTGCTGGCCCTCGCGTTGTTGCTGGGATCCACCACGGTGGTGCGTTCCCCGTGAGCGTCGATTCCCCGATCCTGCTGGCCCTGGCACCGGTGCTGGCCCTGCTGATCCTCGGACTGGCCGGGCGGGTTCGCCGGGCCCGGCTCCACGCCACCGCGCTCTGGGCGCCGCCCGGAATGGCCCCGGCGCTGCACCGCGCCGGCCCCTGGCTGCTCGGAGTCACCGGCCTGCTCGGGGTCATCGGCGCCGCCGGCCCCCGCTGGGGTCGCAGCGCGGCCGAATTCGAGGGCCGTTCGCTCAATCTTGCGATCGGGCTCGACATCAGCCGCTCCATGCTGGCGGAGGACGTCGCCCCCAACCGGCTCACCCGCGCGGTGCGGGAGGCGCGCCGACTGGTTCAGGATGCTCGCGGTGACCGCATTGCCCTGCTCGCGTTTGCCGGGCGCAGCTACATCCTTACCCCGCTGACGCTGGATGACGGTGCCGTGTCGCTCCAGCTCGACGCCCTTGACCCCGAGGTGGCCAGCGAAGGCGGGACCAACCTCGCCTCGGTGCTGACCCAGGGCCGCGACCTCCTGACCGCCGCTGCGGAGGGGGGCTCCCGGGTGCTGGTCATCTTCACCGACGCCGAAACCCACGACTCGGTCCGAGCTGCCATCGCTGCTGCCGCATCGCTCCGCTCCGCCGGGATCACCCTGGTCATGGTGGGAGCCGGAGATACCATCCCCGCCCGCATTCCGCTCCGCGATGACCGAGGTGCCTTGCTCGGCTACAAGACCGACGCGGAGGGCCGCGTGGTTCGGACGGCACGCCATGACGAGGTCTTGCGGTCGGTGACCGACGCGGCCGGCGGGATTCTGGTGCCCGCCGAGGCGGCTGATCAAGGTGGTGCCGTACGCCGAGTGTTGGCCGGTTTGGAGCGCACCGCCGCGCGGGAACGCCGCCGTGAAGATCTCACCCCGCGGGGCTGGCTCTTTGCCCTTGCCGCAGTGCTGCTGCTCTCCACCCAGGCGCTGCGCCGGAGTGGGCCGGCGCTCGCTGGGCTCGCGCTCTTTGTCATGGGTGCAGTGCGCGCCGAGGCGCAACGGCCTTCGCCCGGAGACCGACTGCTTCGCCGGGGCGATACCGCCGCCGCCGCCGTAGCATTCGCTGCCGAAGCGCCTCGCCGCGCCGGCAGCGACTCGGCGCTCTTCAATGCGGGAACCGCAGCCCTGGTCCGAACCCAGTACCCGGCTGCCAAGCAGTGGCTCACCGAGGCGTCCCGGTCACTCGATCCCGGGTTACGCTACCGGGCCCTCTACAATCTCGGCCTGGTAGCGCTGCTCGAATCCCGGACCGACACCAGCAAGCGCGCCGAGCTGGAAGATCAGGCGGCGCAGAGGTTTCGGGAGGCGCTGCTCCTGGCGCCGGGATCTCTCGAAGCCAAGTGGAATCTTGAACTGGTGCAACAGCGCACTCCCCCCCCCAGTGGAGGTGGCGGCGCCGCCCCGCCGACCACTCCCCCGAAGCGGGCGCCGCCAACCCCGAACCCCACCGGGAATGGGGCACTCTCCCAGGCGGAGGCGGAACAGATCCTCAATTCGGTCGAGCGCACCGAGCGAGACGTGCGGGCCGATCAGGTCCGCCGCCGCCGGCTGGCCCAGAGTGCCGCGGGGAAGGACTGGTAATGCTGCGCCTCCTCGGCCTGCTCCTGGCCCAGTCGCCGGCGCTCAGCGTCACCGCTGAGTTGGACCGGCAGCGGGTCGGCGTTGGCGAGGAATTTGTCTACACCCTCAAGGCAGTGAGCCACTCCACCGCGCCATTCCGGGTGGATCTCTCGGCGCTTCACGGGATGGCCCTGGTGGACCGTCGGGAGCGCACTGACGTTGTCGTGGGGACTCGGGAAGCGACCCGGGCCTACACCCTGGAACTCCGGCTACGCGCCGAGCAGGTGGGGAGTTGGGAAATTGGGCCGATCCGGGTGGAGAACGCCGACGCGTCCGCCTTCTCGGCGGCGCTGGTGGTCACTGTCGTCAATGTCACCGGCGGGAGCGCTCCCGGGCTCGATCCCGACATGCTGGCACTGATTCCCCGGGTGCCGCCGCCCCGGGCCGGCATGCCGTCAGTGTTCGTGATCACCTCCGGCGAAGTGGCCTTTGCCGGCGACCAGGTCAACGTACTCACCGCCGCGTGGCTGCCGCGCGGGTTACGCCTCCGCCTCCGGCAATCGCCGACGCTGAGCCCCCCGGTGCTGCCCGGGGTCTGGTCCACACCGCGGGCCCCGGTTCCCGGGGCAGTGGCCAGCCGAATCGTGGAGGGGGAGAGCTACGATCTTTACGTCGCCTTCCAAACGGTGTACCCGCTCAATCCCGGAGCCGTGCCGGTCCCACCGGCCCGGCTCACCTGGCTGCAGCCCAGCGGGCGCCAGTACTTCAGCGAAGAGCGAAGGCTGAGCGCAGAGAGTCGGCCCACC
>JANNSC010000168.1:0-14816 GCA_031402135.1 Gemmatimonadales bacterium | reverse complement strand
TTCACCTCGAGATCGACACCGGCATGAGCCGAGCCGGCTTTCGCTGGCACGATGAGGAGCTGATTGCGGCATTGGGGGCGCGGCTCGAGGGAATTCCCGGATGGGAAGGGATCTTCACCCACTTCCACTCCGCCGACAGTGACGACCATGCCTGCCAAGAGCAGCTGGAGCGGTTCGAGGAGGTCCTCGCGTTGCTTCCAGCGCGTCCGCCGATGGTGCACGTGGCCAGCAGTGCCGCGGCGCAACTCGACTCCCTCCACGGCGGCGATCTGGCCCGTCCCGGCATCTACCTCTACGGCGGGCGGGCCGGGGCGCTGGAGCCGGAGCCGGTGGCGGCGCTCCGGGCCAGAGTAATCGCCCTCCGCCGCCTTCGCCCTGGCGACACCGTCAGCTACGGAGCCGAGGCCGAGGTCGAGGTCGATACCACCATCGCAACCTTGAGTATTGGCTACGGAGACGGGCTGCCCCGCGCCCTGGGGAGCCGGGGCCTGGTCGAGCTCGGCGGAGCCATTGTACCGATCGTTGGCCGGGTTACCATGGACATGATCATGGTAGATGTCGAGGACATCCCGGTTGCCCTTGGCGATGTGGCGACGCTCTTCGGTGGGCTGGTGGCCCTCGACGACCAGGCCGCCCTCGCCGGCACCATTTCCTACGAACTCCTCACCACCCTCTCGCCGCGGGTTACCCGGCGCTACCGGAACCAATCATGAATCCACACTTCGCATCCCTGGTGCTGGGCCTGGCCCAGCAAGCCGAATCCGCCCTGGCCGGAAACCTCCCGCCGGGCGCCGAGAAGCTCGGGCCCCAAGCCGACGCCCGGCAGATCGCCCAGACCTTGATCGACACGCTGTCGATGATCGAAGCCAAGAGCGCCGGCAATCTCGATCCGGACGAGCTGCAGCTGCTGAACCAGGCCCTCACCGCGCTCAAATTCCGGTTCGTGCAGGGCGGGAGTCACTAGCCGGCCAGCTGCCGGACCTGTCCGAGAACGATGTTTGTGGCGTGCTCCCAGGTAAATGATTCGTGCGCACGCGCAGTGCCTGCAGCAGATTTCGCCCCACGTTGGGCCGGGGACTCCGATCGGGCAGTTCGCAGCGCCTGAACCAACCGGTCCACCGGCACCTCACAAAAATCCACTCCGTCGATTTCCTCCTCGAACCCCATCGCCACGCGAAAGGTCTGGGACACTGGCGCCACAATCCGGCGCACCTTCATCAGGTACGATGTCGCCGCGTTGCAGAAGTCCAGGCAGGCACCGAAAGCAGGAGCGATGGCGGGCGTTCCGCAGGCCATGGCTTCGAGGATCGGGATGCAGAACCCCTCAGCGCGGTAGGGGAACACGGCCACATCACAAGACCGGTAAAGCGCGGCGAGATCGTCCTCGGGAAGAAACTCGTCGATATGCAGAATCTCCGCTGCCAGGGGATCTGCGCGCAGGTCCGCAATACGATCGCGCGCATGATTCTCGCGGTAGAACAGATCACCAGAGTGATCTTTGAGGACCAGGCAGACATCATCGGCGGCCGTGAATGCCCTCTGGTACGCCGCCAGAAGGACATCGGTCCCTTTGCGGAGACTGACTCCGCCCACGAACAGGAAGCGAAATGTTTTTGTCGTTGCGAGTTCGTACCGGGACCCGGTGGGACGAAAAATCGCCGGGTCGATGCCATGCGGCACAATCCTGATCCGGCCCGGATCCACGCCCGCTACCCGCGCCTGCTCGGCGATCCAGGTAGTGTGCGCCCAGTACTGGACGAATTCCCGGTTGATCTTCTCGGCCCAAGCCCTCGGCAAAGGGCCGAAGTCCCAGGTTCGCACTGCCACACACGCGGCCCCGGGCGGTGGCGCAAATTCGGTAAAGTGGGATTCGAAGTCGTGATGGATAAGGACGTCGGGCGCGGCTGCGTCTGCAGGGAAGTCGGTTACCAGGTATCCCGCCGCGGTCAGCGCACGGCTCCACTGGGCGTTGACCTGCGCAAAGGCGGAGCGGCCTTCGCGGCGCCCCTGGAACGCGATCACCGTCGGGTCAGGCACTCCGGAGTTTCTCGGCGAGGGAGTCGAGCTCCGTCAAGTCATTGCTGAGGGAAAGCTCCCAGCAGGAGACTGTGGCAATGAACCCGGCCAACAGGTCAAGGAAGTCGCGCTGGTCCTTCGGTCCGGCAAACCGATGGAAGTGTCCGGTGTAGGCCATCATCCGGAGCAGCGCCGACTGGGCTTTGATCGGCCGCAACTCGAACCGCCCGGTAACCCTGGGAAAGAGCAGCCGGTGGGCCGGGAAATCCCGAAACGGCTCCGAACGGAAAAAGTCCCCCATCCGGATCTCCTTCTTCATCGTGCCGGCAAAGTCCGTGGCTTGAACTGCAAGCGGCTCGGCAAAAAAGTGTCGCTCGGTGCGTTCGGTGACTCGGGAGCGCTCGTCGCCGCCACTCACCCGGTAGCCCCCGGGAGACCGCCACAGGACCACCTGATCCTCGCCCAGCACCGTGCCCCCCCCTCGCGCCAGCGCAAGGCTGGTGGTGCTCTTGCCGGCTCCCTTGTCTCCCACCAGGAGGCAGACCATTCCGTCAACCTCGACCGCCGCCGCGTGGAGCATCACACGGTCCAGGTGGAAAAGAATCTTGTGGATGACGACGCCGAAATGCACGCACATCGCCGGAAAAGGCACATCCTCGCGCAACACGGTGAGCCGAATGTCGAAGGGTTGTCGGATCAGCGCCAGCTCGGCATGCAGCGCATCCGTGGTGATGGTGGGACGTTCAGGGGTGCCGCCCAGCGTGAGGGTGTTGGAGTCGCTGGTCGCTGTGTTGCCCCCAGGCGCAGGCGTGGCAGCGACATCGATGGCCAGGTGAAAATGCCCGCCAGCCTGCGGCTTGCCAATGACCGGGAACAGCCCGACGCCGAAGACCAGCTTCAGCGCATCGGTGTATTCCTGTCGAGCGGAGACCAATCGCCCTTGGATGCTGCCAAACCGGAGCAACATCGGGGTGGGAACCAGCATTACTTCCCGAGTGGTGGCAGTAGTCCGACCATGCGGAGCAATTTCCTTGGGGCCCGGCGCGCCCGCCGAAGGGCTTCCGGTACGGTGACGCGGCGGGCCCAGCGCAATTCCCAGCGGAATCGAGCTGAAAGCCGCGCCAGCCTCCATGCGATGTCGGAGGCAGTGAGCCAGGAATCTCCTCTTCGGCGGGAAACAGCGCGGCCGAGAATATCCTCGCGAGCTACCCGAAAGGTCCGATCGGGCCAATTCTCGCACCACAGCAGCAGATCGCCTTCTTCCATCCTCCGCATCACGCGGCGAGTGGGGAAGCGATCGAGGTAGCGATAGGTGATGACGTCGCCCAGGCGGATATTGTCCCACTCCACCGGCTCGACCACGACCTCGTCGCCCTCGACAAGGAATGGCCGCATCGATTCGCCGTGGAAGTAGAGCGTGCGCTGCGTCGAGGAGATTTCGAGCTGTAGCTCCTTCGCGAGCAGGCGCGGTCGGTCTGTTTCCGGAGGCCCGAAGCCCATGGGCTATTCGCCGCTCAGGATCAATTTCTCCAGCTCCCCAAAGCGCTCCACCGTGGGTGCCTCCCACAGAGGCGGTTCACTGCCCTCGGCAGCTCGTAGGGTAGTACCCGGCTCGCCCGCATCGGCGATCTCCTCGCCTTCAATCAGGTTGAGCTCCAGGAGCCCCTGCACGAACGCGGAAACCTCCGCAGGAAGGCTTGGGGGAGCGGCGGGGAAGAAGCTTTCGGCCCAGGCAGAAAGCTGCTCCAGCGTCATCGGATGTTCGGCGAGCTGGACCCACAGCAGCGTGCCGATCTGGTTCAGGCCGTAGTACGCCGAGCTGTCGGCGTGAAGCACGACTGCCTCATCGTCGGCGACTCGCCAAGCCACGTTGGTGTCGTGCACTCGATACCTTGTTGCCATGGGAAGCATCTCCAGTGAAGACTCGGCTCGTGCCGCCAATCCTGCAAGATACGCGCCCTCGGAATTGGCTCGAATTGTTGTCATGCGATTGACCCAAACTGTTATGGGATAATCGTTTAGATCGGTGAAATTTGACTGACCAATCCCCTGGTTTGGGGGGGCCTCGCCACAGCTTCGGCATCGGTCGTACCTTTCCGCTGATGCCCATTCCCCTGCTCCCGGTCGCTCCGAAGGACGTCAAGGAAAGGCACTCGCCTCCTCTGGCGGCGGTGGTGGCGCTCTCCCGGCGCCTCGGGGCTGACCGCTTCCCGTTCGAAGCTTCGGGTTTCCGGGGGCCAGATTTCCAGGCGGCGTTCTTGGCGCGGGCCGAGCAGCTTTCGGTTTTGGGGCTGATCCTGGTGGAACTCGCCCGGAGCGGCCACCTCGAGGAGTTGAAATCGGTTCCTGGCTTTAACGGCACCGACCACCTTCGTCTCCTGCGTCGGCAGGCTGCGATGTGGGACCTGGAGCGGGACTCGGTGCTGTGGCGTTTATCTGAAGCCGGGATTCCGGCACTGCTGCTCAAGGGCGCCGCGCTCCGGTTCACGGCCTATCGCGATTCCGCCGAGCGCGGCTTCGGTGATATCGACGTGCTGGTGCCGAAGGAATCCCTCCGGGCGGCCGTCGCCGCGCTTGCGAAGGGCGGATATGAACCCGAGTCCGCACAGCGGATCGACCTCTACCTCGAGCACCACCATCACCTGATCCTCATGAAGCCCCTGGGGTTCGTGGTCGAGGTCCACTGGGCGTTGGATGCAGAATCGTCGCCGTTTAGGCTCGATCCCGCAGCGTTCATGCGCGATGCGCGCACCATCACGACGCTCCAGGGTGCCTCGGTTTCAGTGCCGGGCCCGGAGCACATGGTGTTGCACTTGGCGCACCAGAATCTCGAAAACGGCTTCTCCCATCTGCGCCGCCTGGCGGACGTGGATCGGGTGATTTCGAGCACCGCTGATTTCGATTGGAATCGACTGGCGTCGGAGTCGCAGCTCATGCGGGTCCCAGCGCTGGTGGCGCTCACTCTGCGGCTGGCAGAACTGCTGCTGGGTACGACGGTGCCGGCCGGCTTTATCGAAGGGCTCGGTCTGTCCGGGTTGGTGCGAACCCATCTCGCGCTGCTCGATCCGGTGGGCCTCGTGCTGGAGCAGCGGGGGCAGCGGCGCGCGGTGCGGGAGCTGCTCATGCTCTGGTCCTTACCCGATCGGAGGGCCCGATTCAGGACCCTCAAGGAGATGGGAACTGGAGAGCGGACGCGGTGGTGGCGAGCGCTCGGTCCGGGCCTGTTCCGGGGCGGTGGGGACGGCGTGGGAACCAGGCTTGCCGCCCTCACCAAGCTGGTGGCCTACCAGGCGTCCCTCTATCCGATTTGGCTGGCTGGACTTCGGCCTGGCGCAGGGCGTCCGGAGAGATTCTGGGGGGAGGTTGGGACGGGTTTCGGGCGGCGCGGTGCGTCGGACGCCGCCGCCCCGACATCGTCCCGGGCTGGCCGGAATGGCTGAGGCACCCCTCCTGGACATCCTGCTGGACGTAAACGTCCTCGGCCGGGGCTTCGGGGCTGAGCTGAGCCGCACCGGGATCTTTCGGGCCACCGAGAGCCTGGTGCGTGCGATGCTGCGTCGGCCGGAGATTTCCCTGCGTTTTTCTGCTGAGGCCAACTGGGCCAGTGAGCTTCTCCTCCTTGCCTACGATCGGGAGGGAGGCGGTGAGCTGGAGCCCAAGATCCTCCGGGCGTGGGAGCAAACCGGCCTTTCGGATTCGGAGGCAAGTGCTCTCATCGCCCACGTGGTGGCGGAAGAGGCAGCCGGCCGAGATGTGCGCCGGGACCGGGCAACCCTCACCCTGCTCAGTGCCACTGCGCGCCGGATCGGGCTGCCGGAATCGTTCGACGTGGTGCATTCGCTGCGCACGCCGCTTCCAGCCCGAGGCCGCATTACCGCCCGGATCCGAGCCCTCACGATCCACGACTTGATCCCGCTGGTGCATCCGGAGTGGATGTACCCAACGGCGGAGGCGGAGGTCCGCGCTATTGCAGACAGCATCCTTCCAGAAGATTTTATCATCGCCATTTCCCACGCGACGGCCAGCGACGTCAGCGCCTTGCTGGGCATCCCACCAGAGCGGATCTTCGTCACGCCCTTAGCCGCCGCGAAGGAGGTGTTCTATCGGGAGGAATCCCCCCAGCGGATCTCGGCCGCCAAGGCACGCTATGGGATTCCCAGCGGCCCGTATCTTCTCAGTCTCTGCACCCTCGAGCCACGCAAGAACCTGGTTCACTTGCTCCGCTGCTTTCATCGCCTGCTCCGGCAGGAGAACCCAGCCGAAGTGCAGCTCGTACTCGTCGGGGCAACCGGATGGAAGTCCGATCCGGTGTTCGCCTTGCTGCAGCAGTACCCCGATCTGCGGGCGCGGGTAGTGCTGGCTGGGTACGTGCCCGACGCTGACCTCGCGGCGCTCTACTCCGGTGCTCGTGCCTTCGTCTACCCATCGCTGTATGAAGGCTTTGGGCTTCCGGTGCTCGAGGCGATGCAATGCGGCACGCCGGTGATAACTTCAAATTCTACCTCGTTCCCCGAGGTGGTTGGAGATGCCGGCCTTTGCGTGCCGCCGACCGATGCCGATGCGCTCTCAGGGGCGCTGCTCCGTCTCCTGACCGACGACACCTTGGCCGCGGATCTTGCCCGGCGGGGACAAAGCCGGTCGGCGCTGTTCTCATGGGACCGAACTGCGGAGCTGACCGTGCACGCCTATGCAACGATGCTGGAGCGAGCGTAGCATGCCCCGCCGGGCGGCGATCATCGTGCTCGACGGACTCGGCATCGGGCCGGCCCACGATACCGACGCATATGGTGATACCGGGAGCAACACGCTCGGAAACGTTCTCGCCGCGGGTGGAGGACTCTCACTCCCTAACCTCGAACGCCTTGGGCTCGGCCGCATTGCAGCGCTGGCCGGGGTGGCCCCAGTGGATCGGCCTACGGCGGCCTGGGGCACCGCACAGCCCCGCAGCCCTGGCAAGGACAGCACCACCGGGCACTGGGAACTCTGCGGGGTGCAGTTGGCGCAGCCGTTTCCCACCTATAGGAACGGCTTTCCCGCCGAAATCATCGAGGAGTTCAGTCGCCAAACCGGGCGGGGTGTGTTGGGTAACCACACCGCCTCCGGCACCGCGGTGCTGGAACGCTATGGGGAGGAGCATCAGCGGACCGGGAAGTGGATTGTCTACACCTCGGCCGATAGCGTCTTTCAGGTGGCGGCGGACGAGGCGACGATTCCCCTTGCCGAACTGTATTCCGCCTGCACCGTGGCGCGGAAACTCCTCACCGGCCGCCACAATGTTTCCCGGGTTATTGCCCGGCCGTTTGTGGGGCTTCGGGGCAGCTACACCCGGACCCCCAACCGGAAGGACTTGAGCCTGGAGCCTACCGGCATCACCCTCCTCGACCGCCTCGAGGCATTGGGGATTCTCCGGGTGGGGGTGGGAAAGGTGGATGATCTCTTCGCCGGACGGGGCATATCCAGCACCCATACCGCCACCAACCGGGACGCCTACCGGCTGATCGGGGAAGCCCTTGCCACCATGAAGAGCGGCTTCCTTTTCGCCAACGTGATCGAGTTCGATCAGAGCTGGGGGCACCGGAATGACGTCGCCGGCTTCCTGGGTGGGCTCCGGGAACTGGATGGGGCCCTTCCAGGGCTCCTCCAAGGGGTGCAACCGGATGATCTAGTTATATTTACGGCGGACCACGGGAACGACCCAACCACCTCCTCCTCGGACCATTCCAGGGAGCTGGTACCGGTTCTCGTGTATGGCCCGCTGGTGCGGGCCGTCTCCATTGGGGAACGCGCCACGTTTGCAGACGTCGGGCAGACCGTCGCCGAATTTCTGGGAACCGCCCCCCTCGCAGCTGGTACATCCTTTCTTCAAGAGGTCTGGGGTGGCTGATCGCCTGGTCGAAGCGGCACGTGCGGCCCAACAGCATGCTTACTGCCCCTACTCGAAATACCGGGTCGGTGCCGCCATAGAGACGCTGGATGGTGAGGTGTTTACCGGCTGCAACGTGGAATCGGCCTCCTATGGCCTCACGGTATGCGCCGAACGATCGGCGTTGTTCACTGCGGTCGGAGCCGGGCAGCGCCGCTTCAAGCGAATTGTCGTGGTAACCGATTCCTCCCCTCCCGCGGCGCCCTGCGGGGCATGTCGCCAGGTGCTCGCGGAGTTTGCCTCCGAACTCGAGGTCGAGTCGGTCGGGCCAACCGAATCAAAACGGTGGCGGATCACGGATCTGCTCCCGGACGCCTTTACCAAGGACCTGCTCCCTTGAAGCCGCTCGCCCATTTGAGCGCGGTGCTCGCGCTCGCGGCCCTGCTCTCGGCCTGCCAGGAAGAGCTCACTACGCCGGTGGATTGTCCCGAACTCTGCCCCGGGACGAGCCTGACTGTGCGGGACACCGTGCTGACCGCCAATTTGGACGGTGACAGTACCTATACCGGCTATGTCGGTGGCAACGAAATTGTCGCGCTGCTCGTGTCCAGCGGAATTGATGCCGGGGAGTCGCGGGCGTTCATGACGTTCCCCCGCCGGTCGGATTCGGTTCTGGTGGATGGACAGCAGTTGTTCCTCACCGTCGATTCAATTGCAGTATCGGTGCAGCTCCTTTCCCGGGACACCTTGATCCCCGGAGTGAAGCTCTACATCCATCGCATTACTCCCGATCTCGATACCACCGCAACGCTGGCCGATCTGGATGCCCAGATGACCACCGGGACCCTGGTCGACTCGGCCACGGTGCTCGATACCTTGAAGCGTGGCGCGGTGCGGATGGTGCTCAAGGGAAGCGATATCACCAAGCTCACCGCAGCGGAAGCCGACAGCGGCCGCATCGGCATCGGTATCCGGATCGGTGCCGGATTGTCGACCGGGGTGCGTCTTGGCTCCATCAATTCGTCATTGGGAGGCCCCACGATCATCACGTGGGGGACGGTGGCAATCGCCGATACCAGCAAGGTTCGGCAGTCCGCCACCGCGCTCGCCGAGAAGACCAACTATGTCATCGAAACTCCACCGGTTCCGGCTGACCGCATCTGGCTGGGCGGCAAATCTGGCGCGCGGTCGATACTCCGCTTCACTCTGCCGGCGTACCTCAGGGATTCCACCACTGTGCTTCGGGCCACCCTTGAACTCACCCCGGGCATTGCCTTGCGCGGGCTACGAAATGACTCGCCCACCCTGGAAATCCGTGGGCTCCTCGCCGACCTCGGCGCCAAATCGCCGGCGCTCGTCAATGTGGCAGGCTCGGTGCTGATCCCCACCGGGCAGACTGAAGTGCTGCCGGCCGACGTGCGAGACATTGTGGTCACCTGGTTCACCGCCAATGCGCCGCCCCCGACATCACTCATCCTGGCGATTTTGCCGGAGGGCGCCAGCTTCAGCCGGCCCGAGTTCTTGTCATCTCGAGCCGGGAGCGGTTCGCCCCGGCTTCGGATTACCTATGCGATTCCTTCGCGCCCGGGGCACCCTTGATGCGCCCTCTTGGTCCGCTCCTTCTGGCGCTGGCGGCCGCCAGTCCGCTCCGGGGCCAGTCATCGCAATTCGGCGTCCGCGGGCTCGGCATCCCGCTCCGGCCAATTTCGGTTCGGGCAACGGGCACCGGGGGATCGTTCGGACTTTTCGATGCCGAATCGAGCCTCAATCCCGCCTCCTTCGGATCGCTGATCAATGTCCAGGCAAACTTTCAGACGGTGCAGAACTGGCGGCGTTCGGTGAGTCCGACGGGCACCGCGACCGGTCAGGACAACCGCTATCCCGGCATTTCCATCGCCGGTCCGATCGGCGGCACTCGGCTCAACGCGGCCGTCAGCATGAGCGGATATGCCGACCGGAATTTCGTTCTCGCGTCGAGAGACACCCTGATTCTCCGGGGAGTACCGGTCGAAACCTTCGATACACTTTCATCCCGGGGTGGTGTCAGCGACCTCCGGGTGGCGGTAGCGTGGCGACAGTCCGCCGCGGTGCAATGGGGAGCGGCGCTGCATCTCATTTCCGGGTCCAATCGCCTCGATAGCCGCCGGTACTTTGGCGACCCCGCCTATGTTGGCGCTCAGGAACGGGCCACCGTTTCCTACCTCGGATTCGGCGCCTCGGTCGGCGTCATGGCCCGAATCGGGACCCGGGTGACCCTCGCCGGGGTGGTTCGGTTCGACGAAAAGCTCCGGGTCGAGCGGGACACCTCGCGACTCGGCAACACAGACCTCCCGACTACGATCGGCGGCGGGGTGAGGATTCGGGTGTCGGAGCACCTGCTGGTGGCGGGGAGCGGACTCTACCGCAACTGGTCGGTGGCCGACGCCGACCTGGTGGCCCAGGGCGGAATTGGAAGCAACAACACCACTGAGTGGAGCGGAGGCATCGAATACTTCGGTGATTCGCGCCGCCCCCTCCGCCTGCCGATCCGCCTGGGCTTCCGCCACGCTCGGCTTCCTTTCCCGGTGCAGCGTGGCGTGGATGTCTCCGAGACGGGAGTCTCCCTTGGTTCGTCGGTCCGGTTCGTGAATGATCGCGCCGGCCTCGACCTTGCGGTCGAGCGAATCTGGCGCAAGGGAGGCCCCGGCTTCACCGAAAGCGCCACCCTGCTCACTGTTGGGTTCGCGATCCGCCCGTGAAACTCGTCTACATCGAGACCTACGGCTGCCAGATGAATGTGGCCGATTCGGAGTTGATGCAAGGCGTGCTCAGCCGAGCCGGTTACGGTCGCACCAATACGCCCGAGGGCGCCGATGTCCTCCTGGTGAACACCTGCGCGGTCCGGGACAATGCAGAACAACGAGTGATAGGCCGGGTGGGTGAGCTGCAGCGTCACAAGCGGCCCGGAACGGTACTTGGCGTGGTGGGATGCATGGCCCAACGACTTGGTCCGACCCTGCTGGAGCGGGTTCCCAAAGTGGACTTGGTGGTTGGACCCGACGCCTACCGAAATCTTCCCGAGTTGATTGCTCATGCCGCGGCTGGTGATCGATCCGCCGACACCGAGTTTCGCGGCTGGGAGCACTACGAGGATGTACCCCCGCTCCGGGTTCCCGGTCCCACCCAATTCGTGACCGTGCAGCGTGGTTGCGATTATCGGTGCACTTTTTGCATTGTTCCGTACACGCGGGGTCCGGAGCGTAGTCGTACTCTTCATGACGTGGTGCGCGAGGTTGCAGCGCTGGCCTCGATTGGCACCACTGAAGTGACGTTGCTCGGCCAAACGGTAAATTCCTGGAACGATGGGCAACACGATTTTGCCGATCTGCTTCGGGCGACTGGTGCGGTGGACGGAATCCGCCGGATTCGATTCACCAGCCCCTATCCGACCGAATTTACCGAGCGGGTCATCGAGGCGATGGCGGAGACAGAATCGGTATGCGAACATGTGCACATTCCGGTGCAAAGTGGGTCCAATGCGGTGTTGCGCCGCATGCTGCGGCGGTATACCAGAGAAGAGTACCTTGAGGTCGTGGGCCGGCTCCGAGCTGCCATTCCCGGCATCACGATGAGCACTGATATCATTGTCGGGTTTCCTGGAGAAACCGAGCAGCAGTTCGAGGAAACGGTCTCCTTGGTGCGGGAAGTCGGATTCGATGACGCCTACACCTTCTGCTATTCGGTTCGAGACGGCACTCCCGGCGCAAAGCTCAAGGACCAAGTGTCCAATGAAATCTCAGCAGAGCGGCTGGCTCGGTTGATCGAGGTGGTCCGACATCAGGCGCGGACCCGCAACATGGGGCGAGTGGGAGATCGGCACGAGGTCCTGGTCGAGCGGCCGGCCCGGCGGGGCGCCATGATGCTGGCGCGTACCCGGACCAACCACCTCGTCCTGGTGGATCGGCCAGCAGATGCCATCGGAGAGTACCACACCGTCCGCCTTACCGGCACGACCGGATCGACCTTTACCGGGGAAATCGTCATGCCCCAACTGGCGGTTCTATGCTGATCCAGAACAAGGTGGAAATCCATGTGCAAGAGGCTTACACGGCGCTGCGGAGCCATTTCCCCGATTTCTGCGGCTGCGAAACTTGCCAGGCCGATGTCCTGGTGTACGCCCTCAATCGGCTACCGGCTCGCTATGTGGCCAGCCTGGAGGGCACCGTGATCACCGAGCTGAACCTCGACAAGCAGCAGAATCGTGCTGCCATTGAAGTGGCGGTAATGGACGGCATTCGAAAGATCATGGCCTCGCCCCGGTGCAAACAGGCCGGGCAACGGACCGGCGCAACGTGAGGAGTTCCGCGGGGCCGTGAGGCCCCCTCCGATTGTCCTGCTGGTAGTTGCCTTCGAGGCCGGTCTCGCGACCGGCCTCTCGCATTTTCTGGCTCCAATACTCGTCATTCCTCTCCTCACCGTCACCGGAATCCTGCTCTCCCGTCGGGGAAGTGACTGGATTCCCTGGACCGCATTGCTTGGGGTGGGACTGGGAATCGTTGGTCGCTCCGCCGCCTTTCGCTCCTGCGCGGCTCAACTTCCGGCCCAGGAAATGACCTTGACAATCGCACTAAGAGAGCCGGTCGAGAGCGGCCTGGCCGAGGCGCGAGTTCTCCAACCGAGCTGCCCGGGAACCATCACCATTCGAGTGCGGGGGGAACAGCTGCTCCCTGCTGGGAGCCGTTGGTCGGCTACCGGGCGCTGGATCCCCTCGCGTCGTCTTGGCGGGCGGCCCGACGGCATCTTCGTGGTCCAGAGGCTGAGCAATCGCGGAGGCACTCCCGAACCCAGCGACCGGCTGCGCACCTGGACCACCCGAACCATCGCCTCGCTCTATGGCCAACGTGCTGGACTGGTGGAAGCGCTGCTGGTGGGCCGTCGCGGGGGGATCGATCCGGGGTTGAACGCCGCCTTTGCCCGTTCCGGGCTGGTACACCTCCTCTCAATCAGCGGCTTCCACGTCGGGATCGTCTTCGGGTGGGTCACCCTGATTCTTCGGGGCCTCACGGTGAGGCGCGGCGCGGCCGGCGGAATCGCTGCCGGGGTGGTCTTTGGGTATGTCGCGTTCCTCGGGTGGCCCGCGCCGGCGCTGCGGGCGGCATTCCTTGCCGGACTCGGAGCGTGGTGCATCATGCGGCAGCGCCATCCAGCCGCCATTCCGTTGCTGGCAGCGACTTGCCTCGGTGTCACGCTGGTAGATCCCTGGGCCATCTTCGACCTCGGCGGCTGGCTTTCCGCCGCAGCGTTCTGGGGCGCGCTCGGTTTCACCCGGTGGAGCGATCGGGCCCTGGGCGAGCGGGCGGGGTGGCGAATGCTGTTCGCCTCCCTCGGAGCGACCCTCAGCACAGCCCCCCTCACCGCCGCAGGCCTGGGCGCCGTGGCGCTCGCAGGGATCGCACTCAACTTTGTGGCGGTGCCGCTCGCTGCGGTGGCGGTACCCGCGGTGCTTGCCAGCGTGCTGCTCTATCCTCTGGTGGGGCCGGTGGCGGGGGCGCTCGCTGCGGGTGGAGGGCTCGGTTTGGCGGCCCTCGAGGCGTTGGCGCGGGCCGGCAGCCGGCTCCCCTTCGGTGCGGTCCAAATGGTGCCGGGTCCGGCAGCGGCGCTGCCTTGGCTCGGAGTGCTAGGGGTGGTGCTCTGGGCTTTCGGCCAAAGGAACACCTCGCGCCGGGCTCTGCTCCGATTGGGTTGGGCCGCCGGTGCCTTGGGGGTGGTAACCCTCGCCCCACTGCCGCATTGGTTCTCAACTGACGGTGGCAGCGGCCTCGCGCTACATTTCCTCTCGGTCGGGCAGGGGGATGCCACCGCAATCCGGACCCCTGCTGGACGTTGGGTCCTGGTGGACGCCGGACCAGCGGATGAACGGCGCAATGCTGGTCGGGATGTGGTGGCACCGTTTCTCATTCGCCACGGCGTGAAGCGGCTGGCCGCTTTCGTGCTGTCGCACCCGCATCTCGATCACGACGGCGGCGCTCCCGTGGTGTTGCGGGACTTTTCGGCCGACGTCATCATCGATCCGGCGCACCCAGTGGTGGAGCCGCACTACTTCGAATTGCTCGACCTCGCCGCGGAGCGGGGAATGCGGTGGCGCCCCGGGCGGGCCGGAGATTCTCTGCTGCTGGATGGGGTTCGCTTCGATGTGCTGCACCCCGATACCACCTGGAGCGGATGGGGAAACGACATAAATGACGACTCAGTGGTGCTCCGGCTCCGCTACGGTGCCTTCGAGGCCATTCTGGCTGGAGATCTTGGCGTCCGGGCCGAATCGCTACTGGCCGGCAAGGTGGGCGCTGCCGAGCTGCTCAAGGTGGGTCATCACGGGTCGGCGGGATCGAGCGGGACTCCCTGGCTACGGGAAATCGGCGCTCAGGTCGCCGTGATCGAAGTGGGCCCCAACCGCTATGGTCACCCGTCGCCCGAAACTCTGGGAAGACTCGCCGAGGCCGGGGCTGAGGTCTTTCGCACCGATCGCGACGGGACCGTGGTGGTGCTGGTTGCTGAGTCAACGATGACGGTGCGCAGCCGCCGAGGTGCCAAGACCTTTCCCCTCCGCCCCTGAGGAGTCCGCATGGCGTTTCCGAATACCTCGGTGATCACGATCGAGCGGTTCATCATCGAGCAGGAGCGGAGCTATCCGGAGGCCACCGGAGAGCTGTCGAATTTGCTCTACGATATTGCCCTTGGGGCCAAGATCATTGCATCGGCGGTGCGGCGGGCCGGCTTGATCAATATTATCGGCTCAGCCGGAGTGGTGAACGTCCAGGGCGAAGAGCAACAACAGCTCGATGTCTTTGCCAATGAGGCACTCAAGAACTCGATGAGCCACACCGGCCGGGTCTGCGTAATGGCCTCCGAGGAAGAGGAAGAGCTGATCCCGATCCAGGAGGACATTCCCCACGGCAAG
>JANNSC010000167.1:0-5843 GCA_031402135.1 Gemmatimonadales bacterium | reverse complement strand
AGAAAAACGACGAAGAAAAAGAGATTGATCGCGCTTCCGGCGACTAAAATACTGCGCTTCGAGTGGATCGGCAATTTCTTGAATTTCTGCTCGTTCGGCTCGACGAATGCGCCGATTGGAAGAAAGCCGAAAAGAAGCACTCCAGAACTTTTGACTTCAAGTTTTTTGATGTAGCACATGATTCCGTGAGCCAATTCGTGCACGATTGCAATGAATGCGATGGCAATAATTCCTTCAGCCAACGGAACGATTCCCAGTCCCGGAACAGCAACTCAAGCCGGGCGCTCGGGGCCGCCGGGGTCTCCCGTCGAGTCGGCTGGAGCGGAAGTCCGCCCTCGGCCCGGGCCAACGACACTTCGTAGCAGAGAATTCCGACCGCCTGGGCCAGGTTGAGGGATCGGTGGTCGGGGTTGGTGGGGATGGTGACCAGGGTGTGGCAGCGATCCAGTTCCTCATTGCTGAGCCCGCGATCCTCCCGGCCGGCCACCAGCGCCACGGCACCCTGCGGACTTCGAGCCACCAGTTCGGCCGCCGCTTCTCGTGGGCCCACAACGGTGCGCTTGGCGCTGCGGGCCCGGGCCGTCATGGCGGTGACAAAGACGCAGTCCTGGATCGCGTCGGCGAGATCGTCGTGCAGGGTGATCCGGGATACAAAATCGGCGGTGTTATGGGCGATGCCCTCGATGCGCCACGGATCGAAGACCGCCGGCTGCACCAATCGCATCTGTCGGATGCCGAAATTGCAGGCCAGTCGGACCGCCCCGGCAATATTGACGATGTCTTGGGCACCAACCAGGACCAGAATCGGTGATGACGCCGGCGGGATCACCCTTCGCCCAGGAAGCTGGTGCTGACCCCCTTGGCCTTGAGGGACGCGACGAGTCCGGTCTTTTCGGACGACTTGAGGTACGCCTCTCGGGGCTCGATGGAGCCCGATTCGACCAGGTCGAGCAGCGCGTCGTTCAGGGTGACCATTCCGATCTTCCGATTGGTTTGCATGATCGAGGGAATCTGGTAGGTCTTCCCTTCCCGGATCAGGTTCGACACTGCCGGGATTGAGAGGAGAATCTCCCGGGCGGCCACCCTTCCTCCACCCACCTTCTTGCACAACACCTGGGCGACGACGCCCCGGAGCGATTCCGACAGCATCACCCTGATCTGGCCCTGCCGGTCGGCGGGGAACTGATCGATGATGCGGTCGAGGGTCGAGGCGGCGGTGGTGGTGTGCAGGGTCCCCAGCACCAGGTGACCAGTCTCGGCGGTTTCGATGGCGATGGAAATGGTTTCGAGATCGCGCATCTCGCCGACCAGCACCACATCGGGGTCTTCCCGCAGGGCGGCGCGGAGCGCCGCCTTGAAGGACCGGGTGTGCATCCCCACTTGTCTCTGGGTTACCAGGCAGCGCTTGCTCTGATGCACAAACTCGATCGGATCCTCGATGGTGATGATATGGTCGGTGCGGGTCCGATTGATCAGGTCGACCATCGCGGCCAGCGTGGTGGACTTGCCGGAGCCGGTCGGCCCGGTCACCACCACGAGTCCTTTGGTGAGGTTGCAGAGCGCCTGCACTTCCTTGGAGAGGCCGAGATCCTCGGCGGTGCGAATCTCAGTCGGGATCTGGCGGAACACCGCAAACGCCCCATGTCGGTCCCGACCGGCATTGCAGCGGAAGCGGGCCACCCCGGAGATCTCGTGGGCCCAGTCGAAATCGTGTTCGGCCTGGAACCGTTGGTACTCCGGCGCCGTCATGATGCTCCGGACCAGGAGCTCGAGTGCGTCTCCGGTGAGAGGTGGTTCTTCAAGACGGAGCAGCCCGCCGTCCTTCCGGAGCAACGGAATCGCATCGGCGCGCAGATGCAGGTCGGATCCCCCCGATTCCACCATGCGGCGGAGCAGACGCTCGATTTCCACCTTGTGTTGCGTCAAGTCGGGTGCGACCCTGCCGTTGGGCGCGCCGACGCCCGCGGGACGCAGGGTGGCACCCGCCCCGCCCTCTTCCGGGGCCACCGTGACTTCGACCGGCCCAATCGGACTCTGGTAGGAAAAGCTCAACCGCGCTCCTGGCCCGAGGCGGTCGGTGACGGCGGCGCTGGAGATCTCCCGGAGGAAGGCCATCACCTGGGCTTCGGTGAGCAGTTCCTTGGTGACCGGCTGAAGGACTCCGCCGCGCGCCAGTCGCACCGGCTTCCCTGGTACCAGCCGGAGTGCGTCTCCCCCGTGCTGTTGCATGGCCGTCAGGAATCGGTCGATACGGGGCACGATGGGCTCAGTCGAGGGGGGTGACGACACGAATGTGGCTGCGATTGACGAACCGGACCTCGTGATCCGCGCGGAGGCCAAAGAACTCGGTGCCGAGGTTGAGGAAGTCCAACGCCCGGGCTCGGTCGGGCGGAAGCTCGGAGGTGGCCGTTCCAATGAGTTCGGTGCCGTCGGAGAGTTCGACCCCAAGAGGGATCTGGCGGGCGGCAGACCGACGGTCGGAATCATCCTCGGAGGCTTCCGCGGAGGTGCCGACGCAGAGCACCTGGTGCTTGGCCAGGAAGACGGTCTGGTCGGACTCGACGGTGAGGGGAAAGAAACGGTCCGGGCGGTTCAGGAGTTCCTCGGGAGTCTCGGGGCCGCTATGCAAGGAGGCCGCCGACATCAGATGAAGGTCACCGACCATGGTCCGGCCGCCGGTCAAAAACACCTCGGCTCGGACCCGCAGGGTATTCCCCCAGGCGCGAACGGCGGGTTCCGGTGTCGTCATGATGGGCGGAAGCTGGCGCAGCGCGCGGACCGAGGCAAGCCCCGGCGATCAGCCCCGAATCTCCACACCGACTCGCTGTTCCAGCAGCCGGATCGGGGCGAGGTAGTCGGCCGCTTCGCCCAGTGCGGCGCGGGCCTGGTGCAGCAGGTCGCCAGCCTCCTCGAGCAGTGGGGCCGAAAGGCCCAGCTGCTGGAGCAGCCCGAGAAAAATCCCGATATCCTTGTCGAGAAGGGCCAGCCGAAAGGTGACCGGCCAGCGTCCGGTCAGCACCCGGTCGGGCAGCAGCGCCTCGCTCACGAAAGAGCGCCCGCTGGAGGCATTCAGCGTTTCGACTGCCACGCGGGGATCGACGCCCGCCTTGACCAGCGCCGTCAGCCCTTCGGCAAGCGCCTGGATGGTGACGCCGAGCAGCGTGTTATTGAGCGCCTTCATGGCGCAGCCGGTGCCGATCGGGCCCATGTGAACGATGCGCTTGCCGAAGCCCTCCAGCACCGGCACCGCGCGGGCAAATACTTCCGCCGGCCCGCCGACCATGACGGTGAGGGTACCGGCCTCGGCGCCATTGGTGCCTCCGCTGACCGGCGCATCGGCAAACGCCACCTGCCGGGCGGCGAGGCGGGCGGCGATCCGCCGTACCGTTGCCGGGTCTCCCGAGGTGCAATCGAGGAAGAGCGCACCGGTGAGGAGACCGGCTTCGATGCCGTCCTCCCCCCCGAGCAGCCCTTCGACATCGGGCGAGGTGGGGAGGCAGGTGATGACGACATCCGCTCCAGCCACCGCCTCGCGGGGCGTTGCCGCCGCGACGGCGCTGTGCTCCTGCGCAAACGACAGCGCCCGTTCGGGGGTCCGGTTCCACACCGCGAGGGTGTGGAGCGGTGCCAGTCGGGCTGCCATCGGGCGTCCGATGGCGCCGAGTCCGAGAAATGCGACGCGCACCGGGCTATCCGGCCCGGTTGCGGCTGCCCAGCTCCCGATCATAGTTCAGGAGGGCGGAACTACTGGCGCCGATGATGCGAATGGTTTCGACGATGTGGGTGCTGGTCTTTTCTTCTTCGACCTGCTCGGTAATAAACCATTGCAACATCGCCTGGCCGGCGTAGTCTTTTTCGGAGAGTGCCAGCTCGTACAACTTGTGAATGCCTTGGGACACTTTTGCCTCGTGGCCCTTGGCAGCCTCGAACACGGCAAGCACGCTCTTCCACTCGGCCTTGGGCTTATCAATCGCCTCCAGGGAAATTTCTCCGCCCCGATCATCGATGTAGTCGAACAGCTTCAGCGCATGGCTCTCCTCCTCGCGCGCCTGGGCCCGCATCCACGCGGCAAAGCCGGAAAAGTTTCGCCGAGCGAACCACGCCGCCATGGCCAGGTAGAGATAGTAGGCGACAAACTCCCGGCGCATCTGCTCGTTCATCGCGGCTTGCATCTTGGGGCTGAGTTTCATGGCAATGGTGATTAGGGGTGGGGAGTTGACCTCAGGGTGCCGACGACTGAAGTATAGCCCCCGCGCACCGCGAGCCGCCCGCCTCTTACCTCCCTTCTCGCACCGCTTACCTTTTCGTTCATGCCCACCCGCCTCTCTCCGTGGTCGATTGCCATCTGGGTGCTGGGATCCCTGCTGGTGTTGTTCGTCGTCGGCCCGCTGGTGCGCCTGCTCCTCCAGGCAAGTCCCGCCAGTCTGGCTGAAGCGTTTCGCGATCCGGAGCTGGTAGCCTCCATCTGGCTCACCGTACTGACCGCCACCGCGGCGACCGGACTCTCGTTGCTGCTGGGCGTTCCCTTGGCCTACCTGCTGGCCCGGGTCGAATTCCCTGGTCGGCGTATTGTGGCGGGTTTGGTGGAGCTGCCGGTGGTAGTGCCGCATCCGGTTGCCGGGATCGCGCTGCTCTTGTTTCTCGGCCGCCAATCCCCGATCGGCCGGGTCCTGGGGGAGTTCGGACTCGAAATCGTGAATCGGATTCCCGGTATCGTGGCGGGCATGCTGTTTGTGTCGGCCCCGATCGTGGTGAGCGCCGCGCGCGAAGCCTTTCGCTCGGTCGATCCCAAGCTGGAGCGAGTGGCTCGAACTCTGGGTGACACCGGCTGGCAGGCGTTTCGGCGGGTTACCCTGCCGCTGGCGGGGCGCAGCGTGTTGGCCGGCGCGGTGCTGGCATGGGCCCGCAGCGTCAGCGAATTCGGGTCCATCGTGATTCTCACCTTCAATCCGAAGGTTGCCAGTATCCTGATCTACGACCGGTTCACCCTCTTTGGCCTGCCCGCAGCGGTTCCCGCCGCAGTGGTGCTCCTCCTGGTGGCTTTGGTGGTGTTTCTGGTGGTCCAGCTGCTGACGCCTGATCGTACGGTGCGACGATGATCCGGCTGGAGCACATCGTGGTGCGAGTTGGCGGGTTCACCCTGGCGGAGGTGTCGCTGGAGGTCCCTTCAGGCGGCTACGGCCTCATCATCGGCCCCACCGGCTCCGGGAAAACCACCCTGCTCGAAACCATTGCAGGGCACCTCCCGTTGCACAGCGGAAGGGTGGTGCTCCGGGATCAGGATGTGAGCCACGCCGCGCCCGAAGCCCGCCGGGTCGGATTTGTTTATCAGCACTACCACCTTTTCCCCCATTTTTCGGTCCGGGACAACATCGGCTATGGCCTGAGGAGCTGGGACAGCGGGGCCCGGGAGGCGCGGGTGAGCGAACTGGCCGCCCTGCTCGGGCTGACCGCCCTGCTCGATCGCGGGGTGAACGGGCTCTCGGGCGGAGAGCAGCAGCGCATTGCCTTGGCACGGGCGCTGGCCCCCCGTCCCAGCATCCTCCTGCTCGACGAACCGTTCGCGGCGGTCGATCCGGCGACCCGCCGGATGCTCCGCAGCCAGATTCGCGCACTGCACCAACATGAAGCCATCACCACGCTGCAGGTCACCCATGACTTCGAGGATGCCATGCGGCTGGGCGATGTGGTCGCGGTGCTGTGTTGTAGGGGAAAGAGAAAGAGCATTATCAAAAGCACAAAACGCACTAGGCGGCCACCTTGTGCCGTCCGATGTTAGGCAAGATGAGACATTTTGTATATGGGTAAGAGATCCAGAAACGGATAGTGATCGACTCTTAAAT
>JANNSC010000166.1:0-8284 GCA_031402135.1 Gemmatimonadales bacterium | reverse complement strand
CCGACAGCCGAGACCAGCACGATGCCGTTGAGATAGATCTGGTGCCGCCGTTGCAGGGTCTGAGCCAGCTGGGCCGATCGGGTTGTGCCGTAGCTCTCGCCGATCAGAAACTTGGGGCTGGCCCATCGGCCGTTGCGGGTCAGGTACTGATAGAAGAAGTCGGCAAAGGCATTGGCGTCCTGGGTGAGGCCGTAAAACTGGGTCGGATTCTCGCCCGGAGCGGGGCGGCTGTACCCGGTGGACACCGCGTCGACGAACACCAAATCGGTCGCATCGAGGAACGATTCGTTGTTCTCGACGGTGGTGTAGGGGGCGGGCATGCCGAAGCCATCGTCGGTGAGGACGGTGCGTCGGGGCCCCAACCCCATGTGGGTGTAGCTGGAGGCGGAGCCGGGGCCGCCGTTGAATACGAACGAAACCGGGCGCCGGGTGATATTGGTGTCGTCCTTGGTATAGGCAACAAAGAAGAACACCGCCTTGGGGGTACCGTCGTCGGCCCGAACGATGTAGGTGGCGGCGGTAGCAGTGTAGGCAATCTGCTGGCCGCCGATCCGGGCGGTATGGTGGGTGACCGAACTCTTTTCTTCGGGCACCGCAGCGGGCCGCTGGGCGGGGGCGGCCGCCGGAGTCTGAGTTGTGGTCTGGTTCGGCTGGCCGGGGTTGCCCTGGGCCTGGACGCTGGCAGCGAGGAGCGTCAGCGGTAGCATGAACAGCTGGATGGGTTTCATGGGGCGAATCTACTCTCCGCCACCGGTTCCGGCCAGCAATGCCCGACGGTGGCGCGACCCTCGACCGCCGCTTGACTTCGCCGCGTTACAGCGCAGATTCGCGATGGGGCCGGATGCGCCCCACCCCCGTGATTCCGTCACCTCGACGCGCCTGAGGGTTCCATGGCTTCGATTCTTCTCAATGGCAGGACCGTGACTGTCGACGCCCCGCCGGACACCCCGCTCCTCTGGGTGTTGCGGGACCACCTGCAGATGACCGGCACCAAATTTGGCTGCGGCGCCGCGCTGTGCGGCGCCTGCACCGTCCACGTGGACGGGGTCGCCACCCGCAGCTGCGTGACGCCGCTCGAGGCGGTGGCCGGCAAGAGGGTCACCTCGATCGAGGGCCTGACCGGGCCGGTGGGCAATGCGGTCCAGGCGGCCTGGGACAAACACCAGGTTCCCCAGTGCGGCTACTGCCAGTCGGGGCAGGTGATGACCGCCTCGGCGCTGTTGGCCAAGAACCCCAAGCCGACCGACGCGCAGATCGTCGAAGCGATGAACGGCAACATCTGCCGTTGCGGCACCTACGGCCGAATCAAGGATGCGGTGCGCGAAGCGGCCACCACGCTGGGGGGCCGGTCATGAGCACATCTCAGGTTACCCGCCGCGATTTTCTTAAGGTCTCCGCCGTGGCCGGCGGGGGGATGATGATCGGATTCCACCTGGGAGAGGCGAATGCCCAGGCTGTCGCCGAGTTCAAGCCGAATGCCTGGATCACCGTCGGGCCCACCGGCGCGGTGACCATGACCTGCGGCCGGAGCGAAATGGGGCAGGACGTCTATACCTCGCTCAGTATGCTGCTGGCGGAGGAGCTGGCGGTGGACCCCCGCCGGGTGAAGGTGCTGCACGCCCCGGCCGATCCCGCCTATGTCAATACCGCCATCGGCGCCCAGATCACCGGGGGAAGCACCAGCGTGCGGGAAGGGTGGGAACCGCTTCGGAAGGCGGGAGCCACCGCACGGGAAATGCTGATCGCGGCGGCGGCGGCGAAGTGGGGAGTGAGTCCCGGCGACTGCCGAGCCGAGAATGGCGTGGTGACGCATGGACCGCACAGCGCCCCCTATGGAAGCCTCACCGCCGCTGCGGCAAAGCTCACCCCGCCGGCCAACGTGACGCTCAAGGATCCCGCCAGGTTCACGGTGATCGGAAAGCCGCTGGCCCGCCTGGACGGCTCCGACAAGGCGCGGGGGCGGGCCACCTACGGTCTCGACGTCAAGATCCCGGGAATGCTCTACGCGGCGATCGCTCCCTGCCCGGTGATCGGGGGCAAGGTGGTCTCATTCGATGCGGCCGCGGTGTCGAAGCGGCCCGGGGTGCGGGCCGTGGTAGACATCGGTGACGCCGTTGCGGTGGTGGCCACCCATTACTGGACCGCCCGCCAGGCGGCCGACGCGCTGCAGATCCAGTGGGACGAGGGCTCCGGGGCCTCCCTCGACACCGCGGGGTTCTTCCGGACGCTGGAGGCGGCCCGGGGCAAGTCAGGATTCGTGGCCAAGCAGGCGGGCAACGTGGCGACCGCGCTGGGCTCGGGCGCCATCGACGCCGAGTATCGCTGCCAGATGCTCTCGCACGCCACGTTGGAGCCGCAGAACTGCACCGCGCGGGTTACCGCTACCGGTGTGGACGTCTGGGCCAGCGTGCAGTTCCCTGAGGGAGCCCGGGGCACCGCGGCGGCGGTGGCCGGCCTCAAGCCGGAGCAGGTGCAGGTCCATTGTCAGTTCATCGGCGGCGGCTTCGGACGGCGGCTGGAAAACGATTACGTGGCGCAGGCGGTGATGATCGCGAAGGCGGTGCCGGGGACTGCGGTGCAAATGATCTGGACCCGCCCCCAGGACATGCATAACGATTTCTACCGTCCGCCCAGCCTGCACCTCATGCGGGGCGCAGTGGCCGACGGCCGGCTGGTGGCGCTGAGTGCTACGCTGGTCTCGCCCTCGATCACCGCACGGGCCTTCCCGAGCTTTGTGCAGAACGGGAACGACCCCTTCATGACCGAGGGGCTGGTGAACCTGACCTACGACATTCCCAATGTCGAGCTGCGCACTATCATCGAGGAGGTCGGGATCCGGATGGGGTTCTGGCGCTCGGTGAGCCATGCCTTGAATGCCTTCGCGGTGGAGAGCTTCATGGACGAACTGGCGCTGGCGGCACACCAGGACCCGCTCGCCTTCCGGCTGGCGCTACTCGGCAAGCTCCCTCGCCAGCGGGCGGTGCTGGAGCGAGCGGCGCGGACGGCAGGCTACAGCGCGACGCCGGGATCGGGGCGGGCCTTCGGGATCGCCGCGATGGAGTGCTACGAGACCAACGCGGCGGTGGTCTGCGAGGTCTCGGGGACGGCGGAGCGTATCAAGCTGGAGAAGATCACCATTGCCGCTGATTGCGGGATCGCGGTGCACCCCGATCAAGTTATTGCCCAGTTGCAGGGCGGCGTGGTGACCGGGCTGATCCAGACGCTGCGGAGCCGGATTACCGTCCGGAACGGCCGGGTGGAGCAGAGCAACTTCCATGATTTCCAGCTGCCCCGGATGAACGAGGTGCCACCGGTCCAGGTGGAACTGGTCCAGTCGGGCGGGAAGCCGGGCGGGATCGGTGAGGTGGGGGTTCCGCTGGTGGCGCCGGCGGTGGCCAACGCTGTCTATGCGCTCACCCAGATGCGGATCCGGAGCACGCCGCTGGAGGATGGCGGGGTGCGGTTCGTCTAGTGAGCGCTGCGGTTCCTCCTCGGTCCCCAATGTTGGTCGTAGCCTCCTAGGGATCGGTGGGCCGATTTGCGGCAGCAACGCCGGCAACGCGGCCAACGCTGTACCCGTCGTCGAAGGTGTCCCGCCCGCACTCCGGCGCAGGGCAAGGGGGAGGGGGAGGGGCCGGCATTGCCGTCAGGGGTCCCTTCACGTCTACCCAGCCGCGGAGCCACCCAGCGTTCCAGCCGTCGCAATAGCCCGTCGGAGTGGTTCCAGTTGAAGGGGCGGGGTTGGGTTCCCAGAAGCTCGTCCAATCCGGGCCCGAACAACTTTGGGTCGCTGCAGGGCAGACCGCGGATACCGTGATCAGCAGGGCCAGGTGAAAGCGCATACCATCCTCCGGTCGGAGTGATGGGGAAACCTGGTCCATGGCCGTCAAGCGCCAGTCAAGCCGGTCTTCTTGGGCGTGCCGCCAGGGGAGGGTCATCGGCTGGTGCGGCAGTCCGGCGCCGGTACCCCGCGGGATTGGCATGGTCCGCCTCTGAGGGGCACGGGAAGCGCCAAGACGCTGTCCGGGTTCGGGCTCCCGGCGGGTTACGCCCCGAGATCCAGCGTCACCCGGTAGACCTGTCCCGCTTTGATCCCGTAGAAGCGGAAGGTGTGGCCGTCAATGAAGCGGTCGCTGGCCAGATTGAGCTCAAGGATGTCCTCGTAGCCGGGGCTGAGCTTCCCGTCGATCATGATCACCCACAATGTCCCGCTCGAAGTCACCGCGGCAAAATGCTTGCTGTCGGGACTCCAGTTGGGATGGAAATAGCTCGGCATCGGGCCCTGCTGGGCCACCCCATTCACCCACACCGCGGCCCTGGGCATTCCCGCCGTGGTGCCGACATAGGCCAGGCGGCTTCCGTCGGGGCTGTAGATCAATGGCGGAAAGAAGAGGTTGCGGTTGTTGAGAACCCGGGCGTGGAAGGTGCCCAGGTTGTGGGGCTGAACCACCAGATCCACCATCGGCTGGTAGCCCGACCCGGTGGTCTGGGAGCTGTAGGCGACATGCTTCCCGTCGGGGCTCCAGGTGAGCGTGCCGTCCTGGACGCCGAGCGACTTGGGTTGCTGCTTGCCATCGATCACCATCCAGATGCCGGTGGCGTTGGCGCCCTGGAAGCCGTAGCGCTTTCCATCCGGGCTCCACTTGAAATCCTTGACCCAGGTGTATCCCTCCAGTTCCTGGCCGTCGATCACCGGGAAGGCGCCGCTGGGACTGTTCCCCACGTAGGCCAGCCGGCTGCCGTCGGGGCTCCAGAAAGGGGCGCTGGTGGAATTGTAGGTGGGCCCCATCGCCTTCCCGTTGACCATCATGGTCACGCCGGGATTGGGGTCGTTCCGCTGGATGTAGGCGAACCGCTTGCCGTCGGCGCTCCAGGCGACGTGCATCTGCGGCGGATTGTTCACTCCGAAGACCGGGTAGCCGAAGGTGGTGGTCCAGTCCGCATCCAGCGCTCCCACGATGAGGTGGGGAGGATTGCCCCCCACACCCGGCCGCGTCTGGGCCCTGGTGGCCATGTAGGCAACCCGTCCATCGGGCGCCTGCTCCAGCTCGGAGATCTCCTTCTCGGTGACCCCCTCGACGCCGTCGATGACGACCGCTGCCGGCCTCGCCGTGGGGGAGCGCTTTTCGATGATGAAGGCGTAGTGGGCTCCGTCCGGCGTCACCTTGAGGCTCCGGATGGTGTCGTAAGCCGGGCCCGCCTTGCCATCCACCACGAGGTGCCACTTCTGGTCGGCTGGGGTCTGCGCCACATAGAACAGCCGCTTGCCGTTGAGCACAGCCTGGGTCATGTCAAGGCCCTTGTACGACGGTGACTTCACCCCGTCCACCATCATCACCCAGCTGGTCGCTTCCCGTGCGGCGTAGGCCAGCCGGGAGCCATCGCGGCTGAAAATGAAGCGCCAGGCGAGCGGATCGGTGTAGCCGATCCCCACGGCGGTGGCAGGAGTCATCAGCGTGACCGCTTCCTTGCCGTCCACCACCGCGATGAAGTCCCCGGCCCGGCGGCCGACGTAGGCGCTCCGGCCTCCGGTGGGGCTGAAGGCGATCGGCCCGCCGTTCAATCGGTAGTTGCCCCAGCCGAAGTTTGCCGGAATCTCATCGAACACCGGCCCCTCCACACCGTCGAGGAGCACGATCTGCCGACTGCCCTTGGCGGTGACGATGGCCAGGTGATCGCCGTCCTCACTCAGGACCATCCGATCGGTCTTGGGCCCCATCAGAGATTCGGCGAGCTTGGCGTTGAGCGTCGGGCCGGCGGGGCCCTGCGCAAACCCCGCCGACTGGGCGCAAACCAGAATGGCAATGAGCGCGTGGGATATTTGCGGGCGGAGTTGCATGTTAAGCTCCCAGGTCAAGGGTGACCCGATAGATCTGGCCGGCCCTGATCCCGTAGAATCGGAAGGTCTTGTCATCGATGAAGCGGCAGGCTGCGCTGCTCAGCACCACGGCATCCTCGTAGGTGGGCCCCAGCTTGCCGTCCACCATCATGGTCCAGCCCCGCCCGATCCAGACCGCGGTGGCGAAGTGCTTGCTGTTCGGGCTCCAGGAGGGAAACTGGAAGCCGGCGGTTGGCCCGGGCCAGAGGGTGCCGTCCACGAAGATCCCGCCTTTCGGGATCGGATCCATGGTGAAGGCGACGTAGGCGAGGTGGTTGCCGTCCGGGCTCCAGGAGAAGACCGGAAACAGAATCGGCGGATTGTTTCTGCTGGTGAAACTCTGCAGGTTGTGCGGTTTCGCCACGCCGTCCACCATCGGCTGATAGACGCTCACGCCGGGCCGGCCGCCGTAGGCGAGGTGTTTGCCGTCGGGGCTGAAGAGGAACGATCCGTCCACCAGTCCACGGTTACTCGGCTGCACCTCGCCGTCCATCACCACACCGCCGCCGCTGCCGGCCGCCTGAAAGACGTAACGCTTTCCATCGGGGCTCCACTGGAATTCCTTGACCCAGGTGTATGCCCCGAACTCCTGTCCATCCACCACCGCGACGGTGCCGTTGGGGCTGCCCCCCTGATAGGTCAGGCGGGCGCCGTCGGGGCTCCACAGCAGTTCCTCGGCGCCGAGATAGGGCAGTCCCATCGGCTTGTCGTTGACCATCACCTGCACCCCGGGGTTGGGGGGGATTCGCTTGATATAGGCGAAGCGCCTCCCATCGGGGCTCCAGGCGATGCGCTGGCTGGCCGACCCGAGACGGTGGCCGATGCGGTCCTTGTCGTAGAACGAAACGTTGTACTTGAGGGTGTTGGAGACGCGGAAGTTTCCAATGAACACCGCTTCTTCTCCGCCGCGGCCTTGGGCGTCTCCCTGTTTGGTGCCCGCCTGGTAGGCCACTCGGCCGTCGGGCGCCTGTTCCATTTCGGCGACACTGAACCAGGGCGGGCCTTCGACCCCATCGATCACGGCGACCGAGCGCTGGGTCCCGGTCCCGGGCTTGAAGGCGATATAGGCGTAGTGGGCGCCGTCGGGGGTGAGTTTGAGTCCGCTGATCCCGTCGTAGGCCGGGCCCGGCTTGCCGTCCACCACTGCGTGCCACTTCTGGTCGGCAGTCTGCGCCACGTACACCAGTCGCTTCCCGTTGAGCTCCACCTGGGTGAAGTCCACCGCGCTGTACGGGGGACTGTTCACTCCATCAACCACCATGACCCATGTTGCCGGCCCGGACAGCGCCCCATACGCCAGCCGGGACCCGTCGCGATTGAAGGCGAACTTCCAGCCGTTACCGATGCCATAGTTGCCGCTCTGGAGCAGGCCCGGAATCGAGAGGGTGGCCGCCTCCTTACCATCCACCACCGCGATGAAATCTCCGCCGCGCCGGCCCACATAGGCGCTGTGGCCGCCGGTGGGACTGAACACCATCGAGCCGGTGCTTCCCCGGTAGGTGCTCCAGGTGAAGTTCAGGGGGATCTCGTCGAACACCGGCCCCTCCACCCCATCGACCAGGACAACGACCCGGCTCCCCTTGGCCGTGACGATGGCGATGTGGTCGCCGTCGGCGCTCAGGACCACCCGTTGGGACGCGGGGCCCATCAGCGTCTCCTGGACCTTGGCGGTGAGCGGTGGACCGGCAGGAGCCTGGGTGAATCCGGTGGAGTGGGCTCCGGCCATCAGGGCGAGGAGCGCTGCAGAGATCTGCTGGCAGTAGCGCATGCAGTTCACCCAACGAGAGTGGGAGGCGGATCCGGACGCGGCACTAAAATGCACCTCGGCGAGGGGACACGCCAGATCGGCACCCCGGGGCAGATCACCGTATCGTTCCACCATCCGACCTGCACTCATCTTTGCAGGCCCCTTCGTACCACTGCTGTTCCTCGTCCCACCACTCGCCGTCCAGCTGCCCGACACCGGCGTTGTCCAGATTTCCGTTGCGGAACGATATGGGTCCGGTCGAGGGTGTCCTGGTCCACGGCGCGGGGACGATGGCGGGCGGCGGAGACTGCTCCACCGGCGGTGATGCGCGCCGAATAGAATGGTTCGGAAATGAGTTGAGTTGTGAAGCGTTAACTCTTGATAATTGAGGGGATTAGCGCCATTTTTCCACCTTCATGATCAAAGTAACTGCAGTTGAGCCCGGCTCCATTGCCGAGGAACTTGGCCTGCGCACCGGGACCGAACTCGTTTCGGTGAACGGTCGGGAGCTGGAGGACTTCCTCGACTGGGAATTCCTGACTCATCGCCCTCCCATGGTCCAATTCGCCTGACCGACTGCGCTTCGGCCACCAGTGCCGGCCAGCCTGTCCACTACTTCTGCTTGACCAGCACCAGGTTCGTCGGCCGTCAGGAATTCC
>JANNSC010000165.1:0-3609 GCA_031402135.1 Gemmatimonadales bacterium | reverse complement strand
CCCGCCGAGGTCAGACCGAGGCCTGTGAATGTCGCCAGCCCGTTGACGTCCGTAGTCGCGGTCACCGAGCCAACAAAGGTTCCACTGCCCGTTTCGAGTTCGACGGTGACGACGGTGCCCGTCGTCAATACGAGGTTGTCGCCGGAATCGCGCAACTGAATGGCCGGCTGCGTGCTGAAGGCAGCCCCTGCAGTCGCTGTGCTTGGGGGCTCCGTGGTAATGGTGAGCTTGGTCGCGGCCCCGGTGGTGACATTAATGGTGATCTCCGTGGTCAGCATAACCGTCACCTAGCCCCTGAAACACCGGCTAACAGGACTCGTAGGGAAGACACCCCCTTCGCCGAGTTCCGTCATGCGCCACAAGGCATTTGCCGTGAGTTTGCCGCTCTTCCTACTCCTCCCGCTTGCCTCCCCCCTCTCCGCCCAGGCCCAACAACCCCCACCCCGCTGCGACACCCCGGCCCACCGCCAGTTCGATTTCTGGGTCGGCGACTGGGTGGTGATGTCGGGCAAAGACACCGCCGGCACCAACCTGGTGACGCTGGTCGAAGACGGCTGCATTCTCCACGAACATTGGGTGGGCTCCAAGGGAGGCACCGGCCAGAGCTTCAACTTCTACAACCGCGCCGACGGCAAATGGCATCAATTGTGGGTCGATAACGGGGGAAACGTGCTCAACCTCGCGGGAACCTACGCCGATTCAGTGCTGCGGTACGCCGGAGAAACCACCCGACGGAACGGCAGCACCATCATGCAGGATCTCAGCTTCACCAAAAACACTGATGGCACGGTGCGACAGTTCTGGCGCTCCTCCACCGACGGGGGAGCCACCTGGACAGTGGCGTTCGACGGCCTCTATCGCAAGCGGCAGTGATCGGTGCGCTGCCTCAGGGGAGCGCCTCGTAGGTGCAGCCATTCTCCTGGCACATGCCGATCAACATGGTGTGGGCCGGCACCAGGATCACGCCAGGGTTGAGTCCAGCCTTCAATTCCTGGTACACCTCCGGCTGGGGACGCTTGACTGCCGCGGCCAATTGGCCGGCGATACCGTTCAACGCGTTGTTGCACATCCAGAAGATCGCTCCCCGGGCCTGGAGCGGGCGCACTCCCGCCCCCAGAAACGGCGGAGCCTTCCCTCCATCGAGAAAAATGTTGCGAAGCGCAGGCTTTCCAGTCGCGGGGTCGATGACCTTGTGCTGCTCCCCGATGGGAAACTTCCGGTAAAGCTCATCGCCGGCGTTGACCGGGAAGGCATGCCCGCCGATTCCAATGACGGCGTTGACGTCCGGGTGCTTGAGGCCGTAGACCGTTTCCCAGGCGTCGTACCAGTTCTTCACCACCAGGAGCCCAATTTCAAGATTGGAGAGATCGAACACCTGCTTGTGCTTGCCTGTAAGCCGATCGAGCCACGACATGTCCCAGCCTCCCTGGGCGGCGGGCGCAACCGGCAGGACAGAGGCGCCTCCGGACGTTGCGGGCAGGATGGCGGCAGTGCCGGCCAGTGCGCCAACCGAGGACAGAAAGCTGCGACGCGAGGTGCGGTGCATGGAAACTCCTGGGTGGCAAGTGATGGCAAAAACGCTTACATCCCGGGGCTGAACATCATGTGGGCCTTGGGTGTTCCGGGAAACATGATCCACGGCGCCTTGCCGAACGGCTTTTCGGACAAGCCGGTGCTCTTGCCAGTCGCGAAGGGGATATACACCACATACAGCGCCTCAGCGCCGGTCACCACACTCTTCACCGGGTCAAATGCCCCGCCAAAGAGCTGAGACATTGCCGATGGATTCTTCGGCATGAACAACTTCCCCTCCTTGACCTCCTTGAAGCGCACCGTGTCCACCTGGCCGCCGGTGATGCCGGAAGCCCGGAGGGCCCGGCCCCGCGCCATGAACGGCTCCATGTCGTTGTGATAGCAGGCGACATGGAAGTCCTTGTCTTTCGGGTTGTGGCCCAGGCACGTCATGTCGCCGGTGCCCTTCCGGAGGACGACCAGCTTGCCGGCTGCGTCGTACCCCATCACGGTGGCCCCGGCCCGCTGATCGGCGGGCAAGGCAATAACCGCCGCCGCAATCTGCTGGTCGATGGGTGGCGGCATCGGTGCCGGGGTCGATGGAGTCTGCTGGGCTGCACCCTCAGCCATCGGAAACAGCAGTAGCAATGGCAATAGGAGTCGTGGCATGAATCAATCCAGGTGAAAGATGAAGTTCATTCCGCAGGGCGGGCCGAGTGGAGACGGCCGGGTGCAACCGTCCCCACTGTCGTCGCGCTGGCGGTGATAATCCTGCGATGATAATCGACCTGACCAAGGTGGTAGGCAAGGTGGGCAGCGAGGTGAATCAGAAAATCGCCAGTATTGAGGTGAACTTTGGCCACCGGCTCGGGGTACTCCGTCCCGAGGTCCGCCGGCCCCAGCGCCTTGGCGGTCCGGTCCACCACCGCGATGGTGTCATCAATCAGCCGGATCAGGTCGACCCGGGGCACGTCTTTGGAGGAAAACTCCGCGTCCCGGTTGCGGATGTAGCCGGATTGCCCTAGCGTGGCTCCGATGAAATGCTGCAGATTGCCGACCAGATGCAGGGTGAGATTCCCGGCAGAATTGCTGATTCCCGGGGCCACTCGCCAGATGTCGGCTTCGGAGCCGTAGCCCACCAGTTCCGCCTTGAGCGACGTCAATTCCCGGATCAGCATTGTACCCACCTGCTGGGCGGTCGAACTCATGTGACCACTCCTTCCAGGGCGAGCAGGGTGTCCCGATCGACTCGATGACCACCGTCGAATCGGTGGACTTTCGGGGTGAGTCCCGCGGCGGCTAGCCGCGATTGTTCCCGATCGACCTCTTCGGCCGGAATGAACTGATCCCGGGTTCCCACCGCGATTTCGAGCCCCGCGCCGGTGAGAAGTGCGCCGTAACGATCGAGGGGAAGGTCGGGCGGCACCCCCCCGCCCCACAGCATCAGCCGAGCTGGCCTCCGCTGCCCGAAGGCAACCCAGCGACACGCCGTCGCGGCACCCTGGGAGAAGCCGTGGACTTCGATTCGGGGTGACCCCGGCACACCGGCCAGCACCCGTTCAGCCAGCAGATCAAGATATCGGACGTAGTCCTCGATTTCAGCGTCGCGATCTTCCTTGGTCATCCAGGAGGCCCCCACTCGCCGGACGCCCTTCTCCTCGAAGTAGGACCGGGAAAGTGCTTCGGGAGCGACCAGCAACCGGCCCGGTTTCGCGATTGGTTCGAACCACTGCAGGAAGGAGGCAGCCAGCATGCTGTAGCCGTGCAGCACGAACCAGACCTCCTGAGCGCTTTCAAACTCCCCCTCGGTCAGGTACCGGGCGGTGCGAGGGACGCTGAGGTGGTGCGAAATCGGCGTCATGTCCGGTATTGCCCCCACGCCACCCTGAGGGTATCGCTGATCTCCCCGATGGTTGCTCGGGCTCGAACCGCCACCACAATTGCCGGCATTAGCGCGCCGGCTCCCTCCGCGGCGGCCTTGATGGCGTCCAGTGCTGCCGCCACCGGTGCCGGGGCGCGGGCCTTCTTTGCCGCGGCAAGCCGCGCCAACTGATGGCTTTCCAATCCGGCAAAATCAGGCTGCTGCATCGGAGCCGG
>JANNSC010000164.1:0-9660 GCA_031402135.1 Gemmatimonadales bacterium | reverse complement strand
TTCGTCAACCCCGCCGGCCTCGCCCCGATCCGGGTGCTCAGTCTGGAGGCCGGATTTTCACGGACCCCGGACCGATCCACCTATGCCATGGCCGCCGCGGCGAGCCGGATCGGTCGGTTCAATGTGGGGTTTGGCGGGCGTTACCTCCTCTTTCCGGAAGCATCGGCAACCTACGACAATCTTTCCTGGGTGGGCGCCGTGGCCTACCGGTCCGGCGGAATCGCCTTTGGTGGCAGCGGGAAGTACATCTCGGTGGAGGAACGCAACGGCACGGTCACCCGATCCCTCACCACCGATCTGGCGGTGCAGGTGGCGTTCTTCGATATTGCCGCCCTTGCCATCAGCGCCCAGAACCTGGGACAGTTCGGGGTCAGTCACCGCGGGCTGGAACTTCGGGAGGCGCTGCACGTTGGATTCAGCCTCAACCTGCTCGACACCTACTCCAACGGCCGGTTGCTCGCCACGGTAGAAAGCGTGTGGTCGGCGGGTGACCACGGCCGCACCGTGGTGGGACTGGAGCTGGGGGCCGCGGTTGGCGGTCTGGGATTCGTCGGCAGGATCGGGAGCGGGCGCCAGCCGGGCGCCGCCGGAGGACTCTTGTCCAACACAGCCTTCGGTGCCAGCGTGTTGCTGGGCCGGGCGCGGCTCGACTACGCATTTCAAAACCGCAGCGCCCTGGGACAAAACGTCCACCTTACCGGCGTTCGCTGGACGCCGTGACCCGCCGCCGATTTCTCATGGGAATTCTGGTTACCGCACTCGCGCTGATACTTGGATATGGCACCGCCTACCTTGCCAGCGAGGACATCCGCTACCTCACCCGCGCGGGTATCGAACAGACCCTGATTCTCGAGAAGCGCCGGCCCCTGGACCGATTGATCGCGGACTCTTCCTTGCCGGCCGAGACCAGGGCGTATCTGAGCTTGGTTCTCGAGGTGCGCGCCCACGCTGCAGAGATTGGCCTCGATGCCGGCAAGACCTACACGACCTTCAGCGACATCGGTCGCGATACCTTGCTGCTGGTACTCTCCGCTTCACCGAAGAATTGCATCTGTCCCACCACCTGGAAGTACCCGATTGTGGGGAGAATCCCCTATAAGGGATACTTCGACGTCGGGATGGCCCGGAAGGAGGCGGACAAACTCACCGCACGCGGGTTCGATATTTCTCTGCGCCCGGCGGCGGCGTATTCCACGCTCGGCTGGTTCGAGGATCCGCTCCTTTCCACCGCAATGGTAAAGGATTCTGTCGAACTCGCAGCGCTGGTTTTCCATGAGATTGGGCACAACAGCCTGTATATCAAGAGCGCCACCCCGTTCAATGAAAGTTTCGCCCAGTTGGTTGGATATCGCGCCGCCGAAGAATTTTTCCGGGGCCGGGGCGACAGTCTCCTGGCGGTTCGGGCCGGTGATCGTTGGCACGATGAGGTGGTCCTGGGGGAATTTTACGACACGCTCCTCCGCCGTTTGGAGGCCTTCTACGCCACCAAGCCGGCGGCCGATTCGCTGGAGGCGGGTCGAGTGGCGATCGGGCAGTGGGTGCGCAGCGAACTCGAGGGTCCCCTGGGCGGGCGGTTTCGGACCATCCGGGTGGGCCGGCTGACCGAGAGGCCAATCAACAATGCGGCGCTGGTGGGGGTGCGGATATACCGGACCCACCTGGACTGGTTCGATCGCTGGTACGACCGGAACGGGCGGAGCGTCAAGACCGGTGTAGCCGCCCTCAAGGAGCTGCTGAAAGGCGCCCCGGGTGATAGCGCCTTTGCCCGATTGGAGCGGGCCCTCGGGGATTCGGTCCGGGCAGGCGGAGGATGAGGATCGGCGGTATCTTCGAGGACTTCGATTTCCTGGCATACTGACTCCCTGACTCCCAGCTGCGATGACTCACGACAAGCATCTCTCCGAGCTCAACGAATTCCTCGCCATCCCCAGCATCAGCACCTTGCCGGCCCACGCCGCCGATTGCCGCCGTGCCGCCACGTGGCTCATGGATCAGTTTCGCGCCCTGGGATGCCCGGTGGTCCAGCTTCTGGAGGGCGAAGGCCATCCGGTCGTGTGGGCCGAAAGCCCGAAAGTGGAGGGGAAGCCGACGGTCCTCTGCTATGGCCATTACGACGTCCAGCCGGTGGATCCGCTCGACGAATGGATCTCTCCGCCGTTCCAGCCGACCATTCGGGATGGCAAGCTGTACGCCCGCGGCGCTGTGGATGACAAGGGCCAGGTATTTACCCTGCTCAAGGCGTATCAGGCGAGTTTGGGAGAGGACGGCAAGCCTCCGCTCAACGTGCACTTCATCATCGAGGGGGAGGAAGAGTGTGGCGGCCGGGTGATTTTTGATCGGCTCCGCGCCGAGCCGGAACGGACCGCCGTGGATGCAGTCATCGTCGCCGACATGGGCTACTACGCCCCAGGTATGCCGGCCGTCTACACCGGATTGCGGGGGCTCTGCTATGCCGAGATCCATGTGCGCACGCTGCAACGGGACCTGCATTCGGGCACCTATGGAGGTGCCGCCCCGAATGCCATGGAAACCCTGGTCCGGCTCCTCGCCGATCTGAAGGGCCGGTCGGGCCGGATCAACATCCCCAAACTGTACAAGTCGATCATTGCTCCGAGCAAGGTGGAGCGAAAGGCGTGGAAGAGTCTGCCGTTTGATGAGGATCAGTTTCTGGTTGAAGAGGTCACCGGACGGGCGCTCACCGGACTGAAACAGTTCTCGATCCTCGAGCGCACCTGGGCGCTACCCACATTTGAGATTCACGGGATCCGCGGCGGCTTCACCGGCGAGGGCGCCAAAACCGTCATTCCGTCCCAGGCAATGGCCAAGGTCAGCCTCCGTCTGGTTCCCGGTCACCAGTATGAAAAGGTGGGGAAGTGGCTCACCCGCGCAGTCGAGAAGCTTGCGCCCGGGTACGCAGACGTTGAGGTGAAACTGCTGCACGGCGGGGACCCGGTGCGCTGCGATGTGACCCATCCGGCGTTCGGGATCCTCGACGAGGCGTTTGAATCAGTGGTGGGTCGGCGAACCGTACCGGTTCGGGCGGGCGGCTCCATTCCGGTGGTACCGGAGCTTCAGCGCGGCGGCGCCCCGGTACTGCTCACCGGGATTGGCCTCCCCGACGACGGGCTGCATTCGCCCAATGAAAAGGTCAACGTGCAGCAGATCTGGGATGGCATTGAGGTGTTCGGCAAGTTTTTCCAGCTCTTTGCGGAGCGCAGCTAGGCGTCGGGAGTTCCTTCCGGCGGCGCCGGGCGTTTGTGGCCGCCGGAGTAACGCGCCTCAGTCCTGGCATGAAGTTCGTCCACCCCGATCAAGGCGCGCACCGAGGCGGTGATCCCGGCCACCACATCATCGGCCCAATACGGATCGGGGCGCTGGTCAGCGGGAAGTTGGGCGGATTTCTCTTCGAGGAAACGGATTGCAGTCGCGATCCATTGGGCTTGGGCGCCCTCCACCAACGACCACGAGCCGGTTGCCCTGAGCTCGATGTCGGCGAGTTCCTGCAGGACTCCCTCGATGCCAGCGGTCACTGACTTCGATCGCAACCGCTCGGCGGTGAGGGTGAGCACCGTGGCGCGTTCCGATTCTAGCGGTTCCGGCAATGGGGCAAGGTAGTGGCGCTGATCGGCCACCATCTCGGAGAGCCGAACACACACTGCCTGGATTGCCGGCGTCAGCGCGGCGGGGACTTCTTTGGCCCAGCTCGAGGCCGCACGCAGAATTGCCTCGACTTTTCCGTCTGCGAGGGCTGCCAGCTTCTGACGATCGAGCGGCTCCGCCATAAGGGCGGAAGATAACCGCCCATCAGCCGCCTCGGGGACCCCGCCGCATGCGGGCTGGATCGGGCCGGCCGAAGCGTTCTTCCTGCCACGGATCGCCTCGCATGTGGTAGCCGTTCTCCTCCCAAAACCCGGGCCAGTCGGCGTCCAGCAGTTCGAATCCGGTCACCCATTTTGCGCTCTTCCAGAAATACAGATGGGGAACCACCAGTCGAATCGGCCCACCATGCTCCGGCGTCAACGGTTCGCCATTGTGATGGGTGGCCAGGAGGTTCTCCGCCCGCTCGAGATCGGCAAGTGGGAGGTTGGTGCTGTAGTCGGGAGCGGCGTGAATCATGACGTGGCGTGCTTCCGGCTTCACTCCGCTGGCCTCCAGAATGGTGCGGACCGGAATGCCGGCAAAGGTGTTGTCGTAGCGGCTCCAGCGGGTGACGCAGTGAATGTCGCATACCGTTTCCTGCCGCCCGAATTGGGCGAGATCCTCCCAAGTGAGCGACAGCGGCCGGCCGACCAATCCGGTCACTTCAAAGCGCCACGTTGCGGTGTCAATGCGGGGGACGTGGCTGTAATGCAGCACCGGCCATTTGCGGGTGACGATCTGTCCAGGCGGAAGCCGGTCCGCCGGCGGGGTTGCCACCACCCGTACGATGCCCTCGGGAGCATTGCTCATCGCTGAATACCGCTTGCCAGAACGGCGCGGTTCCCCGGCAGCGTCGGCACCGGCGCATTGCGCATGTTCCGTTCGAAGGTCTGGCCGAACGCTGCGATCACCGCAGTGCGGGTTGCCTCCCAGCGCGGAAGGCTTCCGGGCGGGAGTTCCCGGTCCACGCTGGTCATCGTGACGCCGGCAAGCCCGCAGGGCACGATGAGGTCGAAGAGGGACAGATCGGTACTGACGTTCAGGGCAAAGCCGTGCAGCGTGACCCACTGCTTGACGTGAATTCCGATGCTGGCAATTTTTCGACCGCTGGTCCACACCCCGGTTTTGCCTCGGTTCCGCTCGGCTGAAATGCCCAGAGTTTCCAGTGCTCGAATCAGCACCTCTTCAACCTGCCGCAAGTACCAGTGCAGATCGTGGCGCCAGCCGCCCAAGTCGAGGATCGGATAGCCGACCAGCTGACCGGGGGCGTGCAGCGTCACATCGCCGCCGCGTTCGATCTCAAACACCTCGAGTCCGCGAGCCTCCAATGTGCTGCGGGGTATCGGCAGGCTGGAATTCCTGGTTCCGCGCCCCAGCGTGATCACTGGTTCGTGCTCCACCAGCAGGAGGACATCCTCGGTCAGTCGCCCGGCAACTCGTTCCCGGCAGAGCTCCCGCTGAAGCTCGAGCACGTCGGCGTATCGGCGGCGGCCCAGCTCCATCACCGCAATCGAGGACGTCACCGGGTGCCCCTAGCAGCGGTGAGTTGGCGGCCGATGAGGATACAGCCGAGCCCCGACAGGGCTGCAAGTCCCAGCAGACCCCGGCGCCCGAAGTAGCCGTGAATCGGCCAGGCAATCAGCGAACAAACGAAAGACCCGAGGCCGGTGATCATTGCCAGCATTGCCTGGCGCCAGGGATTCTTGATGGGAGCGAGGATGGTCCAGGTGGCGAAACCCGCCGCCACGATGGCGGCGGGGGTTCCGAGCAGCAGCATCAGCGCATGGGGTGAGTCGAGGCGAAGCGGGGCGCCAGCCGGTGTCGCAGTTTTCAAGGCATCCACCGCGAACGTCACCAACCCCTGGAGACCCACCCCGAGCATCCCGCCGAACGCCATGGCGCGAAAGACCAGCCCGACCGGATCGGGCTCGGATGCGGCGGGCTGGTTCACAGGTGCATGACCCGCCCCATCGAATCGAGGCACGCTTCGGCCACCGCTTCGGAGAGGGTCGGGTGGGCATGGATGGCCAGATCGACCTCTTCCACGGTGTATTCGTTCTCCCGCGCCACCACCAGTTCGTGGATGATCTCGGATGCGTGGCTCGCCACGATATGGGCCCCGAGTATCTCCCCGTATTTCTTGTCTCGAATAATTTTCACGAAACCTTCGGTCTCACTGGAGGCCCGCGCCCGGCCGTTGGCCGAGAAGGGGAATTTCCCGATCTGGTAGTCGAACTTCTTTTCCTTGCACTGCTCTTCGGTGAGGCCGATGCTGGCTACTTCGGGATGGCAGTAGGTGACGCTGGGCACGTTGTCGTACTTGATGGCGCGGGGCTTGTGGCCGGCAATCACCTCGGCCACGAACACTCCCTCCCGCTGTCCCTTGTGGGCCAGCATCGGTGGGCCCGCCACGTCGCCAATGCAGAAGATGCCCGGGGCGGTCGTTTCCATCGTGGCCAGGTTGACCTTGACGAACCCGCGGTCGGTCAGCTGTACTCCGGCCTCCTTGAAGCCCATCTCTTCGGTATTGACCGCTCGCCCGGCAGCCATCAGCACCATGTCGGCGATCACTTGTTCGGGCTTGCCGGCGACTTCGAGGTCGAGGGTTACTGCGGTGGCACCGACGGTGGCTTTCTGGACCTTGGCCCCGGCCATTACGACGATACCACGCTTCCGGAAGCTCTTGGCCATTACATCCGATGCTTCGGCGTCCTCGATCGGCAAAATCCGGGGCAGCGCCTCGATCAGGGTGACCTTGCTGCCGAAGGCATTGAAGATGTCCGCAAACTCCGACCCCACCGCGCCGGCGCCGACGATGGCAATCGAGCCGGGAGCCTTTTCAAGGAAGAGTGCTTCATCGGAGCTGATGACGGTGGATTTGTTGATGCCGAGGCCGATCTGGGGAATGCCCTTCACCCGGGAGCCGGTGGCAATGACAACCGCCTTCCGGGCGTCGTGTACGTCGCCGCCGACCTTCACCCGCTTGCCGGCCTGCAGGACGCCGGCGCCTTTGAGCACGGTGATCTTGTGCTTTTTCATGAGGAACTCGACGCCTTTCGCGTTCTGCTCCGACACCTGGCGGCTGCGCTTCATTGCCACCCCGTAGTCGGCCTTCACGCCGCTCACCTCGATGCCCAGCGCCTTGGCCTCGTGGTTGATCAGGTTGACGGCGTAGGCGCTGTGCAGGAGGGCCTTGGTCGGGATGCAGCCGATGTTGACGCAGACGCCGCCGAGTTTCTCCTTCTCGACAACCGCGGTGGCAAGGCCGAGCTGCGACGCGCGGATGGCGCACACATACCCTGCGGGTCCACCGCCAATAACGATCACGTCGAAAGTTGCCATGCCGTTCACCAGACCAGGGCCAAAGGGTTCTCGAGGAGGAGCTTCAGCGTCTTGAGGAACTGGGCGCCGGTGGCGCCGTCAATAACCCGGTGGTCGCAGGACATGGTGAGGCGCATCCGACGGCGAATGCCCAGCGCGTCGTTGACCACCGCCGGGACCTTGGCAATGCTCCCGACCGCCAGAATACCTGCTTCGGGTGGGTTGATGATGGCGGTGAAGTGTTCGATATCAAACATGCCGAGGTTTGACACCGAAAAGGTGCTGCCGGTGTATTCCTCCGGCCGGAGCTTCCGTTCCCGGGCCCGTTTGGCCAGGTCCCGGGTTTCGGCGGAGATGTCTCGCAGTGATTTTGTTTCCGCGTTACGAATCACCGGCGTGATCAAGCCGTCATTCACCGCCACCGCCATCCCGATATGCACCTCGGACCAATAGCGGATATGGTCGTCCTGCCACCAGGCGTTGCAGGCGGGATGCTGGATCAGCGCGGTCGCTACCGACTTGAGGACGATGTCATTGAACGAAATTTTGCCTTGGTCCGCGGCGGCGGCGTTGAGCGCCTCGCGCGCCTCCGCCACCCGTTCCATGTCCACCTCGCTGGTGAGGTAAAACGTCGGAACCGGCCCGATCGACTGCACCAGACGCTTGGCAATCGACTTGCGGATTTGAGTAAGTGGAACGTCACTGAAGGCGGGCTCTCCACCAGCGCGCCCCGTGGTCGGACGACCCCCGGCTGCCAGGCGAGGCTGTACGCTCACCCCCTCCAGGTCGCGCTTGATGATGCGACCTTCCGGCCCGCTGCCGCTCACAGCTCCAAGATCGACTCCCTTGTCGGCGGCAATGCGTCGAGCCAGGGGAGACGCCTTGATCCTCCCCTCCGGCTCGCGGCTCTGGATGGCAGCGACGGGCACCGAGGCGGCGCTACTCGCTTCCGGCCCGGTTGCGACGGCGGCCTTCCGGGCAGTTGCCGAGCTTGCCGCACTGCCACCCCCGTCCACGCTCTCTCCGGCAGCGCCGATCCACCCGACCGGGCTGGACACCGGGACCGTGGTTCCGGCGGGAACCAGCTGCTTGAGCAGGATTCCACCGGCCCGCGCCACCAGTTCCATCACCGCCTTGTCAGTTTCCACTTCGGCAATGACGTCTCCGGCGGCGACGGCGTCGCCCTCCTGCTTCTTCCATTCGACCAAGCGACCCTCTTCCATCGTCGGAGAGAGCGCTTCCATCACGATCTTGGTTGCCATAGTGTTTCAGTGATCAGCTATCGGTGACCAGCGATCAGCTGATGCCTCTAGATGTAAAGAACCCGCTTGACCGCTTCAATCACTTTCGCGGGATCCGCCTTCGCGGCCTTCTCGAGGTGTTTGTTGTACGGCATCGGCACATCGGCCCCGGTCACCCGGATGATTGGCGCATCCAGGCGGTCGAACGCCTCTCGCTGAATGACGTCCACCACTTGCGCGCCGACGCCGGCAAAGGACCAGCCTTCCTCGGCTACCACACAGCGGTTGGTCCGGGCCACCGATTCCAGAATGGTTCGGGTGTCGAGAGGTTGGATGGTGCGAAGATCGATGACCTCCGCGTTGATCCCCTCGATGGCAAGCTGCTCCGCCGCCTTGAGGCCGATGCCAACCGTCTTGCCGTGACAGACAATGGTGACGTCGTTCCCGGCGCGCTTGATGTCGGCCTGGCCCAGCGGCGTGAGGTACTCCCCTTCGGGAACCTCGCCCTTGTTGTTGTAGAGCATTTCGCCCTCGATGAAGACCACCGGATTGTCGTCCCGGATGGCGCTCTTGAGCAGACCCTTGGCGTCGGCGGGCGTGGCAGGCATTACCACTTTGAGCCCAGGAATGTGGGCGTACCAACTCTCGAACGACTGCGAATGTTGGGCACCGAGCTGCAGTGCCGACCCGCCGGGCCCCCGAAAGACAATTGGCACGGTGAACTGTCCGCCCGACATGTAGCGCATCTTGGCGGCAGCATTGACAATCTGGTCAATGGCCAGCAGGGCAAAATTCCAGGTCATCATTTCGATGATCGGCCGGAGCCCCACCATCGCGGCTCCGACTCCGATTCCGGCAAAGCCCAGCTCGGCAATTGGGGTGTCCACCACCCGGCGGGCGCCGAATTCCTTGAGCAGCCCGCGGCTGACCTTGTAGGCCCCGTCGTACTCGGCCACTTCTTCGCCCATGAGAAAGACCCGGTCGTCGCGCTGCATTTCCTCGCGGAGGGCCTGATTCAGGGCGTCTCGGTAGGTGATGACGGCCACGGTCAGTCGGCTCCGGGCGCATAGACGTCGGCGTACAGTGCTCCGGGATCCGGGTCGGGGGATTCCTCGGCAAAGCTGTAGGCGTCGTCTACTTCGGCCTTGATCTCGGCCTCCAAAGCCGCCCACCGGGCGTCGTCGAGGGTGCCGTCCGCTCGCATCCGGTCTCCCAGGACCTTGATTGGGTCCCTGCGGCGGTATTCCTCGACCTCATCTTTGGTGCGATAGGTGCCGTGGGCGGCGTCGGACATTGAATGGCCAACGTATCGGTAGGTCCGGATTTCGAGCAGCGTAGGTTTCGATTCCTGGCGGGCCCGGGCCACGGCGCGGTCCATCGCCTCCCGGACCACGAGCACATCCTGACCGTCCACCGCTTCGGCGGGCATGTCATAGGCGTTGCCGCGAGTGGACAGGCT
>JANNSC010000163.1:0-1896 GCA_031402135.1 Gemmatimonadales bacterium | reverse complement strand
AACAGCGGGAACCCTACGCTGGTGCATCGACTCCGGGTTTGGCAACGCTCCTCGAGGTCAATCCCAGACAGTTTCAGAACGCCCCCTTCCGGGAATTGCGAGATCCCTCCAGCGTTGCGGTGTCGGCCAATTGGGACGTCTATGTCAGGACCGGCCCCCTGGAACACCACCTGAAGATCGGGGGCGAACACAGTTTCGGCCGGTGGGACTACCAGTTGCTCCGGAATGGCGGGATGACTTGGCGGCCGGGACAACGGGTTACCCCGGTGGAGTTCGACCCGGCGCTGCCATCCACCTGGGTATGGAACGGCGTCATTACCGGCAGCTGGGGTGGAGAGGCGGATCTCGGCTCGAAGGTGGAAAACAGCGCGGCATTTGTTCAGGACTACATCCAGGTGACTCCCTGGCTCAGCATTAACCCCGGGGTGCGCTGGGGCCGATGGGTGGGGCAGCTGCGCCAGGCTGGCACTCGGTCATTCTTCACCCCGGTTCACGATAACGCCTTCGAGCCCCGAATCGGCGTCGTCGCAGATTTGAGCGGCAACGGCACCGTGGTTGCCAAGGCGCATTGGGGAATCTTTCACCAGAACATGTTCGCCGGGTTCTTCGACCGCGCCGAAGGCGGCAGCGTCTACTCCAACGAGGAGCGATGGGAGTACTCCGGCACGCCATTCAGCGACCCCACCAGGACCTTCACCACCGCCGAGCGAAACGGGGATCCTGCCTGGCGCAAGGCGCAGACGGTTCGGCTGAACGAGGTCGGTCGGGTGGAGAACTTCAAGGAGCCCTACATCGAGCAGGGAATCTTGGGACTGGAAAAGACCTGGGGCAGCCGAATCAAAACCGAGGCGCTCTATGTGCGGCGGCGCAACAAGAACATGGTGGCGGTGGTGGACCGCAACATCGACAACAACTACACCATGTATGAGAACGTCACCGTGCTGGACCGGTTCCTCCGTCCCCTGATCTTCAACGGCGAGCCGCTGAAGCTCCCCAGACTGGCAGTGTCGAACGAAGACATCATCTACTGGCGGGACCAGTCCATCCCGACCGGCGTTTTCGTTATCCCGCCCCATTTCACCGGCGCGGAGGGAATCGCGCGGTGGCGGGCCCTCACCTACCAGCCCGACAATGTCCTGACCAACGTACCGGAAGCCACCCGGCGTTTTGACCAACTCCAGCTGAGCGCGACGGCCCGCTACCCATCGTGGTGGGCCAACGCCTCCGCCACCATGACCCGGCTCGAAGGCAACCTCAACAGCCTGACCGGAACCGATGACTACAGCACCTCCGGGGCCGGGCCGTTCGTTCGGCGGAACGAGCAGGCCAATTTTTACGGAAACCTCAATAACCAGAGCGAGGTGGAGGTCAAGCTCGCGGCGGGAGGAAACCTGCCCTTCGGGTTTCGGGCTGGGGCGTTCGCGACCTACTTCTCGGGGGACGGGGTGACCCCGACGCTTACGATTTCCGACCTGCTGCTGGAGTTCGAGTTATCGGACGAACCTCCCACCGGCATGCCCCCGAAGCCCCCGCTGCTTCAGGGTCGGTTCTTTGCCACGACCGCCGGACAGCGGATCTTCGTGCAGCCCCGCGGCACCTTTCGCTATTCCGCCCGCACCTCGCTGGATTTCCACCTGGAACGCGGGTTTGGATTCGGGCGCACCGAAGTAAGCCTCGCGCTCGACGCCTTTAACGCGCTGGGCGCGGGTACCATCTCGGAAATCCAGACCTCGGTCAACGGGAGCCTCGATCCCGATGCCCTGTCAGCCTACGGGCAAACCCGGCAGCGGGTGCCGCCCCGAACGCTCCGAATCGGGGCCGGCATCAAGTTCTGAGACCGCTCACTTCTTCATGCTGTCATACACAATTCCCAAAAACCTCACCGGATCCATGAAC
>JANNSC010000162.1:0-7055 GCA_031402135.1 Gemmatimonadales bacterium | reverse complement strand
GCGAAGGATCACAAATTTCACCTCGCCGGATTCAAACATGGGTCCACGCCGGCGGTGGCGGTGCTTCCCGCCGCCCATCCGGAAGCCGAATACTCCGGGGCCGAATTCGCCGGAGAAAAGGTCGGCAAGGTCACCTAAACCCCAATCATCACGTGGTTTATGCATTTTTTGACCTTTCAAGATAGATCCTACGACATACCATACGATATATCGTGCGATAGGTTTCTGGAAGGGGCGGGTGGATGGGTGGGCGGTGGCGGTCTGCTGTTGGCTATGCTTCCGCAATGACCTTGCTTGCCTGGGCCGCCGTGATCCTTGCGCTCGTCATCAGCGGGAGCGCGGTGGATGCGCTTCTGGGATTGCGGCGACTCGGGCGACTCGCGCTGGCCGATCCGATCGTCGGGCCAGTGCCGCGGGTCTCCATCGTCGTTGCGGCGCGCAACGAAGCGAGGGGAGTCGAGGCCGGGATGGGTTCCCTGCTGGCACAGCGGTACGCCGCTCTGGAAATCGTGGCGGTGAACGACCGTTCGACCGACGACACCGGGGCCATCCTGGACCGCCTTGCCATGGGGGAACCGCGGCTTCGGGTGGTTCACGTGGCGGATCTCCCCTCGGGTTGGCTGGGGAAAAATCACGCACTCTCCCTGGGCGCCGCCGCGGCGAGCGGATCGTGGCTGCTCTTCACCGACGCCGACGTGGTCATGCAGCCTGACACGCTGTCCCGCGCGATCGGGCACGCCGAGCGCACCGGTCTCGATCACCTGACGGTGTTGCCCGACCTGATCCTGCCCGGCCTGCTCAAGTGCTTCACCGTCGCCTTTGTCGTGTGGTTCAGCGCGTATGTACGGCCGTGGAAGGCCAGCGATCCGAAGAGCAGGTTTTTCGTGGGGGTCGGAGCGTTCAACCTGGTCCGGACGACGGCCTATCACCGGGCTGGTGGGCATGAGCCGATCCGGATGCGTCCCGACGACGATCTCAAACTCGGCAAGATCCTCAAGCGCAGCGGCGCTCGCGCCGAGGCGATGTCGGGGCTCGACATGGTATCGGTCGAATGGTATCACTCGCTGGGCGAAGCGATCGACGGGCTGATGAAGAACACTTTTTCGGTGGTGGAGTACTACTCGCTCCTGCTCCTCAGCGGAGCGCTCTTCTATTTGCTGGTGGGCTTCGGTCCGATGGCAATGGTGGCATTCGGATCGGGTCCGGTGCAGCTGGTGGGCGTTTTCACCATCGGCTGCCAGCTGCTGGTTCACACCCTGACGGCCCGGGAAACCAACGCCCAAGGGTACGCCGGAGCCTTCTACCCGCTGGCAGCCCTCCTGATGTCCTGGATTCTGATCAGAGCCCTGGTGCTGAACCTGTGGCAGGGGGGAATCGTCTGGCGGGGAACCTTCTATCCGCTTTCGGATCTGCGTAAGAACCGGGTGTAACCCGGGGGATCAGGCACTGGCGCATTCGATCGTGGTGACGTCGGCGCGGCGATAGAGGATAGTGAACCCGCCGTTGCAGCCGCTCTGGGCACAGTCCCAGTTCGCCCCGAGCGCCGAGGCGGTCTTGCCAGGCGCCTTCACGACGTAGACGAGGTTCCCGTAGGACGCCCCCTCCTTTTCGCGGCTGCACTTGAGCGCCGAGAGCTTGAGCCCATCGGCGATCAGGGCCTTTTCGGCCGCCTCGAGGGGCCACTCCCCCAGCGAGAAGTACACCGCAGTCCGTGCGATCCCGGCTGCAATCCCTTCCACTTCGATGGTGGCGATGAGCGAGGTTTTCCCCGCGCCGGCGAGCCGCAGCTTGCCGGTTCGGTGATGGGTGAACCCCTGCGGGTGCTGATAGGCCAGCTTCACTGGCAGGGAAGATTCCCACTGAATGGGGAGTTGCTGGCCGGTGGTCCAGGGGAGCCCGCGGGTGGGGACGCCGGAATCGGCAAGGAATGCGGTGAGGACGACGCTCAGCGCGACGGGCTGCTGGGCTCCAAGCGAGTTACCGAAGAGCGCGCCGGTGGCGAGGACGGCGACGGTGCGGAGGTGGCGCGGCACGGACGACTCCAGTGTAGGGATCGACTTGCTATGCGCGGCCCGGAGGCGGAAACCGTCAGCTGGTGGGTCGGAGACGAGCCGGGTGGCCGGGGCAGTGAATCAGGGACTTGGGATCAGAGTGTCCAAGGTGTCCCGCAGCGATTGCATATCGTGGCAACGAAGAGCGCCGATTTGCTCGAGCGTCTTGCCGTAGGCGTCGACGGCCTTGCCGCCGGCGATGATAGTGACGCCGGTGCCCAGATGTTCACGCAGGGTCAGGAGTTCATCGATGGTGGTTTGATCCTCGCTGGGGAACACGAGACTGAGCGCCAGCACCGTGGCGCCGGTCCGGCGAACCGCATCGGCGAGGTCGACGGCGGGTAGATCGGGCCCCAGATAAACCACGCGCCATCCCGAAGCCGCTGCGGTGGTCAACGCCAACAGCGCGCCGAGTTCGTGGCGCTGCCCGCTCGGCGTGGAGACGACCATGGTTGGAGCGTCGGGCCCCGGGTCCGCCGTCGAGGCCGCCCAGAACAGCACCCGGCGGATGACGGCGGTGGCGAGGTGTTCGTGTGACGTCTGCAGCGTACCGGCGTGCCAGCGGCTGCCGATCTCGATGGCGAGCGGTGCCACGATGTCGTCGGTGAGCGTTTGAAGGGGGAGGGTGAGCGCCGCTCGCCGGAGCGCGGTTTCGAGTGCTGCGTCATCCATGCGTTCGATGGCTCGGAGGCACTCCTGGAGAACGCCGGCGCCGGCGCCGGCTCCCGCGGGCCGGTCCTCCTGGATCAGGCCCCGCAGTTCCTCCTGACTCAAGCCGGCGATTTGACCAATGTTGCGGCCCCGATCGGTGGCGCGCTTTAGCAGTGCGAGGCGCTCGATGTCCTCTCCGGAATAGAGTCGCTGACCCCCAGCGGATCGGATCGGGGTCACGACGGCGTAGCGCCGTTCCCAGGCCCGGAGGAGATCGGGGGTCAAGCCGGTCTTCCGGATCACCACCCGCATCGGGTGGAGGAGGAGCTTCTGGTCTGGGTCGGCCATCCCCTACTGTAACTTGGTGTCCAGATATCGTCAAGCTTTCAGGAGTCACACCCCTTGACATGTCGATGTATTTGATGTAGAATGTCTGGACATCACCTGGACGCTGTTCAGTCATTCGGACTGGCTGCCGAGATCCGGGGAGAGCCCAAGGAGCTGAAAATGTACCGGAATCTCGTGGTTCGCAGTGCGATGCTGGCGGTAGCGGTTGGGGTTGGTGCGGGTTCAGCGGCTGCCCAGATGGCGCCGGCCAAGGACATCGTGGAGACGGCCGTTGCCGCCGGGAGCTTCAAGACGTTGGCCGCCGCCCTTGGCGCAGCGGGCCTGGTGGAGACCCTCAAGGGGAAGGGGCCATTTACCGTCTTTGCCCCGACCGATGAGGCGTTCGCAAAGCTGCCGAAGGGCACCGTCGAGGCGCTGCTCAAGGACAAGGCCAAGCTGACCGCGATCTTGACCCTGCACGTGGTGTCGGGCGATGTCCGTGCCGCTCAGGTTGTCGGCCTGACCTCGGCCAAGACGGTAAACGGCGAGAGCGTGGCGATCGTGGTGAAGAACGGCAAGGTGATGGTGGGTACTGCGAACGTTGTGGCGACCGATATCATTGCCAGCAACGGCGTGATCCACGTCATTGATACGGTGTTGCTGCCAACAATGTAGAAACTTCCGACGCGGAGCGCGGCGGTCAGAGAGTTCGGGCCGCCGCCCTTCGCTTCCGGAGCATTGTCATTGCGCCCAGCCCGGCAAGGCCAGTGGCCATCAGGATCATCGAGGCCGGCTCGGGAGTGGCGGTGGTTGGTCCGTCGAATTCGAAATTGTCCTCGATTGCAAAGCCCTCCTGGCCGTTGAATCCCAGCTGAACGTTGTCGAGGAAGGCGTTGTACTCACCCGGCCAGTAGCTGCCCAGTCCGATCATGACCCCGTACACTTCGGCGCTGGCGGAGTAGCAGTTGGTCACCCAGCCGTCGAGGTCGTAGGTCTGCAGCATGGAGGAGTTGACGAAGCTCGCCGAGGAGCAACCGCCGTTGTCGTATTGCAAACCACCTTCGTAGTGGCGCCAGAACTGCTGGCCGGTCATGTTCTCGAAGTTCCATTGGCCGTTGACCGTCGGGCTGACAGAATTTCGGCTGTTGTACCACCCTTCCCAGACCAGATGGCTCAGCACCTGTTGGTCGCGCACCAGCAGCCGCAGCACCGGGGTCTGTTCCTGCCAGGTCTCGGCGGTGAGGTTTGCCGGCGGGCCTTCGGGGAGGGTGTAGGGGTTGCGGTACCAGTCCATGGATACGCAATTGATACCGCCGAGCAGGCCAAAGGCACCGTTGCCGTCGGCGATCCGCTTGAAGAAGGCCCAATCGAAGAGGCTGCCGGAGGTGGACAACTCCAGCGAGCCATTGCCGCTCTGCGGGTTATTTGCGGTGATGCCCACCGCCCCGAGGTTGTAGACATTGTTGGCGGATGACCACCGGGGGTCACCTGGAAAGATGAGGTTTGGGGTATCCCGCTCGGTGCAGCTCCCGGTCGTGGTGAGTGCCGCGAGCGGACCCGCCGCCCCGGCGAGCAGCGCCACGGTGAGAATGGCTTCCCGAACCGACTTTTGATTGAGCATTACCGACCCCAGTGCGCAGGATAGTCCTGCCCCTAGTTGAGCAAGCGATATGCCGAGCTGGTTTCGGTTTTGTTTCGGTGTCGATCTTGTTGATATACAGAGCGTTACACGATTCTTCGTTGGGCGCCGCCGCCACGGTGTCGCGCTCATGTCACACGATCAAAATGCTGCAGCAGGTCACCCCGCCCTCGGCCTTGGCGAGCTCTCCCGCGGGGATTGCTTCGACCATCAGTCCATGGGACTCGATCCGCTCCCTGGTTCGGGGGAATTCTTCGGCGTGCACGATGGTTGGGCCAATGGGGAGCGCGTTGGCTGCAAAGGGCTCGGCGGGGTCGACCGGAATGAAGAATTTGCGGGACGGTGCATTGGGGGGCGCGAACCAGGCGGGGTCGACCCAGGCGGGGTTGAGGAGGAAAAGATCCATGGTGAGGGCGGTCACGGCCGACTTGAGGTGGAGGCAGCCGGTGACCGGCAGGGGGCGGACATCATAACCCGCTGACCCAGCCACCGCGATCAATTGCCGAATCCCGGCTTCGTTGCTGCGCGGGGTTTGCCCGACAAACAGGGTCCGCCCCACCCGCAGTACATCACCACCGTCGAGGGTGCCGGGCGCCTCGATGTGGTGGAGCGGGCGGTGGGCTGCGAGGAAGGCTGCGGTGGTGGCGGTTTCGGCCCGGCGCGACTCGGCGCCGGGCCGGGTGATGATGGCCAGTTCGTCGAGCACGACGGCGGTGTCTTCCACGAAAACCGCGTCCGGAAGATCGGGTTCGGCGGGGAGGTACTCGATGTCGCACCCCAGGGCGTGCAGGGTCGACACGTAGCGAAGATGCTGCGCGGTGGCGCGCTTCAGGTCGATCGGCTCCCGGGCGAGGTGGCTCAGCTCGCAGTGAACGATCGACGGACTCACATCCCGAAAGAGGGCGAGCATGGTCAGTCGGCTGGCTGAAACAACATGACGCAGGCGCCGGCGGGATCCTGGATGATGGCGAAGTAGCCCGAGGTGTCGTTGCCACTGGGTGGGCGCACTACTGCTCCTCCGCGAGCGCGAACCTCGGCGAGGCTCTTTTCGAGGCTGGCGACGGTGACGTACAGCAACCACTGCGGGGGAATATTGGCGTTGGCACCGCGGGCGTGGCAGATGCCGGCGATGGTCTTGCCGCTTGCCGGTTCATTCATGCAATAGTCCTGGTATCCGCCCATTTCGACCGGCGTCTGGGTCCAGCCGACCACCGCCGAGTAGAAGTCACGGACCGCCTCGGCGTTGGGCACGGTGAGGTCGAACCAGCCGATGGATCCGACCGGTGGCTTGGGTGCAGGAGAAGCGGTCAACGGGGCCTCGAGCTCTAGGTTTCTGGTGCGTGGAGAAGAATTCCCAAATTACCTGGGTAGCGTCAACGCTTCGGCAAATGCTTCCAAGGACAAGCTTTGGGATGCTCGGCGGCGCGCCCCGCCAGGGAACTCCCGGGGTGGAACCGGGGCGTTCACAGAAGCTACAGCGGGCGGAGCCGTTCGGAATAGCCAGCGCGGAGTTTGGCCACTTTGGGGGCGATCATCGCCTGACAGTAGCCTTTGGTGGGGTTGTTTCGGAAATAGTCCTGGTGGTACGCCTCGGCGGAATAGAAGGTGCTGGCCGGAGTGATCTGGGTGAGAATGGGGGCGGGAAACGTTTGGTCCGCAGTCAGTTCGCGAACGACCCGCTCCGCTTCGTGCTGTTGGGCAACCGAATGAGTGAAGATCGCCGAGCGATACTGGGTACCAGTGTCGGGACCCTGGCGGTTCAGAGTGGTTGGATCGTGGAAGGCAAAGAAGAGCTGGAGCAGGTCCCGGTAGGAAAGCAGGACCGGATCAAAGGAAATCTGGATGGCTTCGGCGTGGCCGGTGAGGCCGGTACAGACCGATTCGTAGGAGGGGTTGGGCACCCGGCCGCCGATGTAGCCGGAGACGACTTTTTCGACGCCCTTCAAGGGCTGGAAGACAGCTTCGAGGCACCAGAAGCAGCCGCCGGCAATCGTTGCGGATTCAAGCATGGTGGAAAGCTATCCACAGATTGCACAGATTGCACCGAGGGGTCCTCGGATTACAAAGCGTCCACAGATTACCCAGACCAACGGCAGTCCACAGATTACACAGATGACACAGATGATAGAGATGAAACAGCATCAGCGCGGGCGAGGAATGCTGGTCGCGATGACCGGTGTGGTTGGCTTCATCCTGATCGCCGTGCTGGTGTCCCTCGGGATGACGCTCCCGTGGGATGAGGTGGGGTTGTTGGAGGTGGCCCGGCTCCGGACGCGGGCGCTTACCAGAGTCATGCAGTGGATCACGACGATCGGCGGCGGCGAAGTGCTGGCTCCGGTGGGGTTGCTGTTGGGTGCCTGGCTGTGGTTTCGGCGGAGCCGGAGGGT
>JANNSC010000161.1:0-9243 GCA_031402135.1 Gemmatimonadales bacterium | reverse complement strand
TATATTTGTGAACTAATTCACAAGGCCATGCGGTGGGGATTTCGCTGGAGCCTTCGAAGGGGAGTTCACGATTTCAACCTATGGTGGGGAGGCTTGCAGGAGATGAAGACGAACGCGGTTGTGGCTGGCTTGGCGGTTGTGCTGATGGCGTGCGGTGGGGAGAACCAGGCAGAGGCTCCGGCGGCTGATACGACGGCGGCCGCGCCGGCCCCCGCGCCGGCGGCTGTGGGTGCCACGCACGATGTGAACATGGTGTTGGAGGGAACGACCTACAAGTTCGTTCCGTCCGAGCTCTCGGTGAAGGTTGGCGACCAGGTCGTCTTCCACAATGTGAGCGGCGGCCCGCACAACGTACAGTTCTTCGCCGACAGCATTCCGACCGGCGCTCAGGCGCTGATCGATGGGCAATTCACCGATGCGCTTGGACCGCTCAGCAGCATGCTGGTCACCGAGCCGAACGCCACGATCGCGGTGTCATTTGCCGGTGCTCCGGTGGGGTTGTACGGGTTCACCTGCACGCCGCATATGGCCATGAAGATGAACGGGAAGATCACGGTTACCCAGTAGACTTGGTGTCGCGGATGCGGGGGGCCCGGTGCTGCCGGGCCCCCCGTTTGTCTTGAGTCATAGCCAGCCCGCGGTCCGATACCAGGCCGCAGTGGCGGCCGCGCCCGCCGCAAGGTCGTGCGCCGCGCGCCAGCCGGCAGCCGCGGCCAGCGGCTCGGCGTCGGCGATCCAGGCGGGCGCAAAGAATTCCTGGGCCTTGTCGGGAGTCAGCAGAGTGGCCCGACCGCTGAGCCGAGCCGCTCCGCCGGTGAGCCGGAGAGCCACTGCCGCCAGCCCACGGGGGAGCGGGATGATGCGAATTTGCCGGCCCAGTGCGGCTGCGATTGTGGCCACCAGCGATCGGCTGGTATGAATCTCGGGGTGGCAGGCGTAGTAGATGCCCCCGATCGCGGCGTCGCTGTGTCCGGTGGCCGCCAGCGCCTGCCCGAGGTCAGGGCCGTAGACCAGGGAGAGCTCCTGGTTGCCATCCCCGAAGACCGGGACGAAACCCAGCCGGACCGCCTTGAAAACCCGCAGCATTTCGGTATCGCCGGGGCCGTACACTGCCGGCGGACGCACGATGCTCCATCGAAGCTTGCTGGTGCGGAGGGCGTCTTCTCCGGCGAGCTTGCTGCGTCCATAGGCGGTCAGCGGCCGGCTTGGCCCGGTTCCCAGGAGTCGGGCGCCGCGGTCGGTCGGCCCTCCGGCGGCCATCGACGAAACGAGAATCACCCTGGCCTCGGGGGACTCCGCGGTCACCGCGGCGGCGAGATGGGCGGTGCCGTCTCGGTTGACCTCGAGGAACTCGGCCTCGTACCTGGCGGCAACCACTCCGGCGACATGGTAGACCGCGTCCTGATTGCGGGCAGCGGCCCGGAGCGACTCGGAATCGGAGAGATCGCCGGGAGCGCAGCGGACGCCGAGGTCGGCGAGTCCGGCGGCTTTGCGAGGGGTTCGGACCAGTACCGTGATGGTGTCGCCGCGCCGGAGCAGGGCGTCGATCAGGTGTCGCCCCACGAAGCCGGTGCCCCCGGTTACCAGGACCCTCATAGCGGGCGGTCCAGCAGTCGGTAGGTCTTATAGACGGAAAATCCCATTTTGACGAGGCCGGCGTTCATCGCCGGGTTATCCTCCAGAATCCACCCTGCCTCGCCCCAGCCGTATCCCTTTTCCTTGCCCTTGGTCCAGATCCAGTGATACAGCACTGCGTCGATTCCCTTGCCGCGATATTCGGGGAGGACGCCGAGCAGGGTGATGCGGAGTCGGTGCACCCGGTTGGTTTTGAGGGCCCAGAGGAGCTTCAGGATCACCGGGAACATCCGCCCCGACCGGTTGGTCCGAAGAATGGTGTTGAGATCGGGGAGCGCCAGCGCAAAGGCAATGACCTGACCGTCCTTCTCGACGAAGGGGACCAGTTCCGGAACCACCACCGGCTTGAACTGTGCAGCGAGATGGTCGATTTCGTGGCTGGTCATGGGAATGAAGCCCCAATTGTGCTCCCAGGCCTTGTTGTAGAGCTCCTTCACCCGCCCGACTTCGGCGTCGAAGTCCTCCATTCGCAAGGATCGGAGGGTGAGGCCGTTGCGCTGGGTAATCAATTCAGCCGCGCGGGCCAGCCGTTCGGGGACCGGAAGAAATTCGCCGGAGTTCGAGGTGCCATGCTGATAGACCAGAAGGTTCTTGGCGGTTGTGAATCCCGCCTGGGCGAGCAACGTCACATAATACGGCGGATTGTGCGGCATCATCAGAACGGGTGGGGTATCGAATCCGTCGACCAGGACCCCTGATTCATCGTTGGTCGAGAAGGAGGCTGGGCCGCGCATGGTGTCGAAGCCCCGGGCCCGGAGCCAGTCTGCCGCCATGGCAAGGAGTGCGTCGGCGACGCCCTGCTGGTTGACCACCTCGAAAAACCCGAAGAAGCCGACCTTGTCGTGATGGAATTCATTGTGGAGCCGGTTGGCGATGGCCGCGATCCGTCCGACGACGGCGCCGCCCTGCTCGGCAATGAAGTACTCGGCTTCGGCGTGCTCGAAAAAGGGATTCTTGCTGCGGGAGAGGAGCAATCTTACATCCCGACGCAACGGCGGGACCCAGAGCGGGTCCCGCGAATGCAATCGATAGGGGAATTCGATGAAGCGGCTGAAATCCTGGCTGCTGAGTACCGGCCGGACCGTAACCGGTCCGTTCAGATGACCCCCAGCTCCCTGCCAATCTTCCCGATTGCTTCGACGCAGTAGTCGATTTGGTCGGCGGTGTGGGTGGCCATCACGCTGGTGCGCAGACGGCATTGGGACGGCGGGACCGCCGGCGGGACCACAGGATTGGTAAAGATTCCGGCGTCGAAGACTTTGCGCCACATGATGAGAGTCTTGTCCAGCGGGCCGATGAGGATCGGAACGATCGGAGTTTCGGACGGCCCGGTGTCGAAGCCGAGTCCCCGGAAGCCCTCCAGGAGTCGGCGGGTGTTGGCCCAAAGCGACTCTCTGCGCTCGGTGTCGTGACGGAGTACCTCGAGCGCCGCGAGCACGCCCGCGGTGTTTGCGGGGGGCAGGGAGGCGGTGAAAATCAGCGGGCGGGCGTGGTGGCGGAGATAGTTGATGATACTCCGCGAGGCAACGACAAACCCGCCGATCGATGCGAGCGACTTGGAAAAGGTGCCGGCAATGATGTCGACTTCGTCGCTTACGCCGAAGTGCGCCGCGGTGCCATCACCCTTGGGGCCGAGGACGCCGATGGAGTGGGCATCGTCAACGGCGAGCGCGGCGCCGTGGCGCTTGCACAGCTTGAGCAGTCCGGGAACATCGGCGATGTCCCCTTCCATGGAGTAGACGCCGTCGACAATGACCATCTTGCCGACGCCGGGGTGCCGTTCGAGTTTGCGTTCGAGGCCGGCGAGATCCCCGTGGTTGAAACGGACCGTCTCCCCGTCCGACATCTTGGCGCCGTCAACGATGGAGGCATGGTCGAGCTTGTCGAGGAATACCACATCTCGGCGGCCCACCAGGCCGGAGATCAGGCCCAGATTGGCGTTATAGCCGGTGGAGAAGACGATGCAATCTTCCTTGCCAAGGAACTCGGCGAGCGCCGCTTCAAGTTGCAGGTGGAGATCGAGGGTACCGTTGAGGAACCGGCTTCCGGTACACCCGGAGCCGTAAACGTGCAGGGCCCGGCCGGCGGCCTCGAGCACCTTGGGATGATGGGTCAAGCCGAGGTAGTTGTTCGACCCCAGCATGATCTTTTTCTGGCCTTCGATAACGACGACGGTGTCTTCCGACTCGGAGATCGGCCGGAAGTAGGGGTAGAGCCCCTGGGCCTTGACCTCGTCCGCTCTGGTAAAGAGGCGGCACTTCTCGAAAAGCGTGACGTCGGTCTGGGTGGTTTCAGTAGACACGTGACCTCGCGTCAGCGAATGAGGGGAACAGCCTCCATCCCCATGCGGGATAATGGTTTAAATTAACATTCCGGGCCCTCCCGGACAAGCCGGGGTCGGCTGGCTTACCTTCAAGTCACACGGGGCATGAAAAGGATCTCCCTGATTTCCCTCCTCCTCGGCGCGCTCTGCGCGCTGGGTGTGATTCCGGTGGCGGCCCAAACGCCTTCGGGGGGAGGTACGCCCGTGCAACTGGAGCCGTTCGACTGGAGTCCCGACGCGGCGTGGCGGAGGCGCGGCGGAGCGGTACGGGCCCGCCGAATGGAGTTGCTCAGGAGCGGCAACGTAGCGGTCCTGAATTCGGTGCGGGGGGGACTCTCCGCGATGCCCCGAGCGAGGCTGCCGGGGGGAGAAGCGACCGCGGTGACCGGCGCCTTCCACCTGCCGGTCATCCCAATCGGCTACAAGGACGTCGGGGTGCCGTACCCGGCGGTAGACTTTCAGTGCGTCCTCTTCAGCCGGATGCCGGGAGGCTGCGCGCCGCCGGGGGATCGGCCCTACTCGGTGGCCTCCTTCTATGAAGAGATGTCGCAGCACCGAATCAGCATGGACGGGGTGGTGTTCGCGCCGGTCGTTCAGGACTCGGTGGCGGCATTTTATACCGACGGCTGCAAGGGCATTACCATCATCGGTCGTACCAACTGTCCTCGCCCATCGTCGCAGAACCGCATGGCGGCAATGCTGGTGGCAACGCTCGATTCCATTTCGAACCGCCCCGGTGGCGACACCATCTGGTCTGCCTTCGACAATGACGGTCCCGACGGCCTCCCCAACAGCGGAGATGACAACGGGGTGGTGGATTTCGTCACCTTTCTGCAGCCCGAAGTGGGCGGCGAGTGCGTGAGTACCTCAACGACTGGCATTTGGAGTCACCGCTTTGTGCTTTCCGGCTGGACTGGGCAGGTGTACACAACGAAAACGCTCCGCCGGGCGAGCAATGGCCAGCCAATTCCCGGGCAATTTCTCAAAGTCAACGACTATACCATTCAGTCGGAGGTCGGCGGATTCACCTCCTGCGACGGGGCCCATATCATGGGAGTCGGGACTGTGGCTCACGAGACCGGCCACGCCTTTGGGCTACCCGACCTCTATGACACCAGCGGAAGCACCGAGGGCATTGGGGGATGGGGATTGATGGGGTCGGGCAACTACGCCCGGCCGTACAGCCCGTCCTCCTACGATGCCTGGTCCCTGAACAGCCTCGGTTGGGCCACAGTGGACACGCTGGGTAGCAGCCGAACCGTCGTGGCGGGGCCCCGGCTGATCACCGACACCATTTTCTATGCCCGGACCAACAACAGCGACGAATACCTGCTGATCGAAAACCGGCAGGCGGTACTCAGTGATACCGCCCAAATGAATCCGCTGCTGCTGTCCACCTGTCCGCTGACCGGCCTCGGCTTCTGTGCCAAGAGCCCGGGGCTGCTGCTGTGGCTGATCAATCAGTCGAAGGCGTTGAACGGCGTGGGCGGTAATTCGGTCAATGCCGGGTCCCTTCAAGGGGTTGCCCTGGTTCAGGCCGATGGCCTGAATCAGCTTCGCACCCCGGGACTCCGGAACCGGGGCGACCGGGGGGATGCCTACCCAGGCAGCAGCAACAGTACTGGATTGACGCTGCTGTCGGTGCCGGCAGCCCGGGACAATTTTGGCGAATACCTTGGATTCACGGTGGATCGGATCGAGCAGTTGGCCTCGGGCAACTTGCGATTTCGCTTCAACCGGAGGGATCCCTCGCTGGTGGCTGGCGGCAACGGGGCCCAAATCCGGGTGAACAGTGTCGCCTGGGATCGCTACGAGGAGGTGGTGCCCGGGGGAGAACTGCTGCAGGTTGGAGCCGACCCGGTGCAATTATTCTCGTCGGGGAAAACCCGAGCCACCTTTCTGGCCTGGAACAACGGCGGATCCCGGGAACAGATGCTGGTCAGCGGGGCGACCAAACCTGACACGCTGGTCGCGAGTTTTTCGCTGGAACACCGTCTGCTGGTGAGCAACGGCGGTGGCGGCATCGTCACGGCTTCGGTTCCGGGCGATCTGTCGCCAGGAGTTTTTCTGACGGTATTGACCCCGGCGACTCTCACTGCCGCAGTGCTGCCCGGTTTTACCTTCGCCGGATGGCGGGGCGATACCGTCACCACCGCCGCGACCCTCGATCTGACGATGCGGAAGGGCTACGATCTGGAGGCACGCTTCGTCGCCAACGTCGCGGTGGCCAGTGCCGACGCGGTGAGTGATTTGCTGGGGACCCCCACCCTGACCCTGGCGCAGCGGTCGTTCCTGGATGAGTTGGGCAACCGGAACGGCCTGCTCGACGTCGGCGACATCCTCGCGATGTTTCGCCGGTCCGGCCAGCCAGCTCCCCCCGCGCTCCTGCGAGCTGCGGCCCGGGCCACCAAGGAGCCGGACCAGTGAGGGCGGCGCTTGGCGTGGGCGTGGTCGCCGCCGCAATCCTGGCGGGGTGCGGGAAGGACGGCGGGACTCCGCCTTCCCACGCCGGTGACCTGATCGTCACCTATTTCAGGGCCGGGGATCAATCCGGCGCGATTCTCCTGACCATTTCCGGAGGCGCGGTGGAGTCGGTCACCTCGATTGTGGGCTTGCCGGTTCAAGTGTCGTATGCCGTTCTGGGTCCCGGAACCACCCGGGTCCTGGTGAGTGGCCTTTTGGCTACCGGCGATCTCTTCAAGATTCGGGTTGCCGATACTACCCTTGCCACCAGCTATGTGGCGCGGACCGATCAGGTGGCCGACAACCTGACCTTCTCCCTGATCGATCCGCTCGGGCACACCTTCACTATTCACCGTTGAGGACAGTCCCATGGTCGAATTCAAGGTCAACCGGAAAGCTGTTTCGGTGGATGTGGACGCCAGCACGCCACTGCTCTGGGTGCTTCGGGATTCGCTGCAACTCACCGGGACGAAATTTGGCTGTGGGATCGGCCAATGCGGCTCCTGCACCGTGCACATCGACGGCGAGGCCCAGAAATCCTGCCAGTTCCCGGTCGGGTCGGTGGCGGGCAAGTCGATCACCACGATTGAGGGACTCTCGTCGGACGGGAATCATGCGGTGCAACAGGCCTGGATTGCCGAGCAGGTCCCCCAATGCGGCTACTGCCAATCGGGACAGATCATGCGGGCGGTGTCGCTGCTGGCCAAGTCGCCCAAGCCCACCGACGACCAGATTGACGAGACGATGTCGGAAAACCTCTGTCGCTGCGGCACCTATCAGCGGATTCGCCGGGCGATCCATCGCGCGGCGGGGGAGGTGGTGTCATGACCACCTCGGTTTCCCGTCGGGAGTTTCTCCGGGCCGGCGCCGCCGCGGGCCTTACCCTCGCGATCTCACTGCCCTCGTGCGCTCCGGGTGCGCCCAAGGAGGTCACCACCCCGTTGGTGCCCAACGCCTGGGTGCGGGTCAGCACCGATGGATCGGTGACGCTCATGCTGGGGAATTCGGAGATGGGGCAGGGCGTCCACACCGCGTTGCCAATGCTGCTTGCCGAGGAGTTGGACGTGGCGTGGGAACGGATTCGGGTGGAGCAGGCGGGAGCCGACAAGGCGTATTACAACCCGATTTTCCAGTCCATGTTCACCGGGGGCAGTATGAGCGTCGCCACATCGTGGAAGCCGCTCCGGGAGGCCGGCGCCCGGGCTCGGGCGATGCTGGTCTCGGCGGCAGCCGCAGCGTGGGCCGTTCCCGCCGGCGACTGCACCACCGAGAACGGAGTCGTCGTGCATGCCGCCAGCCGCCGCCGACTCAAGTACGGCGAGCTGGCCCAGGCCGCGGCGGCGCTTCCGGTGCCGGAACAGGTGACCCTCAAGGACCCCAAGGACTTCAAGATCATCGGCACTTCGAGGCCCCGCCTCGACCTGGCGGCAAAGGTCACCGGCCGGGCCGGATTCGGGATCGATGTGCAGGTGCCGGGGATGCTGGTGGGGGTGGTCGCGCGGTGTCCGGTGTTTGGAGGGACGGCGAAGAGCTGGGACGAAGCGGCCGCCAAACAGGTGGAGGGTGTCAAGCAGGTGTTGAAGATCGGGAGCGGGCTCGCGGTGCTCGCCGATGGGTATTGGCCGGCCCGAAAGGGTGCCGAGGCCCTGGCGGTGGTGTGGGATGAGGGGGACGCCGCCGGTCTCTCGACGACCTCGATGCGGGCCGATATGGCGAAACTTTCGAATCGGGCGGGGCACGTGGCGCGGAAGGAAGGCACGGGAGCGCTGGGCCGCGGCGAGAAGCAGGTGAGTTCGGTGTATGAGGCGCCGTTTCTGGCCCACGCCTGCATGGAGCCGATGAATGCGACGGCCGATGTGCAGGCCGACGCCTGTACGGTGTGGGCGCCCACCCAGTTCCAGTGCGGCGGGGCGTTCGGTGGAGGGGTTCAGGAGGTGGCAGCGAGAATCGCGGGACTGGCACCAGACAAGGTGACGGTGCACACCACCTTCCTCGGTGGCGGCTTTGGTCGACGGTTTATGCAGGATTTTGTCGTCGAGGCGGTGGAGTGCTCCAAGGCGGCCGGCGTACCTGTGAAGGTGGTTTGGTCCCGGGAAGACGACATCCAGCACGATTTCTACCGGCCGCCGACCTACGCCCGCTGCACTGCGTCGCTCGGGGCCGACGGTCTGCCGACCAGCCTCACGGCGCGGGTGGTGTGCCCCTCGATCATGGCCTCGGCGTTCGGGGCTCCCCCATCTGCTTTCGACGACAGCACCGTGGAGGCAATTGCGAATCTGCCGTACGCCATCCCCAATCTCCTGGTGGATGTGGTCCAGCCCTACTGGGCAATTCCACTGGGGTTCTGGCGCTCGGTTGGCTCGTCGCAGAATGGCTTCGTCACCGAGTCGTTCATCGATGAGCTTGCGGCGGAGTCGGGGCGGGACCCGGTCGAGTACCGTCGGGCGATGCTGGCAAAGCACCCCCGGCATCTTGCCGTGCTCGAGCTGGCGGCAAGCAAGGCGGGGTGGGGAACGGCGCTTCCGGAGGGTCGAGCCCGGGGTATCGCGGTGGTCGAATCGTTTCGGAGCTACGTCGCCGAGGTGGCGGAGGTCTCCCTCAATCCCGACCGGACAATCCGGGTGCATCGAGTGGTTGCTGCCGTCGATTGCGGCACCGTGGTCCATCCCGACGGCGTGAAGGCCCAGGTGGAGAGCGCGATCGTGTATGGACTCACCGCGGCGCTCCATGGGGCGATCACCGTCGACAAGGGCCGCGTGGTGCAGAGCAACTTTCATGATTATCCGCTGCTCCGGATGCGGGAGATGCCGGTGGTCGAGGTC
>JANNSC010000160.1:0-6270 GCA_031402135.1 Gemmatimonadales bacterium | reverse complement strand
CAGGCCGCGCGGGCGCTTTCCTTCATCACATCGCCCAGCTGGCCGGTGAGGACAAGTTCGCCTTTGCCGGGCATGGTGGATGCCTCGACGAACATGATGTCGCCGCCTACCGGACTGTAGTACATGCCGGTCGCTACGCCGATCGCATCGCTGCGCGCCGCCTTTTCGGGGTGGACCTTTGGGCGGCCGAGCAGGTCGTCGATCATGGGGGCGTCCACCGTCAGGGCCGAATCGCCATCGGCAGCGATCTTCCGGGCGATCTTGCGAGCCACCTTGCCGATTTCGCGCTCCAGTTGGCGGACCCCGGATTCCCGGGTGTACCCGGAGATGATTTCCCGGAGTGCGTCGTCTCCCAGCTCAATTGGCTTCCCGGCGAGGCCGTTCTCCTCCAACTGGCGCGGGATCAGATAGCGCCGGGCGATCTCCCGTTTTTCCTGTTCGGTATAGCCGGAGAACTCCACTACTTCCATTCGGTCGAGCAGCGGACCGGGAATGTTCTGCAGGAAATTGGCGGTGGCGATGAACAGCACTTCACTCAGGTCGAAGGGCACTCCGAGGTAGTGATCGGTGAAGCTGTCGTTCTGGCCCGGGTCGAGTACCTCGAGCAGCGCGGCAGCCGGATCGCCTTGGAAGGAAACGCCGAGCTTGTCGATCTCGTCCAGGAGGAAGACGGGGTTCCGGGTTCCAGCCTGCTTGAGCCCGTGAATGATTCGCCCCGGCATGGCGCCGACGTAGGTTCGCCGATGGCCGCGAATGTCGGCTTCGTCCCGGGCGCCGCCCAGGGAAATCCTCACATACTTGCGGCCCATCGAGCGGGCGATCGACTTGGCCACGCTGGTCTTGCCGACGCCAGGCGGGCCGATGAACAGGAGGATCGGGCCCTTGGCCGATTTCGCCTGAGGAGCGGGCGGCCCCGCAACCGATTCGCCGGGCACCTCGGGTTCGGCCGGCTGCTCCCCCGGCGATTGGGCCGCCGGAGCATTCGGGTCAACTGACGCAGCGCTTTCTTGCTTCAATTTTCTCACGGCGAGGAATTCGAGCACCCGATCCTTCACATCACCAAGGGCGTAGTGATCGGCTTCGAGAATGTCGGTGGCCACCTTGAGATCGAGGCTTTCCTCGCTCCGGTTGGTCCAGGGCAATTCCGCAATCGTCTCCAAATAGTTCCGGATGACCTGAGTTTCCATCGACTCGCGACCGATGCGTCCGAGGCGGCCCAACTCGCGATCGACCTCCTTGCGCGCCTCTGGCGGCAGCTCGAGCAGATTGAGCTTCTCACGAAGCTCTTCCAGTTCGTCCGCGTCGTCCTCCTCACCCAGTTCTTTGCGAATTTGTTTCATCTGTTCCCGGAGGAACATTTCGCGCTGCCGTTCGCCCAGCTCTTCCTGCACCTGTGATTTGATTTCCTCCTGGGCCTCGAGCACGGAGATCTGCCGCTGGACGTGCACCAGGACGCGGCGGAGCCGTTCCTCGACCGAGAGCGCCTCGAGCAACGACTGTCGCTGCGGCGACGGGATTTCGATGTACCCGGCGACAAGGTCGGAAAAGCGCCCCGGCTCGTTCACCCCATTGAGCACCTGCTGCACGACCTCGTCGGGCAGGCCGGATTTCTGGCCAAGCTCTGCCGCGCGCTCACGAACTTCACGGTAGAGGCCCACAAAGGCGGCATCCTCGGCGTCGAGGGGCGCCATCTCCTCGGCGTCCCGGACGATCGCCTCGAGATACCCGTTCTTTTCGGAGAGGTGCATCACGATGCCGCGCCGCTCGCCGTGCAACAGCAATTGCATGCCGGCCAAGCCGCGCTGCAGCTGGCCCACTTTGGCGATGGTTCCGATGGTGTAGAGGCCCTCGGAAGTCACCAGCTCGGTGTTCTCCCGCTGACAGATGGCAAAGACGAGGTGATCGGGAGTGGCCAGTGCCGCTTCAATCGCTCGCACAGTCCCGGGGCGTCCCGCGCCGATCGAGGTCGTGACGCCCGGAAAGAGCACCACATCGCGGAGGGGGAGTACGGGAAGGGTCATTCGTTCCGACATTTGATTCCTTTGTTCGTCACCGGGAGGCAAACGCCGCGGCGGCCGAGAAGTGCGGGTGAATCGGCAAGGAAAGTGCATCTGCCATGCCAGTGGCCATGGCGTCTTCTGTCGGCTGCCTGTTTCAAGCTATCAGCTTTTGGCTGATGGAGTTACGGCGCAGAACGAGGGCCGGGGACCAGCCTCAGATTGCGGGCTCCGGTGGGCTCGTTCGTGCCAAATCGGCGGATCGTGGCGTGATGGCAGCCGCAACGGCGGGGATGTTTCAGCGCTGAAACCGTAGTGCCTTGGGGACACGTAGGAGCACCACGACCGGGCGCCGGTTGCCTCGGGCGACGAAATCCGACAAATTGGTAAGCTGTTGTACCTACATCGTTTCTGACGCGAGAGACCATGGTCGGATGAGCGATCCAACCGAGCCATACGAACGACCCCTCGCGCAGCGCCTCAAGGAGGCGCTGGGCGATGAGTATACCATCGAGGGAGAAATCGGTCGGGGCGGTATGGGCGTCGTGTATCGAGCCCGGGACGAGCGTCTGCACCGTCGAGTCGCCGTCAAGGTCCTCCCTCCTGAGTTGGCGTTCCAGAAGGACATCCGGGAGCGCTTCACCCGCGAGGCCCAGACCGCCGCGAGGCTGGCTCACCCCCACATTGTCCCGATCCACGACGTCGGCAACGGCAAGGGGATCGTCTACTTCATCATGGGGCTGGTCGAGGGAGAGTCCCTTGGCGGCCGCCTCAAGCGCCGCGGTAAACTGCCCCCCGACGAAGTTCGGCGAATCATGAAGGAAACCGCGGATGCGCTCTCCGCGGCCCATGCCGTCTCGGTCATTCATCGCGACATCAAACCGGACAACATCCTGCTCGAGGGCACCCGGGGCCGGGTGATGGTGACGGATTTCGGCATCGCGAAGGCGGTGAGCCAGTCTTCCGGTTCGACGCTTACCGGGGTGGGAATCGCGATCGGCACGCCTCAGTACATGAGCCCGGAGCAGGCGGCCGGAGAGCGGGAGATCGATGGCCGGTCGGATCTCTATTCGTTGGGGGTGGTCGCCTACCAGATGACCAGCGGCGTTTTGCCGTTCAACGCACCGACGGTAGCCGGCATCCTGATGAAGCAGATCACCGAACCAGCGCCGATTCTGCACGAGACGATGGAGGGCGTGCCGGAGGATCTCTCGCTGGCGATCGCGCGGTGTCTCGAGAAAGACCCGGAAAATCGCTGGCCTACTGCGGACGCCCTGCGGCGCGCCCTGGAGAGCCGGACGGTGACGGGGTACCGCCCGACCCGAACCGGCACCCGTGCGGCGGCGCGTCCGAGTGCCGGAGGGACCCGGCCGCGCCCCTCGCAGGAGCGGCCGAGGGCGGGCGGCGGGGCCGGCGCCGCAATGGCGCCCCGCAACCCCCGGGGCCTCGCGGCGGCGCGCCCCGCCGGAAGCGTGGCGGGTGGAAAGTGGGTTCGGAACGAGCGGGGGGAGTGGGTCCGCGCCAACGAAGCCGTCGAAGTTCCCCTTCATGATACCGGTGAGCCGGCACTGGTTCAGCGGGTCCGGGCCCAATTTGCCAAGTGGGCGGCGGTCACCGGGGGTTGTTTTCTGCTGAATCTGGCAACCGGTATCACCGACGGTCCCTGGTTCTTGTTCGTCGCCGCCGGGATGGGCTTTCCGCTGCTCAAGAGTTATTCCCAGCTCTGGCAGTCAGGTTACAGCTGGCGCGATGTGTTGAGCCCGCCACCGGCGCACGACGCGATCAAGGTACCGGGTGCCAAGGCGCGAAAGGCGATCGGGCCACCACGCGCTGCAGAGTACGGAGCCCACCTCGACAAGGTGAGCCAGGTGCACTCGGACCGGCAGGCAATCCTGGCTCAGATGGAAAAGCTGCCTGAGAGTGACAAGAAGTTGCTGCCGGAAATCGTCGAGACCACCGACGACCTGTACCAGCGCGCCCTCGAACTGGGCAAGACCCTCAACGACATCGATGGTAATTTCGGGCAGGATACTCCGGACCGAATTCGCCAGCGACTCGACGTGCTGGCGACGCAGGGGGATGGCCCGGAGCGGGAACGACAGATCACCATTCTGGAACGGCAGCTCAGGACCTCGACCGAGCTGGCGGATCGGCGCGCTACGATTGCGGCTCGGCTGGAGTCCAGCGTGCTGGCAATGCAGAACATGCGTTTTGATTTGATCCGGCTGCGTTCGGCGGGTGTTGGGGCGGTTCTCAGCGATCTTACCCAGGCCACCCAGCAGGCCCGCGCCATCTCGCGGGATGTAGATCATGCCATCGCCGCGGCGAGTGAAGTGCGCGAGGCGATGGGGTGAACCCACCCTGGGCTCCGTTTGACAATCGGCAGTACTGGGAATCCCGGCTCGGGGAGCACTATTCGCTCGCCGGGGTGGGGTATTTGCGTCTGGGCCGCCGGTTCAACGAATGGATGTACCGTATTCGCGGGGAGGTGTTCGATCGGGTGGTGGGTGAGCTGGTGAGTGATGAGCGTCTTGGGGTGAGCGGGCAGGCGGGTGCGGAGGTTCTGGACGTGGGCGCCGGGACCGGGTTCTACGTGGACCGGTGGCTCAGGTTAGGCACCCGGGTGACCGGGCTCGACCTCACCGAGGTGGCGGTGCAGGAGCTGACGAAGTGCTTTCCTCAGGCGCGATTTGTCCGCGCCGACATCGGGCAGCCGGCCGAACAACTTCCCCTGGCGCCGGCGTCGTTCGTTGCGGTCTCCGCCTTCGATGTGCTGTTCCACATTGTAGACGATGCCCAGTACGCCCGGGCCTTCAGCAATATTTCCGGCTTGCTCAAACCGGGCGGCTGGTTCCTCTGGTCCGACAACTTCCTCCGGCATCCCACCGAACGGGTGGCTCATCAGGTGAGTCGCACGCTGGCCGAGAGTACTCGCTGTGTGGAGGATGCGGGGTTCGAGATTGTGGCCCGAGTTCCCATGTTCGTGCTGATGAATTATCCAGCCGATACCACGTCCCGACTGGCGCGCTGGGCCTGGACCGCGATGGTGGCTCCTGCCGCGCTGGGGGAGCCGCTGGGCTGGGCGATCGGGGCGGCGCTGTACCCGCTGGAGAGCTCTCTGGTCCGGCGGATGCGCGAGAGTCCGAGCACTGAACTCATGGTGTGCCGGAAGCGAAATTAGTCGCTCCGAAGCGCCGTGTTCGGAGACGCGCCGGTGGCGCGTGGGCACCCGCTCCGGGGAACTCGGCGGACTAGCGCCCTCTCACGAAGGCGGTATGTTCTCCGCAGCTGGTGCCAGCCGTCCCCTCATGGTACCGGCCCCACATAACATGCGATGGAGGTCCCATGGTCAGGAAAGTGCTGTTCGGATTTCTTACCGTCATTGCGGGTCTGCCGCTGGCTGCGCAAGCCCCGCAAGATCAGGGCGGGCGCATCAATCTTCTGTTCGTCGCGAACGCGAAGCCCGGAATGGCCAAACAGCTCGAGGAAGGATTCAAGCGGCACGCTGCCTGGCACACCCGCCAGCAGGATCCCCGCACCATTACCATCTCCCAGGTCATCTTCGGCGCCGGCCTCGGCAGCTACCGGGTGGTGTACCCGAACCTGCGGTGGGAGGACATGGACGCGGCCGCCCCGCTCAACGCCGGCGACCAGGCGGATATCGCGCTCAACGTGACACCGTCTGTTGTCGAGCCGGTTGAATCCCGGATCCTGTTCCGCCAGGACACACTCAGCCGCATCCCCGCGACCGAGCCGGGCAAGGCGATGAACGCCGTCACCTGGGTGTATCTCAATCAGGGCAAAGGGCCCGAGTACTTCGATTTCCTGCTGAAGCTCAAGCAGGCCCACGACAAGGCGAATTCGTCCTACAGATACGCAGTGCTCAGCCAGATCACCGGTGCGGACGGCCCCCTGTACGTGATCGTCCGTCCGCTCGACAAATTCGTGGAGAACACCCCGGTACCGAACCGGCAGGTCCTGGTCGCCGCGTACGGCGAGCTGGAGGCGGACCGGCTGCTCAATGTGCCGGACTTTGCGGTTCGCCGAACGGTCAGCTTCATGACGGCGCTCCGGAGCGATCTGAGTTACACCCCGGTCAGAAAGTAGGCGGGAGAGGTTGGTGGGGGGCCCGGGCGACCGGGCCCCAGCAGCCAACAGCCAGCAGCGAGGGTTTGTTTGACGACCACGAACGCGAGGCCGGTAGCGCAAGACCGGGCCTGAGCCCAACTCCCGCGATCGCAAACCGAAGCCTCGGTCCATTCACCAACCGCAC
>JANNSC010000159.1:0-12342 GCA_031402135.1 Gemmatimonadales bacterium | reverse complement strand
GCAAGAAGCACCGAAGCCCCAGCGCGTCGCATGACTTTGACCGGCCGACCGAGGATGTCGTAGAGCACAAAGAGTCCCTCTCCGACCCGAGGGCTCTCCAGGGTTTGGACAAAACCGTTTCGCACCGGAAGGACAGCGTAGGACTTCCAGCGATCCCGGGTCGCGCGCTGCAGCAGGCTGTCTGCGACTAACCCCATGAGCGGTGACGACCGCAGCGTGATGGTTCCGGTCGAATCCACCAGCGCCCAGGTAAAGGGGGCGTCGGTGAGCGCCACAGTAACGCCACCACGGGCCGGCGCAAGGATGAGATCCAGCGAAACCGAGTCGACCGCCAGCGCCAGGGGAACAGTCCAGAGCGGCTGGCCGAAGTCGCTTACGGCGATGAGGCTCGCCGATCCGACGTGATCCTCCATTGCAATCACCCACCCCTGCCCCAGGCCCGCGGCGCCGAGCGGACGCCCACCAACGAAGAGCAGCACTGACCGCAGACACTCCCAGGATCCCGGCCGGACCTGCTGCAGCCAAACCGTCCCGTCGGCATACAGCGCGCGCGCGATTCCGGCGTCCACGCGACTGGCGAGGGGCCGGGATCTGGTCTCGCAAGTCAAATATTGCCGCTTGGGACCGCCGCCACCGAAATCCCCTAACCCTATCCAACGGCTCCGGACGTCAATGACCGGGGGATTCTTGGGCCCAAACCGTTGATTGGTAACCAGGTACAATCCATCGTCCGACATCGAAGCGCCGGCTGCCGAGTACAGACCCCCGCACACCGAGCAGGATTCGGCGCCGTCCAGCGCAGTCCTGAAGCCCAGCGCGAAGGCGGGCGCCGGAATCTTTGCCTCCACCTTGATCTCGGGCAGCAAGACGGCGGCCTGGTGCAGGGTCAATACACCGATCGGAAAGGCATCGCCGGTTAGTTGGACCGATCTGGTATGCGGCAAGAACCCGATCGCGCGCACGAGAATTGACCAGGTGCCCAGCGGCACCCGCTCCAGGCGGAACTGTCCGTCTGGCCCGGTCAGCGCTCGGAGTCTCAGTTCGAGTAGCACGACCTCGGCGCCCACCAGGGCATGGGACGAGTCGTCGACCACCCGGCCGCTGATGAATCCGGTGGCGGCAGACGGAGGGGGACGCTGGGCCAGCGCGGGCCGGCCCGGCAGGCCAAGCAAGAGACCCAGGGTGACGAGGGCTTTGGACAGGTTCTGGAGCAGCGTGATGTCAACCAGTCCGGGAGGTGATGCGAGATACCAGAAACCGAAGCGCCCCGCCAGCCCCAACTGCGCTCAGGCGGTTCAGCCTGGATTGCTCTGGAGACTTCCGTCAGGCGGCGATCAGCTCCAAGTAGAGGACCACCGCACCCATGATCGCCTGAACGACGCCAATCGCGATGAGCGTAGCATCTCGTCGACCGCGCCAGAAGATCCACCCGGCTCCAAAGATTGCGGCGCCGGTTACCGCGAGGATGGCGAAAAAACCAAAAATGTGGTGCCAATACGCGATGGGGCCGCCGCGGTTCAAGGCAGCAGCCACCAAATGGCCGAGCAAGCCGAGCAGGAGCAGCGACCCGAACCAAAAGCCGGTGCGACGATTCATGGGTGCGATTGTTGTGAGAGTGTCCATGCGGCCGCCTGACGACCTGCGTTTCAGCTGGTTAGGCCGCGCTCTGAACATAAGTCGCAGCAGTGCCTACCGCACCAGGCGCAACGGCCGGGTGTCCGCGCAACTGGTATCCAACCTTTCCTGCGAGTCGGCAACGAATGTGCGCGCCAGCCGCAGCGCACACATCCGGTAGGGAGTGTCCTCCGCCGTCGGGAATTCCAGGGGAAACTGACCGTGCATCCCATTCCGGAATACCACGTGTATCGCGTTGGCATTGAACATCGCGATCTTGTACCCGGCAAGACCGGAACTCGACGCATCCAGCTCCCCGGTAAACACCAGCTGTGGTCCATCATAGACGCCCGCCCGTGCGGCTGCTTGCGCCAGGCCCGCGGGCCACAGGGAGCAGACCCCATCCTCGCCGAACCCCTGGAGGAGGGCGTGAAGAATCTCCGAACTCGCCGCCGCGCGCTGATACTCCTCCAGCGATGCAAACGGCTTCGACTCGTGGCAATACACCGACAGGTTCTGCCCGATGCTATAGCGGCCGTGCATCGGCACCGGCGGATCCTTTCGGGTATCGAGCCCTTCCTCGGTTCTCATGCCCTGTCGCGTAGTGACCATCAATTGTGTGTCGCCGCGAGCGGCAGCATCCATGAACATCAGCAGGCTCTGGATGCGCTGCTCAAACCTCGAGTAGCCCCGCGGATACAGCCAGGCGCGAATGAAGCTCAGCAGCGCGCCGTCGTCGTACCGCCGCTCCCCCGCCGCCAGCGGCTGTTGTCGGAGCCGGGAGAGCGCCGCGATGAAACGGCTCCGGAGCTCGGGGTACGCGGATGCGCAGGCCGAGTCGGTCGCGCACTTTGCGAAGATCTTGTTGAGCGCTGCCTCGGTGCCGCGCGCGTCGTCGACGAGCTCCTGGCCCTCGGGGACGCCGGAGGCATCGAGGATGATGGATCGAACGCTTGCGGGATATGTCCGCGCCGAGATGACGGCCAGCCTGGCGCCGTAGGAGATCCCCCACAGGTTCCACTGCGGCACCCCCAGGGCGCGTCTCAGCCCCTCCATGTCGCTGGCGATCCGTGCGCTGTTGAACTGGGACAGATCGACGCCCTGCGCGATGAACTGGTCCCGGCAGCTCTTCACCTGCTTGAGCCAATCGTCTTCCGGCTCGCAGTAGAGGGCCGGAGTCGACCGCCCGGTCCCCCGCTGGTCGAAGAAGATCCAGTCCCGGTCCACCACCACATCGCGGATGTGGGCATGCGCCACCAGTTGCTCCGCGAAGTACAGACTGTTCTCTCCAGGTCCTCCGTTCAGGAAAACGATTGGCCCGTGCTGGTCGATGCTCCGCGGAGCCTTCACCCGCATGAACGCGATCTCCACGACGCGACCGGAATCTCCGGGGCTCTCGGGCACCTTCAGGCGACCGCAGGTTACGGGAAGAAGGGCCTTGCTCGAGTCGAATGGACAATGCACTTGCCAGGAACCGCCAAGTCGGCCCGTGGACCCGACGGGCGCAGGCGCAACGCCTTGCGCCGAGGCCGCTTCTGCCCCGAGGACGATCGCAACCACGATTGAGAATCGTTTGAGCATCCCGGTCTGGAGAGTACCGGCGATCAACGCTGCGCGTGTCATCATGGAGGACCCTTGGGGGCGCGAGGTGTGGACCGGCACTGGCAGGCACGCTGCAGGTCTAGTGCGGCACTGCGGTCAAACTGGTTGCTATGCTCCTCTCCGGCGGGGTGAAGCCGCAAGGTGTTGACCCCGTGACCGAAAAAGTGTCCGGGTCTCAGTTGGGGAGCGGGTGAGGGTCCATCCAGCATGGAGTTCCGGCGAAGTCCTACCGGCATGACAAGCTCCGATTTGGAGGGTCTCTACTTGGACACCCCACAGCTCCAAACGGTTGTATCCGATGCTTTTGTGGAACCCAGCGGCGAGTGCCGGCTTGCGGCCTGACCGACTAACAAAAGGCCCCCGCGACGCCGGCAGCAGGCATCACGTGTTTGGCAATCCACCTATCCGTTCGGCGGAGGCGCCACGAATAGCGCATAGAGCCGGATCCCCTGCTTCCTGGCGGCAGCGAGCACGCGGCGTACATCCTCGATCCGATTGGTTGGGGCTGTTTCAATGAACAGGACCTTTTCGGGGCGCTGGCCGAAAATGGCCTTCAGTTCCGTCTCCAAACGGTCCCATGGAACCGGCTGATCATTAATCGACGGCGTTCCGGTTTCGGAGAGACGGACGACAATGTTGTTGTGGCGATTTTGAAATTCGGCAGGCGCGGGTGGGACGATGGGCACTTGTTGAGCTGCGGCCTCGGCGTATCCGACCGCGAGAAGGAAAGCACAAAGAGCAGCACTGACGCCGGTACGTTGTTTCATGACGTCCTCCCTCGACACAGTGAGTGCGCGGATGGCTTCGGAGGGCTCCGACATCACATCGCGCTGCCCACTAAGGTCTGTTGGTTTTCTCGAATGAGGATGGGGTCGAGATGACAGAACCGTTACATCACCATGACGATCGTGACGAAGTGCTTTTCGCCTCGGCTGCTTCAAGCGCCGGTTATGTGGCGTCCCGGGCGTAGATGTCGGCATGCCAGGCGAGCGTGGACTCCTGGTACGTCCGAGTGAATCCGTGTTCGCGCAGCAGAGTGTCCAGTGCCACCGGCGAATGGACGTAGGCTCGGAACGGGTTGCCCCGAACCCGCCGCAGGGTGTTCTCCACCCATAAGGCCGCTCGGACGAACCAACGATCTCTGGGGTAGGATAACGCAAGAAACCGCCGGGTGTGCTTAGCCGCCTCCTCGAGAAGTGGCCGGTAGGCGGGGTAGCAGCAGACCACTCGGTCGAGGCTTACGGTGTCGGCCGGCTCAAGCTCCGGTGCGACGGTCACAAAATCGGCCTCCTGCCACCGGATGTTTCCAGCGCATCCTTGCCGCTCGGCCTCCGCACGGCCTATGGCCATCGACGCCGGCGACAAATCCACACAGTGGGCTCGGTCCAGGCCTGCCTTGAGCAACTCAAAAGTCAAAACACCGATTCCGGCCCCGACATCAAGCAGCGTACCTTCGGTGCCGCCAAGGGATCGGAGTCCAGTGAGGAGGCGCCGAGTGGTGGGGCCGGGACCTTTTCGATGATAGGCTTCGAGTTCGGCACGGGCGCGCTTGTCGTCGAAGTGCCGAGCGGTACAGGCGGTCGTGGTCGAGCAGCAGCAATTCATCGTGCGCTCACAGAAAGGACGGCCACATGACGGACATGCTTCAGCGGCGGGCGCCTGCCGAAGCCGCCGCCAACCACCTCCTCATGAATAACCGGCAGCAGCAATCGCGGGTTATGCCGCGCGTGCGACCTACGCTCTGTGCTGCGTGTTCCTGTATCCGCGGCCGGTTGAGTCGACTGGGCCCCCTACCGGTGCTTCCACAACCTTACGGTCACGATAGACGGCTGCGTGTACCCCTCCGGTTCAGAAACCCCGCCAACCGCCACGCGCGAAAGAACGGTGTTCGACGTCAGCTGGCCTCCGATGTAACCGGCTGGAAGGTTTCCGAGTTCGAGGAAGCATCGCATCACCGTGATGCCGGGCTCGGGGAAGTCGCGCTTGACTGTCAAGCACTCTCCCTTCCCGATGAACGCAACAGCGGCGAGGTGCCCTTCTGCATGGAAGTTGAGCGTGGCTGAATCGGCCGTCACGCCGAAACAGACGTGCATGGTGCCGATGGGTTGGACATCGGCGTTGACAACCAGACCATCGGCAGGGCGGACCTGAATCGATCGAAGGGTGAAGCGATCCTCAAAAAGGGCACCACCGAAACCAATTCTGCCCTTGTCGCAGAACGCGGTGGGGGCACCACGCGACTCTCGGACCGCGCGCGCCACGTAAATGTCTTCGGCCTCTGCGCTGGTCGTCGACGGTGGCATGGGGCTTTGGCACCGCGCCATCGTCGGCGACGCCGTCGTCAGCACGGCTAAGACCACATGGTAGCAGCGGAGTCGTGTCATTACCTACCCATGAGCGGATCGTTGAAGCGGCACAACCAATACATATGCTGCAGAGGAAGCGACGATCCGCCGCACCCCGCCATACCCGCTCGGCTTCCGCCGCCATTTGGGATCACAGTCCAACGCCCAAGATACCCATTCCCGGCCCCGAGGTAACGCCGCCCGCTTCCGTCGCCACCCCTCCCGCCCCGCCGACCCCCCGCCCCTCCGCCAGGCCAACCGCCTAAATCGTCACGCTTCCCGGAGCGTCGGCAGCCCAACCGCCCCCGTCGTCATGCTGCCCACGCATTGGTCGGGGCAATGTCCCCCATCGCGGATGCTCCGGGACGGTAAAAGTTCCTCCGAAGGGGACACTCCAGCATCCCCATCCGTCGTTTCCCGCATTCACACCTCGGTGACAACATCGCCGGTAACACGCGGCATTCCGCTCCGGTACGACCCTCCGCCATGACTGACAACAAGATAGCCCTTAACACGCGTCCACTCACCCTACCGCACAACTCCCCGGCCGCCGTACCGGTTCCCTCCAGAAAGGAGGGCCGTACGCGCAGTCTGATTGGCAGGAAACTGGAGATGGCCGGACGGGTGCTTGAGTTCAGCAAGGCCCGCCCCTCCACCGACCCGAGCTATCCGCTCCTGGTCGGACGGCTGGAAGAGGTCCTGTCCCATGCCAAGGAACTCGCCGTGGCACAGGGACGGGGCGCCGGGGCAACATCGGGCTGGATCGGCAGTTTCGCCTGCCCCGAGCCAACGCCCGGAACATCACCTTCCTCACCGAGGCCCAGGGTCTCCTGGCCGAGGCGGTTACGAGGAAGGAGCAGCTGGTGGGGGCAGACATGTCGGCAACTCTGCTGAAGGAGCTCGATCGTGAGCTCAAGGCATTCGAGGCGGAGTCGGAGGCGGTACACCTCAAGCGCCGGGAGCGGATGACTGCACGCGGCGAACTGGAAACCACCTCAGCCGACCTGATGGACGTAATCCGGCGGCTCGACCCGGCACCCCGGTATTTCCCACCGGAACGGTCGCTCCCACCGCCTAGTCCCTCCTCCGGCGGAGTGACCACCAAGCCGGGACGGGACCTGACCCCGCCCCGGTTTGGGTTGTCGGCGCGGAATTGTTGCGCTGCTACCCCCGCATCCAGAATCCGATGATCGCAAGCAAGAGGGCGGACCAAGTCACAAACTGGAACCGAGTCGCCTCCTTCAAACCTTTCTCCAAATCGGTCCGAACTTCGGCAAAGCCCCGCTCCATCTTGGCTTCGGATTTGGCGAAACGCTGCTCCATCTTTGCCTCGAATTCGGCAAAGCGCTGTTCCATCTTCGCGTCGAACCGCGCGAAATTGAGCTCGTTGAGCTCTCGCAAGTCACCACGATAAGTGGCGTCCACGGCATTGAACCAGTCTACGAGCTCGTTGGTGACCTGCTCGCCCAAGCGCTCGTAGAACAGCTTGGACAATTTCGCGGTAATCGGCATCCTCGGCATCCTCGGCGCCTCGGTGGGATCGGGTCGCCGACACTCTACAACCTACGCTCGGCGGGCCGAGTACCGAAAGGTCGCGGGACGGGCCCCCAAACCCGCCCCGGTTTGGGCTGCCGCCAAATCACCCCGAAACGCTCGGCGCCCCGGTCATTGGCCGGCAGGCGGCTGGCAGAGCCCTACCTTGTTTCCCTCCGGATTGATTCCCAAATGCCGCGTGTACCAAGCCAATTTCCTGCCGGCCGAGATTGCGATTCTCCCTACGATTGCCCTGCAACGAGAACGAGCGCGGTACTCATGAGGGCCGATCACGCCGCACCGTTTCCCAGCACCTTGGCGATCGCGGTGATGGTATTCCAGTTCCGGGTGGTGACCGGAACCCCAAATAGCCGGTCCAAGGTGCCCAAGTAACCGATGACCTTCATGTGGCGCCGGTACACTCCCAAGACGAACCGGTTGTCCCTCGCCACGATCTTCAACAGCCACCTGCCGCTGGAAGGCAGATTCAACGGCGTTGATGGAGCCACGCGGGGCCGCCTCGACAGGACGCCCACGAAGCGGACAATATCGGGCCGCACCGGCTGGTCGGCAAAATGCGATTGAACGATCAGCCTCATGATCTCACGACCTTGGCAGATCATGATCTCGGTTTCGAAGGGAAGCCAGCGCCTCAATTCGGCCCGGAGTCGCTCCTGGGTGACGGGCCGCCGGATCACGAAGGTGCCCGCAGCGCCGATGCTGACGGCGTCGAGGTGCTTCAGCTGTGTGGCCAGTGCGGTAGGCCGAAAGGTCCGGTGACCGCCGACGTTGACGCCTCTCAAGAGCACCACCAGCGCCACGGGCTTCCTCCTTCCGTCGGATCTGGCGTCCGTATCGACCGCCAATACCGGCCTTGACGACAAGCGATAAACTATGTATTGATTATCAATATACCCCGAAAGGGTGGTGCATCATGTCAAGTCCAGCCTCGTCGTCCGCCGCACTGCCGATCGCGCACCTCGCCTTGCGGGTCCTCATCGTCCTGAACTGGATGATGGTGCCCGTGATCCTCGCGCTGCTATTCGTGGTTCCCAACTGGCAGTGGATCATGAGCGCTCTCGAACTCTCTCCCTCTCCGGAGGCAGCGCGGCTGGTCATGGGCCTGCGCGGGATCGCCGTGCTCGGTCTGGCCGGGATCCCGCTGAACTATGCCGTCCTCAAACGGCTGCTTGCGATCGTCGAGACGGTGCGCTCGGGCGACCCGTTCGTTACAGCGAACGCAACCCGATTGCAGACGATTGCGCAGGCGCTGCTCCTGTTGCAGCTGCTCAGCCTCCTCATCGCCGGGATTGCCAAGTCCGTATCGATTCCGGGGCATCCGCTGCATCTCGATGCCGGCTTTTCAATCACCGGCTGGCCCGCCGTGTTCCTGACCTTTCTGCTTGCCCGAGTCTTCGCGGAAGGCACCCGGATGCGCGAAGACCTCGACGGGACGGTGTGACATGGCGATTTCCGTCAAGCTCGACGACCTGCTCCACGATCGGCGGATGACGCTGACCGAGCTCGCCGATCAAATCGGAATGGCCTTGGCCAACCTCTCGATCTTGAAGACCGGCAAGGCCCGCGCGATTCGCTTCTCGACCCTCGAGTCGATCTGCGAGGCGCTCTCCTGCCAGCCCGGTGACCTGCTCAAGTTTCAGCAGGAGCCTGCAGAGCGCAAGCGACCAGGAGCGGCCGGCAAACGGAGCGGGAGCCGATAGTAACCTCTCGAGGCGCGTCTACCCCGGCTTCTCCTCGACTTCGGGATGACGGTGGTTCTAGCCGAAAGACCCTATGGTCTGCGTCCGCCGATCGGGGCGGGCATAGTCCATGTAATGTGCGGTCTCGTCGGCCACCGCGGATCCGTGCATTGCCTCCACCACTGCGAACGCCATGTCGATCCCGGCAGACACTCCCGCCGAGGTGACGACCCCATCGTTGACCACCCGCAGACCGGCTTCGACCCGAATGGTCTGGTCCAGGTCCGCCAACAGCGCCAGGGAACCCCAATGGGTGGTGGCGCGCCGGCCCGTTAACAGGCCGGCGCTGGCCAAAAGCAGAGCGCCGGTGCACACCGACGTCACCCGCTGGGCAGCGGCTGCGGTTTGTCGGATCCAATCGAGGATATCACGGTTCTGCAGCAAGGCGCGAGTGCCGAAGCCGCCCGGAACCACCAGCACCTCGATCGGTGGGGCTGAGGCAGGGTCGAAATCGGGCAGAACCCGAAGTCCGCCGGTCGCAATGATGGGATCGCTCCTCGCCGCGACGGTGAAGACCCGGAACGGCGCCGATTCGTCGGAGCGACGCGAGTCCACCCCTGGGGTCAGGCGAGTGCGAGAGAACACCTCGTACGGCCCGGCAAAGTCGAGGACTTCGACCTCGTCAAAGAGCAAGATGCCCACCGCAACTTTGATCACGCGATTCTCTCTCCCTATGGGGCCGCCCCCGCTTGCTCAGCGGGTCAGGCGGCGTGGCGCTCTACTCATTGGATCCTGGACCAGCGGACTCCGTTCCACTCCCACGTATCGCCGAGGGTGGGCACCACTACCGCTCCCTCTCCCCCGAACATCACGATCACTCCGCGCGCCCCATCGTAGGCCAGATATCCCTCGCTGCGCGCCGGCGGAGCGGGGCCGCCCGCCGAGGGGCGCCACGTGCCGCCATCCCACAACCAGGTGTCGTTCAGCTTCTGATTGACAGAATCTACGCCGCCGAACAACACGATCACCCCACGTTTCCGATCGTAGGCCATACCGGCACCGAACCGTGGCGGAGGACCAACGTCCGAGACGCGCGCCCAGTTGGTACCATTCCACTCCCATGTGTCGGGAAGCTTCCGGCCCGCCGTGTCCAGCCCGCCGAAGAGGACCATGGCCTGTCGGTGATCGTCGTAGGCCATCGCTCCGCCGAGCATCGGTGGCGGACCGGTTGTCGCCACCCGAGCCCACTGCTTGCCACCGAACTCCCAGGTCTCGCCCGAGGTGTCATAGGCGCGCCCGCCAACCAGGCCACCAAACGACAGATACCGCTTTCGGACCGGATCATAGGCGCCGGCTGCGGACTCTCTTCGGGATGCACTGTCGGCCACCACGACGCTCCAGTGTACTCCATCCCGACGTGCGACGAGCCCCCGCGAAAAAATGGCGAAGAGATTCCCCGCACTATCGGCGAACAGTTTGTGAGTGATCATCGGAATACCGGTGCTGGCGGCGTTCCTCGTCCAGCGCTGACCGTCCCAACTCCACAGATCGTCCAGAATCGGTGTCTCGGAATTGCTGATCAGCTGTTGACCGCCGGCGAGCACCACCTGTCGGCTCACCGGATCGTAGGCCAGTGCGTGATGCCTCCGATGGGGCGGCGCAGCCGGGTCGGTGGATTGGGCCGGAAGGGTATTCCCCAGCAACAACGCGAGCAATCCGACGGTGCCGGGAGACGTTTTCCATTGGTTACATGGGGCCATGGAGGCAACCCTTGGTTGCGAGCGTGAGGGGAGAATACCCAACTGAGATATCTGGGCGTTACGGTCTGGGGACGCCTTGCCCTACGTGCTGCCGGAGTGGCGGGTTGCAAGGTGACCGCAGCGTCGATGCGGGCCGAAATCTTGGTTCAGCTCTGGCAGAGGCTGTACTATTCATCAACGACACCCTGGGCTCCCTTCCCACCCCCTCACAGGATTCATGCCTGCCCTACCCCGCCGCCTGATCCCGGGGCTGCTCAGCCTGATCGTGTTGCACCCGTCGTCGGGTGCCGGGCAATCGACCGAGACGAGTGCTCCCCCTCCCGCCTGGTCGGCCGGCGTCGCCTACGATGCCGGCCGCAGTCGGCTGGTGGTTTTTGGGGGATTTTTCCGGGGGCTGGTCGGAGCGACTTGGGAGTGGGATGGCCGGGAATGGCGCCGCGGGATGACCGAGGGGCCAAGTGCTCGCAACGCGCCCGCTATGGTCTACGATGCCGCTCACGCCCAGATCCTGCTGTTCGGTGGTGACCGAGGCGCCGCCGGCGCCCTGGGGGACACCTGGCTCTACGACAGTAATGGCTGGCGGGAGGTGGCGGCGGCGGGCCCGCCCGCGCGATCGATCCACGCGATGGTGTATGACTCCCGCCGCGGCAAGGTCGTCCTGTTCGGGGGCGTTGCCGGTGGCGAGACCTTGGGGGATACCTGGGAGTGGGACGGGGCGAGCTGGACGCTGGTGGCGAGTGCCGGCCCGCCGCCTCGGGCGCTCCACGGCCTGGCCTACGATCCGGTGCGCGGGGTGACGGTGCTTTTCGGGGGCCAAACCCGCTTGGCGGAGGACGCACCGAGCCTGGCGGATACCTGGGAGTGGGACGGATCCCGGTGGTCGAACCGGGCAGTGGCCCCGGCTGCGCCGCGGGATCACATCGCGATGGCATTCGATCCCGGAAGCAAGGCGGTGATGCTCTACGGCGTGCCGGCGGGTGCTGCGGGTCAGGGGGAATCCTGGATTTACCGCGGGGCGGCCTGGATTCGATTGTCTGAGTCGGGGCCCCGCCGGAGTGGGGCGAAGCTGGTGAGCGAGCCGGGCAGTGAAACGATGCTCCTGTATGGCGGCGGCGACGGGGCACCGACCAACGAACTCTGGAGGTGGAAGGGAGGCAGCTGGGCGCTGGTGCGTTAACTGGCGGTCACCACGGCGATGGCAAACCCATCGTAACCCTTGGAGCCCACCGTCTGGAGGACGGTCGCAGTAACGCGCGGATCGGCCGCCAGCCGGGCATTGAACTCCCGCACGGCCCGGACGTTCGGATCGCTGCTGCCGGCGTCGGCGACGGCGCCCTGACGGACGACGTTGTCGGCCACGATCATGGTACCGGGGCGACAGAGCGGCAACACCAGTTCGAGATACTCAGGATAGCCGGGCTTGTCGGCATCGATGAATACGAAATCGAACGGCCCGGCCGCCTCGGCCCGGAGCTGCCGGAGTGAGTGCTGGGCCGGGCCGAGGCGGAGCTCGATAAGCGCAGCGAGTCCGGCAGCCCGGAAATTGGCCTCTGCTATTGCGGCGTGGGCGGGATTGAGTTCGAGGGTGAGGATTCGGCCACCGGGGGGGAGCGCCCGCGCCAGCCAGATGGTGCTGTATCCCCCCAAGGTGCCGAGTTCGAGAATCCGTCCGGCTCCCTGAGCCTTGGCCAGGAGGAACAGGAACTTGCCGTGGGCCGGCGAAACCGCGATGGCAGGAAGTCCTGCTGCGCTGCTTGCCTGCAGGACGGTCTCGAGGATGGGGTCGGG
>JANNSC010000158.1:0-5086 GCA_031402135.1 Gemmatimonadales bacterium | reverse complement strand
GTCAGCATTAATCGAAAAAGGGAAGTACCTGATCTTGGATTTCCTAAAACAAAAAGCGATCTATTATCAACCATAATTTTGTGTTCGTAGCATAATTCTGCATATCATATCAACTTCCTCCTTACTTAAATCGGTGTATAAGGGGAGACACAAAGCCTGTGCTGAGGCTTTTAGAGAGTGAGGCAAATTGGCGCTACTAACGTAAGGAAGTGTATTTAATGCAGGATAAAAATATCTTCGAGGATAGATTTCCTTTTCATTCAGTGCCTTAACTATTTTGAGTAGTAATTGTTCGCTCTCAATTTGTAATGGATAGTATCCAAAATTATAAGCTAGATGTGGAGTCAACTCAGGCTTTTTCGCTTTAAGCTTAACAACTCGGCATCCGCCAATCTGCACCGCTGTTCTATCGCGTCACGATCCATTTTCCGCGGTCCGATGCCTTCTTCCGCAGCGGGACCCGGAGAGCCATCGTAAACGCAACCCCTGCCGAAAGTTGGCTGTGTCCGCCGGGTTGAATTGACATCCCTGCGGCGTTACAATTTACCGACTCGGTTGACCCCGGCCCTTACCCCGCACCCGCCTACATGCTGCAGCCCTATGTCCCGATCTTGGTCCTCCTGGTGTTCGTCGTCGCGAACGCCGGGCTCATTCTCGGGCTCTCGCACCTCATGTCGACCTATCGGCGAACGCCCACAAAAATTGCCGCCTATGAATCGGGCATCCCGGTGCTCGGTGACGCGCGGGAACGATTCTCGGTGAAATTCTACCTCGTCGCCATGCTCTTCATCATTTTCGACATCGAGACTGTGTTCATGATTCCCTGGGCGGTTGCCTTCCGGCAACTGGGAGATATCAGCGGCGTGCTGATCATCGAGATGTTCGTTTTTATCGGCGTACTTGGTGTGGGCTATGTCTACATCTGGAAACGCGGGGCGCTCCAATGGGATTGACCGTGCCGGGCGCCGGCTCCGAGCCCACCGAGGCCGAACTGGCCGGCGTCTCCCCGAATTTTCTCACCACCCGGCTCGACGCCGTGGCCAACTGGGGCCGAGCCAATTCCCTCTGGCCAATGCCCTTTGGTACCGCCTGCTGCGCCATCGAATTCATGGCCTCGGCGGCGGGCCGATTCGACCTGGCCCGGTTCGGAATGGAGCGGATGAGCTTCTCGCCCCGGCAAGCCGACCTGCTGATTTGTGCTGGCCGGCTCCCCTTCAAGCTCGCGCCAATCATCCGTCGGATTTGGGATCAGATGCCCCAGCCCAAGTGGTCGATCAGCATGGGCGCCTGCGCCTCCAGCGGCGGAATTTTCGATACCTACGCGATGGTGCAGGGAATCGACACCATCATCCCGGTGGACATCTACGTTCCCGGTTGTCCCCCTCGGCCCGAAGGACTGATCTACGGCATTACCCTCCTCCAGAAGAAGATCAAGGGTGAGAGCATCTCCGACCCGACCCTTCGGGTTGAGCACGTCATGGATGATCGCGGGTTCTACCTGCCTCCCCAGACCATCGACGAGATCTCCGAGCCATTTGGCAATTCAGTGCATCAGACGAGGTCGGCGTGACCGAACCGAGCAGCTCGGTGGTGGCGCTTCGCGCTGCCTTCGGCCCGGCCATTCTACGCGATCGGATCTCCTGCGGCGACACCATCGTCTGGGTTAAGAAGGAGCGCGCCCACGACCTGCTGGCGTGGCTGCGCAACACTCCCACCCAGGCCTTCAACTATCTCACCGACATTACCGCGGTGGACTACCGGGATCCGGAACGCCCGCTCGAGGTGGTCTATCAACTCCGCTCGCTCCATCGCAAGGCCGACCTCCGGATCAAGGTACCACTGGACAAGTCGGGGCCCCTCGAGGTGGAATCGGTCTTCGACCTCTGGAAAGGCGCCGATTGGCTGGAGCGGGAAGTCTTCGACATGTTCGGGGTCACCTTCACCGGTCACCCCGACCTGCGCCGGATCTTGATGTGGGACAGCTACGCTGAGGGGCACCCGCTCCGCAAGGAATTTCCGCTGCGCGGGCACTTCACCCGGGCGGAACAGACCCGCCAGGCTCTCGCAGCCAACCCCGAAGCGCATTACTCGGTCGCCGAATTGAGCATCGTCGAAGCCTATGATGAGCTGCCTGAAGATGTGAAGCGGCGGCTGGCCCACGGCGAGCGCGGAGAGGTGAAATGAGCACCCGGACCCTGGAGATGGCCCTCTCCACTCCCTCCCTCGATGCGTCCGGGCGCCCCACCACCATTCCGCTGCGCACCGCGCACCCCGGCTTCGATTCCGATGCCAATGCCGAGCGAATGCTGGTCAACATCGGGCCCCAGCACCCGGCCACTCACGGCGTGCTGCGCCTGGTTCTCGAGCTCGAGGGAGAAACAGTCATTCGCTGCATTCCCCACATTGGCTATTTGCATTCGGGGTTTGAAAAGCTCGGAGAGTACCGCCACTACAATCAGATCATTCCGCTGACCGACCGGACCGACTACCTGAGCCCGATGGCCAACAACGTCGGTCTGGCGTTGGCAGCGGAAAAGCTCATGGGCATCCAGATCACCGAACGCTGTGCGGTGCTTCGGGTCATCGCCTGCGAAATGAGCCGGATCATCTCCCACATCGTTTGGCTGGGAACCACCGGAATTGACCTTGGTGCATTCACCCCGTTCCTCTGGTCCTTCTATGAACGGGAGCGGATCTACAATCTTCAGGAAGCCTGGACCGGCGCCCGGCTCACTACCAGCCTGACCCGGGTCGGCGGCATGATGGCCGACATCCCCGACGGCTTCGAGGCCGGGCTCCGCGATTTCTGCCGGACCTTTCCGAAGACGCTGGACGAGGTGGACACGATGTTCACCCGGAACGCAATCTGGTGCGGCCGCACCCAGGAAGTCGGAGTGATCGGTGCGGATGAGGCCATCAACTATTCGCTCTCCGGTCCGATGCTCCGCGCCAGCGGGGTGGACTACGACGTCCGGAAGGACCGCCCCTACCTCGGCTACGACAGCTACACCTTTGACGTCCCGGTCGGAGAACACGGCGACATCTACGATCGCTACCGGGTCCGCCTCGAGGAGATGTACCAATCCACCCGCATTCTGGAACAGGCGCTGGACCGGCTGCCCGCCCTCAAGGGTGCACCAATCAACGTTTCTGATCCCCGGGTCATCCTGCCGCCCAAGTCCCGCGCTATGAGCGACATGGAGGCGATGATCTTCCATTTCAAGCAGGTGATGGAAGGCGTCCCTGCGCCCGTCGGCGAGTCCTACATGGGTATCGAAAATCCCAAGGGTGAGCTGGGCTACTATTTTGTCTCCGACGGAACCGCCAAGCCGGTGCGCTGGCGGATCCGGCCGCCGTCTTTCATTAACCTGGCATGCCTGCCGCGGCTCTGCGAAGGCGCGCTCCTGTCCGATGTCATTGCAATCAACGCCAGTGTGGATATCGTCATGGGAGAAATCGACCGATGAGCACGGTCCACCAGGAAGCCCACGAACCGGTATTCGTCGGGGCGGCAAAGGCCCGACTCGATGGGCTTTTCCCCAAATACCCCACTCGGCAGGCGTGCCTGCTGCCCGCGCTCTGGATCATCCAGGAGCAGCGCGGCTGGATCTCGCCTGCGGCCATGGCCGAGGTGGCGGAACTCCTGGAGGTCACGCCGGCATTCGTGCGTGGCGTGGTCACCTTCTACACGATGTACCACACCCATCCGGTCGGCCGCCATTTCATTCAGGTCTGCACCACCTCGCCGTGCCACCTCTGTGGATCAGATGATGTGGTAAAGGCCTTGCTCAAGGAAACCGGCTGTCGGGAACTGGGCGCCACCAGCCAGGATGGCCGCTTCACCGTGATCGAGGTCGAGTGCCTCGGTGCCTGTGGATTCGCCACCCCGATTTTGGTCGGTAACGATTTCATCGAAAATGTCACCCCGGAACGGGTTCCGGGAATCCTGGCGGGGTACCGATAAATGGGCTTTCCCCATCCTCCTCACGCCCGGGAAACCGTGGTGCTCTCCAAGCACTTCGGGGATGCCGGCGCCCGGAGTTTTGCCGGCTGGGTCGAGCGGGGCGGCTACGCCGGACTCAAGAAGGCCCTGGGGATGACACCCGAGGCCATCATCGACGAGCTCAAGGCGTCGGGCCTTCGGGGTCGCGGTGGCGCCGGATTCCCCACCGGCCTCAAGTGGGGCTTCATGCCGAAGGGCGATGGCAAACCGCACTATCTCTGCTGCAACGCCGATGAATCCGAACCGGGCACCTTCAAGGATCGGGAAATCATGCGGTGGACGCCGCATGCCTTGATCGAAGGCTGTGCAGTCGCCTGACACGCAATCGGTGCCGAAACCTGCTACGTCTACATCCGGGGTGAATTCACCGAGCCGTGGGCCATCATGGAAATGGCGGTGGCGGAGGCCTACGCCAATGGCGCCATCGGCGCCAACGCCTTCGGATCGGGCAAACGGATCGACATGGTGCTCCACCGCGGGGCCGGTGCCTACATCTGTGGCGAAGAAACCGCGCTGATGAACTCGATCGAAGGAAAGCGCGGCAATCCCCGGATCAAGCCGCCGTTTCCCGCCGCCGCCGGGCTGTTCGGAATGCCGACGACGATCAACAACGTCGAGACCCTGGCGGCAGTGCCCCATATTCTGATTCGGGGCGCCCCGTGGTACAAGGCGCTCTGCTTGTCGAACCCGAAAAGCACCGGCACTAAACTCTTTTCGGTGTGCGGACATGTCATGAAGCCGGGCAACTTTGAAGGGACCATGGGCTTTCCCATGAAGGACATGATTTACGAGTTGGCCGGGGGGATGCGCCCGGGTCGCACGCTCAAGGCGGTCATTCCCGGTGGTTCTTCGGTGCCGATCATGAACCGCCAAGAAGCCGAATCGGCGCTCTGCGATTACGAGGGGATCATCGAGAAGGGCTCCATGCTTGGCTCGGCCGGGTTCATCGTGATGGATGATTCAACCGACATTGTGTACGAAGTGTACCGGCTGGCCAAGTTCTATGCTCACGAAAGCTGTGCCCAGTGTACCCAGTGCCGCGAAGGCACCGCGTGGTCCACCAAGATTCTCGAACGCATTCTC
>JANNSC010000157.1:0-12707 GCA_031402135.1 Gemmatimonadales bacterium | reverse complement strand
AGCTGGGCTTGCCGGAAGAAATGGTGGGCCGGCATCCCTTTCCGGGGCCGGGGCTGGCCATTCGCATTCTGGGTGATGTAACCAGGCCGATGCTCGACACCCTGCGCCAGGTCGACGCGATCTACCTCGATGAGATTCGGGCGGCGGGGCTCTACGACGAAATCTGGCAGGCCTTCTCGGTGCTGCTGCCCATCCGTTCAGTGGGGGTACAGGGAGACTTCCGGACCTACGATCAGGCGGTGGCGCTCCGGGCGGTCACCAGCCGGGATGGGATGACGGCGGACTGGTTTCCCTTTCCGCCCGAGGTGCTGGCCCACATTTCCAACCGGATTGCCAATGAGGTAAAGGGGGTCAACCGGGTGGTGTACGATGTGAGTAGCAAGCCGCCCGCAACGATTGAGTGGGAGTAGCCGGTCAAGGCTGCCCCCGGACTTTTGCCGGGAGGAAACCATTGGCGTAGGAGCCGTTCCCCAGTTGGCCCCGGTGGTTGCGGCCCCAGCAGTAGGCCCCGCCGGTCAGCGCGACCCCGCAGGTGAAGCTCTGCCCGGCACTGATAGTAGCGAAGGCGAGTCCTCCAGCAACCGGAATCGGCGTGAGATTCCCGCTGCTGGTCCCGTCTCCTAGTCCGCCCTCCCCCGAGTTCTCCCCCCAGCAATAGGGGTTTCCTCCGCTGGTCAGGGCACAGGCGTGCAAATTCCCGAGGTCCATCGAGTCAAACCGGAGTCCGCCGGAAACGGCCACCGGCACCGAGCTTTGCGTCGTTGTGCCGTCGCCGAGCTCTCCGAAGCGGTTGCCACCCCAGCAGTAGGCCGCCCCGGCAGTATTAAGCCCGCAGGTTGCGGACTCGCCCACCGACAACGCCTTGAACACGAGGCCCCCGCTAACTGGTGTGGGGATCAGTGCGTTGGTGGTCGAACCATCACCGATGCCTCCTCCGCGGTTGTCGCCCCAGCAAAAAGCCACGCCGGAAGCAGTGAGCCCGCAGTTCCGAAAAAATCCCACCGCAATCGAGGCAAACAGGTGGCCACCCGACACCAATAATGGAGTCGTGCTGTTCACCGTGGTTCCCGTGCCGAGTTGTCCAAATTGACCGCTGCCCCAACACCATGCCGCACCCGCTGCCGTCAGGCCGCAGGTTGAATGGTTGCCCGCCTGGATTACCGCGAAGGTGATGCCACCCAACACCGGAACGGGCGCGGTCCGTGGTGTGGTGGTGCCGTCACCGACCTCTCCACTGTGGTTGAGTGTGCCTCCCCAGCAGTAGGCCAGTCCGCCCGTGGATAGCGCGCACGAATGATAGCTCCCGGGTGCAATCGCGGAGACGGCGAAGCTCCCGGCGATTGGAACCGGGAAGGCCGCTGACACCGGGACCCCGCCGTCTCCGAGCGCCCCCTCACCCCAGCAGAACGCCTGCCCCGAGGCGATCGTCCCACAGGCAGTTGAGAAACCTGCGACGACCGAGGTGAGCTGACCGACCGAGGCCGGCGGAATCACCGTGACCGTCGCCGAACCGGTGACACCTTCCGAGGTTGCGGTGACAGTCGCAGTACCGCTCAGGTTGGCACTCACCTGCCCAGTTGAGCCCACTCCGGCAACGGTGGCGTTTGAGGTACTCCAGGTGACCACCCGTCCAGAGAGCAACTCATTGTTTACATCCCGGGTTGTCACCGGAAGCACGATCGAAGTTCCCAGGCTCAGTAGAATGGCCGCGGGTGACACCCTTACCGACACAACGGGTCCTTCTACCAGGACTGTCGCGGTGGCGGCCTTGCCCTCGGAGCTTGCGGTGATCGCGGCTGATCCAACCGCCACGGCCGTCACCAGGCCGCCCAGGGATACGGTGGCCACGGTGGTTGCGCTCGAGGACCACGTGGCCGCTCGGCATGAGATGACACTTGCCGAGGCGTCCCTGCAGACAGCCTCAAGCTGCCTGGTCTGATTCGGAAGGAGGTTCGCCAATGCCGGGGTGACCGCTATCGAGGCGACGGCCGGCGGCGGCGGTGGGGGCGGTGGGGGCGGTGGCGATGTTGTTCCGCCGCCGCCGCACGCCGCCCCCAGCCCCAACACCGCGACGCTTGCGGTACAGTACCCCCAAGCACGGCTCATGGACACGACGGAATTGTCCAGCGCACCGGGTAAGGCTTCGCCTGGCCACCATTGTTCAGTGCCCAGCCTACGATCACCCCTCGGCCGCTCAAGACATCGGTCGTGAAACCATTGGCCCCGGTCTCGACCGCGCCAGAAGGTAGTGGTAACACCGTCAACGATCCGTCCCAGACAAAGGCCCGATTTCGGGTACTGCCGATGGGCGCATATCCAGCGACCCGGCCGCAGCCATCGATCTGCGGGATTCCGCCAAAGCCGACTCCGTTGATGCGGGTCACCTGCCATCCCCCCGACCCATTCGGGGTCCACCGCACCAGCCCCGCCCCATCACTTCCAGCTATTTGCCCTGCGTCGTTGATGGAATTTCCGTTGGACGGCGCGCTGGTCGAGGTGATCGGCAGTCGCACTACGTCCCACGACGCAGGGCCGGTGCGCTGCCACGTTACGGCAAATCTCCGGGTGCTTTGTTTTTTCCCGCTGCCTACGACCTCCGTAGCCTCTCCGGCGATGTCTCCAAGGTTATTCAACGCCATGGCTCGCGAGCCGGTAAGGGAGCCTGAGCTCGGCGCGGGCAATTCGACAGCCGCGGCCCCCGGCGCCGGAAAGAAGGCCGCAGCCCACGGGTTGGCACCATTTGATCCTTGGGTGAGGACAAATCCTCCGAGCTCGCGCTGATCGTTGATCACACGGATGGCAAGATCGAGATATCCGCCCTCAGGGCTTGCCACGAACGTCCAGGTTCCAGCGGGACCCTGGAGAAACGCCCCTGAAGCAGCCGGGGTGAACCCGGCGGCATCTCCCAAGGCGTTCGCCGCCCCCGGCCACGTTGCACCCAATGTCGCGGTCAGGGTCGGAAGCGTAGCATACGGGGCGCCCCACGTGAAGAGCGGTCCGGGAGTCCCATTCTGATAATTGGTTGCGAAGATGGTCCCGTCGCCCGCCACCGCCTTGGCCTGACCACTCCATCCGGAGGGGACGGGGAGGACTTGCAGGGTGATTTCGGCCGGCGCAATTGACAGCAAGGGCGTCTGCGGCTCGCCCCGGGGGCTGACGGGGCTCTCGGCGCAAGCGGCTCCCAGCAGGGCGGCGGTGAGCGGCAGGGCGAAGCGCTGCGTTGGCATGGATGGCTCCGTTCGGTGCGAGTGGGCGAGACGGCGGATTCCGCCCTTGGACTGATCACCCTAAGCGGGATACGTTAGCTGACACTTAGCTGGGGCTTAGCTACAGCTCGAAATGGCGGTGGCGGGGTGACCGAGTTCAGATTGCGGATGCTGGGTGGCCTCTACCTGGAGAACCATGGGGGTCCGCTTGGTCTCGTGGCCGGACAGCCCAAGCGCCTGGCGCTCCTGGCACTGCTTGCTCGCTCCGGCACGCAGGGGGTCAGCCGCGACCGGCTGCTAGCCCTGCTCTGGCCCGAGGACAATTCCGCCCGGGCACGCAATTCCCTCAATCAGTCCATCCACAACCTTCGCCGGGACCTCTCCGCAGGATCCATCGTCGCAAAGGGGAGCTCGGTGGCACTCGACCCCGGCATCGTATCGTCAGACGTATCGGAGTTTGAGTTGGCCGTGGCGGCAGCCGACTATGCTACTGCGGTCGCCCTGTATCAGGGACCCTTTCTCGACGGGCTGTTTCTCAAAGAGGCCAAGGAATTCGAGGAGTGGGTTTCTCGGGAACGGAAGGACCTTGAGGGCCGGCACCGAGATGCGCTGACACGGCTCATCGAGGCCGCGCGAGTGGCCTCAGATCGCTGGGCCGCGATTCGGTGGTCCGAGCGCTTGGTCGCCACAGATCCCCACAGCGCCCGCGCCGCCCGCCTCCTGATCACGGTCCTCACCGAGGCCGGTGACCGCCCTGGTGCTGTGCAGGCAGGACGAGACTACTGCGAGCGCGTCGCGCGGGATCTCGGGCTTCAGCCCGATGCAACGATCCTGGCGATGACCGAGGAAGCCCAGGCCATGGGGACAGCGGATGCCCTCGCTCGGCAAGCCGCTCCTGCGCCAGCGGCGGCGCCATATCCAAACGCGGCAGGTTCGCCTGAGTCTCCGGAGCTGCGACCAGGCGGCCGCCGAGCCCTGACGCCCACCCGCGTCCTACTCACGTCATTCCTCGTCGTAGGGTTGGCACTGGGGGTCGTATTGGTCTCGAGGCTGGCCGGGCGAACCGAGCTCCTGGCGAGCCGAGTGCTCGTCATGCTGCCGCCGGAGGCTCCCGCCGATTCCACCCGCAGCCTCGCCGCGCGCCGCATCGCCGACTGGCTGCTGCTCGGCATGGCTGGGACCGGCAAAATTGAGACGATGGTCGAGGTGCGGCCTGCCGATGGCGGATTGCCGACCGCGGCGCTGGCGCGGAGGGGAAGGTCTCTCGGAGCAGCCACCGTGGTGGCGCTTGAAACGGTTCGCGACGCCGATTCGATCATTGTGACGGCTACAGTTGTCGGAAGCCAAAGGAATTCTGTGCTCGGGGGATTCCAGGCGACGGCTGGCGTCGGTGATCTCGGCAAGCCGGCAGAACTCATGCGGCAGGGAGTCCTGTCGCTGCTCGCCCTCCGCACCAATCCCGAGCTCACCATATGGGCCGACAGCAGCAGCCGGCCGACCAGTTGGGAATCCTATCAGCTGTTCGCCGACGGACGGGATGCGTATCTGCTTTTCAACGACCGCAAAGCAGTGGCGCTCCTCAAGGAAGCCACCACGAAAGACTCAGCGTTCGTGCTTCCCCTCGTCTGGTTGATGTTTGTCCATGCGCAGAACAGCGAATGGTGGGAAATTGACACTCTCGCCAAGCGTCTTGAGCCGAGGCGGGGACGACTTCCCCCCTTGGATGCGACGCTGGTCGAGATCATCCTGCAAACCGAAAATAACAACTGGGCCGCCGCGTTCCAGCTCGCCAAGCGGTTGGGCCGGATGACACCTCAGTCCGAATGGGGCTATTGGGTTGCCCAGGTGGCAGCGAATGCCGGTTACCCCCGCGAAGGGCTCCGGTATCTCGAAGGGCTGCCGGCTGGGGCGTCGTGGCGGTCTCGACTCGGGGGACGCCCGTACTGGGGGTGGCGCATGGCGATGCGTCGATGGGGTGAGGACTACCAGGGAATGCTCGATGATCTCGGCCTCATGCGCACCGAGATTCCCGCTTCGAGTCCATCGCATCCTACTGATCGGGCACGGGCGCTCGCCGGGCTCGGGCGGGACCAGGAGGCGTTGGCACTGATTGATTCGGTGGCGAACGGTCACTTGCCCTCGGGAAATGCGGCGGACATTCTGGCCCGATTCGCGGCTGGCGAGCACCCCGCCACCGGCCGCATGGATTTCTATCGGAGAGCGCTCGCGATCGCGAAGACGTCGACGGCAGTTCCCGTGGATCGGAACCGGGACACGAAGTATCGCCTCATGTATGAGGCCGCTGCCGCCTACCGTCTGCAGGATTGGCCCGTCGCGCGGGCCCTCTACGACAGCCTCGTTCCCCTCACCGATTCCTCGCTGCACTACCACGACGCGAGCACCATCGGTGCGGTGCAGGCCCGCCGTGGCGCCACTGCCGCACATATGGGCGACTCAACTACCGCCAGGGCCATCCTGGCATGGTTTGAGCGGATTGCGGACTCACTCAGCGCCGCTCCATACGATTCGTCGAAATGGCACCCGACCGAGATCAGGGCCTTTCGTCTGTATGGCGTTCGGATCGCGCTCGCCCTCGGGGAGCGGATCACGGCCATGAGGATTTTCGACGAAACGCTTGGGTCGGGATGGTACCGTGATTCGAAAAGCGACCCAGATCTCTGGCCCTACCGGGATGACCCCGACTTCGCCCGGTGGCTGCGGCCGAAGGGGTGAATCATGCTGGCGCCAGCCGTTGGCCGATCCACGTACCCCTGCCGACGGCTTACCGCGCCGGCCAGGTGGAGTGTGGAGTCGGCGTCCAGGTCAGCTCCCGCTGGTTGACGAAGCGTATTTCCGGTTTGGGCCGCTCAATATACTGAATCGCCCAGGTGAGCGGTGCACCATCCACCTGGTACTCGACCATGTACTGCAGGGTATCCCCCCCGAGAATCTTCTGATCCACCTTGGTGATCTTGTGAATGGTCAACTCCATTGAATCCGTCCCGATCTGAAATGCAATCCGATCCCCCTTGATCCAGAAGGCCCGGTTCCGATACCGAGCGTCGTTGCTGTGCCAGCCCCCGTTCATTGCCTGGGGCAGAATGCCGTATTCGCTGGGCGGTTGCTTGATGGTATTCAGGGCCCAGACCACCGAAGTCACCGCCGCTGCGGCGAGGAGCGCGTTCTTCCGGGCTACCGGAATCTTCGGCTTTGCCTTCTTCATCCCGGGATGAAGCGCCTGCGCCGCCTTTCGCCGGCGTTGCTCCGGGAGGTCGTAGATCGTTGCCACTCCCTCCAGGAACGTCCGGAGCTTCATCGGCACCGAAAGGTTGCCGTCGCCGGCGGCTCCGGTCGATTCGGGCGGTGGGGCTTCGTTGTCCGGTGGCGGGTGCGTCATGAGGCCATCTCCAGGAGAATCGAGTCCGCACGCGGCGGGATCGGCCGGCGTTCAACAACCACCGCGAACCATCCCTCGGCAAGCGCCGCGGCAAGCCCCTCCACCGCTCGGGCATCAAATCGCCGGCCGGCGCCATCTCGCAGCATGGTCAACGCCTTCTGGGGCGTGAAGCCCCGCCGGTAGGGCCGGTCGGATGTCAGCGCATCGAAGATGTCCGCAACGGTGAGAATCCGCACCAATTCCGGAATCGCCTCGCCACTCAGCCCCTCGGGATACCCCGATCCGTCCAGCAACTCATGGTGGTATCGGATAAGCGGGATGATGTCCCCGAACGCGGCAATGGGCAGGATGATCTCGGCTCCGACGGTGGGGTGGGACTGGATCACGCTGCGCTCCGCCTCGGTCAGCGGGCCCGGTTTGTCGAGGATGGCGGCCGGAACAGCGATCTTGCCGATGTCGTGCAGCAGGCCCCCTCGCCGGAGCTGGTCGAGGCTCTCGGCGTCGAGTGCCAGCCGGCGACCAATCTCCAGCGCCCCACTGGTCACCCGTTCCGAATGCCCTGCGGTCCACGGTGAGTTCGCGTCAATGGTCCGGGCCAAGGCCAGCATTGCCCCTTCGCTGAATGCGTGGAGCTCGCCCATTCGGGCCTGCAGGTCACCCGCCATTCCGTTGAACGAATTTGCCAGCATCTCGAATTCATCGTGCGAGCCGATCACCACTGGAATGGAAAAATCGCCCCCGCTGATCCGCCGGACACCGGACTCCAATTCGGCCAATGGCGTCATCTGCCTTCGAAGCTGGGCATGGCTCAGCAGGAACACCAGCAGCCCTGCCAGCGCAACGGCCAGTAGCGAGGCTCGGCGGAACGCGCTCAATGGCGCATAGATGGCGTCCGAAGGCATGCTCAGGGCCACCGTCCAGGAAGGTGAGGAAAATCCATTGCCCAGGAAGAGACTCCATCGGCCCATCAGGAAGAGCGAATCACCTCGCTGCCATCCAGGAGGTTGGCCCAAATTCAGATCCATGGCTCTGGTAGCGCTCGCCGCCTCCCCGCTAGGACAGGTAACCAGCCGTCCCTCGGAATCGAGGACGCAGAGATCGGTGCCCAGAAGCGCGGGGCTCTGGCCCTCCCCGGTGCCCAGGAGCACCTCGGCCGGAGCGGTTCCCCAGAGGCGGGTTGCCGATCCATTGCTGTCCTGAGATTCCACCACCAACACCAGCGTGGCCGCACCGGAGTGGCTTGCCGTAAGGAGCACTGGTGCACCGCGCCGCAATTGGGCACGCTGCCTGGGGGTGAGCATGGGCACCGGGATGGGGCGGCCCTGGATGACGGTGACTTCACCATCACCCCGTTCGAGGAACACATTCCCAAACACGGCACTGGAGTCGCCGGCATGCCGTGTCCCGTTCAACGCTGCCAACTGACTCGAGAGCATCCCGAGCCGGGCGAAGAGCATCATCCCAGCCGTCTTGCTCCCTTGGCGAAGCTGCTCCCGCGCGTCTTTCTCGAGGCGTTTGGCCACGACGCTGTACCCGACCACGGCGAAGCTCGCCACCGGGAGCATCGCGCAGAGGAGGAACAGTGCCAGGATTCGTCGGGCAACCCGGGTTCGAAGCAGGCGGGGAGCGATCATCGATCAGAACCCCGAGGCCCGGCCGACATACCCGCCGTCATTGGCACGCACGATGTCGTCCCGGCTGGCTGCCGCGGTGAACGGTGGGGAGCTGTTGCCATCCGGGCCCATGCTGTAGAGGTCGAACGTGGAGTTCACCGGCACCAGGAACTTGTCCTTGCGGGCGCCACCCGGGTTCTTGTTGCCGGGTGGGAACGGGTAATACACGTAGGGATTGCCCCAGGGGTCGAGCACTCCTCCTCGGCCGATCGCATTGAGATCGCCCGGGAGCGGCTGCTCCCCCACCTCGATGGCCATCAAGTCCAGCTGGATCGCCTTGATGTCCCCGATGGCGCGAGCAACCTTGGCCTGCTCGATCGCGGCCTTCAGCGGGGGAAAGGCCAGCCCCGCCAGAATCCCCAGGATCAGCACCACGGTGATGAGCTCGATAAGCGTGAACCCACCGTCCCCGAGTTTGGGGCGGTGGAGCCGGCGCGGCGAGCAGGGTCGAGGGAGGGCGTGGTGCATTGATGGGATTGAGAGCAATTCGGAAGCCGGATTTCGGCCGGGTCGCTCCCGTCGCGTATCTCATTGTGTCGTATTGAGTTATGACTATGGGATCGGACGATTACAGGGGGGCGGCTGGGCAGAGGGAGGGAAGAATCTCCGCAATCATTCGAGAACCCGGCAAATTTGCAACCTGTTCCCCCCCGGCTGGGCCCCGGTCAGACTCCCCTCTCCTCCAGGAGTCGGAACAGGTCGGCCGGGTCGGCGAGGGCCCGAAGCCGCTCCGGCACGCCAGGGGTCTGCCCCAACTGGGCTATTCGACCTAACACGGGCAGATACTGACCCGACACCTCGATTGGCGGCGCCACAATCAGGAAGAAAATGTGGGCCGGTTGTTGATCGACCGCGTCGAATTCCACCCCGGCGCGGTGAATCCCGAACGCCAGGAGCAACCGGGTGACCGCCAGAGAGCGGCAGTGCGGTATTGCAATGCCCCGACCGACTCCGGTGGATCCCAGCTGCTCCCGACGTTTGAGGAGCTTGCCGACTTGTTGGGTGGAGCGCTCCGGGAGGCCCAGCAGCCTCACCAACTCATCGAGGACAGCGTCCTTCGAACCGGAGTGGAGGTCGAGGCATACCGCCCCGGGGCCGAGAAAGTCACTGAGTCGCATCGCGGACACAATTGTAGGTTGTCCCAAGCCCCGGTGGAACCCCGCACGCCGCTGTTTCGTAGGGGCGGGATGCCCAGGGTAACGCTGATCAGCCGATTTGTCGTGCTTGCCACTGTCGCCGGATCGTGCGGCTCTTCACAGGGTCCGCTTGGTCCCCCTGATCCCGAAGCCACCGCAGCCTTGCCGATTGCTCTCGCTGGTGTCACCGTGCTCACCATGGGTCCGGCCGGTGTCTTGCTTGGCCAAACCATTGTCATCCGCGAGGGCCGGATCGTCGCGTTGGGGCCCCGCGCCGATGTCTCGATTCCGGGTGACGCGGTGGTCATTGAGGGCCGGGGACGGGTGGCGATGCCCGGGCTCGCGGACATGCATGTCCACAACGTCACCCGAGATCTCCCGCTACTGGTAGGGTTCGGGATTACCACCGTGCGGGCAATGTGGGGGGTGCCGTCCGTCCTCCAACTGCGGGACAGCATCGCTTCCGGACTGATCCGCGGCCCCCGCATCTACTCAGCGAGTTCCGGACTCGACGCTCGGCCGGGCCAGTGGCCTCTCACCCAATTCGCCGATTCCCCCGAGGAAGCCCGGGCCGCTGCTGGCCGGATGGCGGAACAGGGGTGGACCTGGATCAAGGTGTACTCCAGCCTCAGCCGGGTGGCGTACGACGCGATTGCCGATGAGGCGGGGCGGTTGGGTTTCCGCTTGGTTGGTCACGTACCTCACGCCGTCCCCGTGGAACACGCACTGGCGCTCGGCCAGCTTTCCATCGAGCACCTGATGGGGTACGATCGGTCGCTCACCGGGAGCGAAGGTGTGGCGGCGTGGGCATCTGCCGACGATCGGGAATTTCCCCCGCTGATCTCGGCCACAGTTGCGGCCGGTACCTGGAACGCTCCCACCCTCGCCATTCTCCGGAAGATCAACGGCGGGGCGGCGGTGATGATGCGCGGGTACGCCGCCAAGGCCCGTTTCGTGAAAGCCCTCCACCAAGCCGGGGGCAGGCTCCTAGTCGGTACCGATTCAGGGATCGACATCGTCTTCGCCGGCGCGGCCCTGGCCGACGAGCTCCAGGAGTTCGTGGACGCCGGCATCCCCATTGCCACCGTTCTCCGGATCGCCACCAGGGACGCTGCCGAATTCCTCGGGGCTGCCACCGAGTCCGGAACGATCGAGGTCGGCAAGCGAGCCGATCTGCTGCTGCTCGATCAAGATCCCAGAATCATGCTTCGCACCCTCACCGACCCCTCGGGTCTCCTGCTCGGGGGAAATTGGCTGCCCCGGGAGCGCCTGGCCCAGCTGAGGGCAGGGTCCCGCCAGCCGCTTCTCCCCTAGGTCCTGTCTCCATCGTTGCACCGGACCCCTTCTGCAAATAGCTTTCCTCCATGCGGTTACCGTATTTCTCCGGTCTGGGGGTACCCCTGATTCTGGCACCCATGGCCGGGATCTCGGAAGCCCCATTTCGTCAGATCTGTCGTCGCTTCGGCGCCGACATCCTCATGACCGAGTTCCTCTCCGCCGAGGCCATCCGACGGGGAATTCGGAAGACCCTCGAAGGCGCCGAGTTCGAGTCGGTCGAGCGACCGGTTGGAATTCAGATCTACGGCGCCGACGCCGAGGCGATGGCCCGTGCCGCCGCCATCGTGACCGAGGCGTACCAGCCTGATTTTCTCGACATCAACTTCGGCTGTCCGGTCAAGAAAGTCGTGCTGCGGAACGGCGGCTCCGGCTGCCTGCGCGACCTGGACTTGGTCGAGCGGATCATCCGCGCCGTCGTTGCCGCCACCTCGGTTCCTGTCACCGTGAAGACCCGAAGCGGTTGGAACGATGCCAGCCGCGATCCGGTGGGCATCGCCCGGAGGATGCAGGACGCCGGCGCCAAAGCATTCACCCTGCATGCCAGGACCCGTACCCAGATGTTTGCCGGCAAGGCCAACTGGGACGAAATCGCCCGGGTGGTCGAGGCGCTCGACATTCCGGTGATCGGCAACGGCGATATCTCTACCGCTGCCGATATTCTGCTGATGCACCGCCATACCGGTTGCGCCGCCATCATGGTCGGGCGGGGCTCATTTGGAAACCCCTGGATTTTTCGGGATGGTCACGCGCTGCTGCGGGGAGTGCCGGCTCCGCCGGCTCCCACCGCCTCAGAGCGTTTTGCCGTGGCCCTTGAACACGCCCAGCTTGCCCTCCGCCTCCAGGGCGATTCCCGGCACACCGTCATGGAGTTCCGTAAGCACCTCGGCTGGTATACCAGGGGACTTCCTGGCTCGGCGCACCTGCGCCAACGGCTCTTCCAGGTCGAATCGATGGCCGAGGCCCAGGCCATCTTCCTGGACTATCTCGAGCCAGCCGTTCAGGCTGCCTGAATCGTATCCGGCTTGGCCGGGGTGGACCCCTGATGCAGCGAACCGTCTTCCAATCCAACGATCCTCCCTTCCTTTGGCTCGACGTCACCGCGCCGACCCCCGAAGAGCTGCACGCCCTGGCGAGGCGCTATGATCTCCACGCCACCGCGGTGCTGGACTGCCTCGACCCTGAACACCTTCCCAAACATGAAAAATTCGGGGATACATCGTTTCTGATTTTTCGGGTCCATGACTACGCTGCGCCGTCCTCTGCAGGCACCGTCCAGGAACTGACCCGCAAGATTGCGATCTTCTCCCGGCCCGGCCTCATGCTCACCCTCCATCGCTCCGATCTGCCGATGGTGGTAACCCTTCGGGAGCGCTTTGGCGGCACCGCCCTGGCAGCGGAGCGCACTCCCCAATCGTTGCTTGCCGCGCTGGTCAATGCTGCACTCGATTCCTACGAAAAGCCCCTGCAGCGCGCCGAGGATGCCCTCGATGAATTCGAGACCGGGTTGTTCCGGCCCGAGGTCCGGACCCCGGCGCTGGAGCGCATTCACGCACTGAAGCGAACCGTCGGGCTGATGCGCCGGATTCTTTGGCAGACCCAGAATGTCCTGCAGCACCTCTCGCCCGCGGGCGAGCCGACCCAGCCGTATCTTCAGGATCTCAAGGAGAACGCCGAGAGCTATCACTTCTGGTCCGACCAGCTCTACGAGGGAGTGGCCAACCTCCTCGGCATGCACGTGGCGATGGCCTCGCATCGAACCAATGAGGTGATGCGAGTGCTCACCGTTTTTTCGGCGTTCTTCCTGCCGTTGACCTTCGTGGTCGGCGTGTACGGCATGAACTTCACCCATATGCCCGAGCTGGAACGGCGCTGGGGTTATCCCGCCGTCCTTGTGGTGATGGCCGGAATCTGCCTTGCCATCTTCACCTGGTTTCGCCGGCGGGGGTGGTTGGGACGC
>JANNSC010000156.1:0-4013 GCA_031402135.1 Gemmatimonadales bacterium | reverse complement strand
GGATCCTCATGAAACCGATGGTGATCGGGATCGAGCACAAAGGTCCACAGACCGGCCTCCCGAACGATCAGCCAGACGGAGTATCGGCCCTTGGGCACCGCGCGCCCGTCAAGCGTAATCGGCTTGCTGGTCTCGAGAGTGGTGGCCCAGTTGGCCCCGGGGGTCCACACCTCGCCCCATTTCACCACCTTGCCAAAGATGGTGGCCCGGCCCCGGAGCCTCGGCCTGGCGTAATCGAGCCCGATGACCGTTCCATCGATGGTCTGGGAGAGCCGGGAGCGCTCACTGGCCCGGATCTGCGCGGCGAGTGCGCCGGGCGCCAAGGCGGAAAGAACAGCAAGCAGAACCAGGCTCGGCGCAAGGCGGGGCATCAGCTTCCCTTTCATCCGTAGCGGGCGTCGATGGCCACCCTGATTTCGTCCAGCGTCTTGCCATCCTTGTGTAATCGTACGGTGATCCGCCCCTGACCCTGACAGATTGGGCAGGCTCGCGCCATCCCGTCTCCCTCGTAACATGAAAGCAGCGAATAGAACCCCGGCTGCTCGGCGCAGCCACAATTGCAGCGGATCCCGTCGACGATCTCGGGGATCTCCCGGATTTGATCGAACAGCGGGATGTGCTGGGGAAAATCTGCCAGCTGCTCCCGGGAAAGGACGTTGGCGCCAGTAATTCCCGGCCGAGGTGTCGGGTGGGGGCCCCGGGCCCACGCCGGGCGCACTCGGAGCATCAGCCCGCCGAATGCGGTGGCGTAGATCGCCAGGAAGCTCCGGCGGGCGAAGCGGGTCATACCATCAAGCTACCTACGCCCCCCCGAGTCGAGCCAGATCTGCCGGCACCATTCCTCCCCTCCCCCCGGGGGAGGTAGCTTCCTCCGGACTCTGCCGAAGGACGCCAGTCATGAGTGATGCCAACAGCGAAACGGGCCCCAGCCGGTTCCGGGTAACGCTCTTCCGGGTGATGCTCATCCAGCTTCTGGCGCTGCTCGCGCTCTGGCTGCTGCAAACCCGTTACGCAGGCTGAGGCGCATGCAACCACTCGACTGGTTCATCGTGGTCATCTCGCTGGCGTACGTGGTGTGGGACGGCATCCGGCGCTCCAAGAACACCCACGAGCTCGAAGGCTACTTCCTCGCCAATCGCAACTTGCCGTGGTGGGCGGTGGGTCTTTCCGTCATGGCGACGCAGCTCTCCGCGGTGACGATGATCGGTACCACCGGCCAGGGCGCCACCGACGGGATGCGCTTCATCCAGTTCTACTTCGGCCTCCCGCTCGCCATGGTCATTCTGGGCGTCACGCTGGTGCCGTTTCTGCACAAGGCCCGGGTCTTCACCGCCTACGAATTCCTGGAACGCCGCTTCGATGCCAAGACCCGTTCGCTGACCAGCTTCCTCTTCCTGATTTCGCGGGGGATGTCGGCGGGAACCATCATCGCGGCCCCGGGCGTGGTGTTCTCGGCCATCTTCGGCTGGGACATGGTCTGGTCGGTTGTGCTGATGGGTGTCCCCACCATCCTCTACACCGTGGTGGGAGGGGTCCAAGCGGTGACGTGGGCCGACGTCAAGCAGATGGGGATCATCGTGCTCTCGCTGGTGGCAGTGGTCGTAGTGCTGCTGGTCAAGCTGCCGGTGCCGGCCGGTGAGGCGCTGGAGATTGCCGGCGCGGCGGGAAGGATGCGGGTCTTCGACTTCTCCTGGGATTTCACCAAGACCTACACCTTCTGGTCCGGCATGCTCGGCGGCACCTTCCTGATGCTGTCCTATTTCGGCACCGATCAGAGCCAGGTGCAGCGCTACCTCACCGCCAAATCAGTGGACGACGCCCGCAGTTCGCTGCTGATGAGCGCGTACTGGAAGATCCCGCTTCAGGCACTGGTGCTCCTCCTGGGTGTCCTGGTGTTCGTGTTCTACCTCTTCCAGGCCCCACCGCTGCTCTACAATCCGGCCCAGGAAGCGCGGGTGCGCGCGGCGGAGCCGGCGGCATTTGCCGCACTGGATACCCGGTACCGAACCGCCGTTGCGGCGCGTGAATCGTCGGCGCGGGCGGTGGCCAAGAACCCTGCATCCGGCCGGGAGGCGGGCCGCAGCGCGTTCCGTGACCGGGAAGCGGACGTTCAGGCGGTCCGCACCGAAGCTCTGGCATTGGCAGAGCGGGTTACCGGGCAACCGTCCCGGGATGTGAACTACATCATCCCCCGGTTCGTCCTCGATCACCTGCCGCTCGGCCTTGCGGGGCTCTTCCTTGCCGGGGTACTTGCCGCGGCGATGTCGAGCATTGCGGCGGAGCTCAATTCCCTCTCCACCGCCACGGTCATCGATTTCTACCGCCGCTGGGTCCGCCCCGAGGCGAGCGATGCCCACTTCCTCAAGGTGTCGAAGCTGGCGACTGCCGCCTGGGGGATCTTCGCCTGCATCGTGGCGATCTACGCCGCCACACTCGGCTCATTGATCGAAGTGGTGAACCGCTTCGGGTCGTTCTTCTACGGATCGATACTGGGGGTGTTTCTGCTGGCAATGATCCCGAGGACGAAGAGTCTTGGGGCATTCGTGGGGCTATTGGCCGGAATGGCAACCGTTGCCGCCGTGAGCTTCGGCGCCCCATCGGTCTCCTTCCTCTGGCACAACGTCATCGGGGTGGTGACGGTGCTGGTGGTCGGGTCGGTCCTGTCCCTGGGAGGCGCCGCTAGGACGGCTCGATCGCAACCTTGATGTGGCGCCACTTGCCCTGGCGGAACCGCCATACGCTGAGCCCACACCGGGCGGCATGGCCGAGCACGATTGCGGTCCACACGTCGGCCGGCTGAAGCGGACGATTCGCCTGCAGGATCGTGAGCAAGCCGATCGGGATCAGGAACTGGGAGACGAGGGTGATGTAGAGCGGACTCCGGGTGTCGCCGGTGCCCTGGAGTCCGCCGGTGTAGGTCAGGGCCACGGTGATGAAGAGCCCGGAAATGCTCAGGTAGGCGAGTAGCTGAACACCCAGCCGCACCACCTCCGGCTGGTTCATCCCGAAAAGCCCCAGCAGTGCTTCTGGAATGGTGAGGAAGAGCACCCCCATCACCGCGGCGATCCCCATCCCGAACTGGGCCGCCACGTGAACCGCCTTGAGGCTTCGCTCCGGATGGCCGGCGCCGAGGTTCTGGCCGGCAATTGCGGCGGCGGCGCCCATCAACCCGACCGACGTCCAGGTAACCAGGGAAAAGAGTTCAGTGTAGCCCACCGCATACGCCGCCTGTGCCTCGGCGCTCAAGCTGACCGAGCCGAGAAAGCGGAGCAGCAGCACGCCGGCGACATTCATGGCAATGCCCTGCAGGCCGGTCGGCAGGCCAAAGCGGAACAGCGCCCGGATGATGGCCCAATCCGGCTTCCACTTCATCCCCTTGAAGCTGATCACCCACGTCCCCCCGAACAGCTTCCAGGTGGCGTAGGCGCTCACCAGGAACCCGGCGAGCGCTGTCCCCATCGCCGCGCCGGCGGTGCCGAAAGCCGGTATCGGCCCCGCACCGGTGATGAAAATGATATTGAACCCGATGTTCATCACCGTGAGCGCGATGCCGAGCTTGAGCGGTGTCCGGGCATCTCCCGCGGCCCGAAGCGCGCCGCCCAGCATGAAGAACAGCATCATGCCGATGCTGCAGCCGAACATGATCCGGAGGAACGGCAGGGCCTGGGCCTGGACCTCCGGCGCCGCGTTGACCATCCCGAGGAGATGCGGTGCCAGGAAATAGCCCACCGGGGCCAGGATGCCCAGGGACAGGCCGATCGCGGTGAGATAGGCCTGAAACGCCGCCGAGTTGACGGCGGGTTCGTCTCCAGCCCCGGTGAAGCGAGCCACCAGGACGCCCATCCCGGTAAACAACGAGACGATGAACACCATCACCACCAGGAAAATCTGAAACGCCACTCCGATCCCGGCGTTGGCGGTGTAGCCGACAAAATGGCCGACAAGGGCATGATCGATCATCCCCTGGAGCCCGCCGATGACGTTTTGCAGCACCGTCGGCCACGCCAGTTTCC
>JANNSC010000155.1:0-3532 GCA_031402135.1 Gemmatimonadales bacterium | reverse complement strand
GCCCATTGCCGCATTTCGTAGCGATCGACGAAGCGATCGTCGGGGTTCACCTGCCGTAGCTCCGCCACCGCTCGGAGGGCATCGTGATAGCGTCCCAGCATGTGGAGGAGGAGCATCCGCCGGTTGTTCCACTCGAATGGGGCCTCCCGTTTCAATTCGTCCGACGATTCCAGCAGCGCGAGTGCCTCCCGGGGGCGGTAGAGCGCCATGAGGGCCGCAACCTGCGCGTCCACCCACTCCCACACCCCGGGGGCGACCCGGAGCAACGTGGTAGTCGCCTCCAACACCGCCTGCCCATCGGGGAGGGCACACGCGGTGTTTCCGAGCTTCACCAGGGCCTCGTCCCCCACGGCAAGCTGTCGGGACGAGTGGCGCAGGGCATTGGCAAGGGAATCCGCCCTTGGGCATTCCCCAGGGAAGCCACCGATCGTCCCCACGTTGACCGCCTGGGGCAGCAGGAAGAGCGGGTCGAGCTGGGTGGCCCGGTCCATGTGAGCCAGCGAGGCGAGGTCGGCGGAGTCGGTCCTAAAGCCGCTAACCGCCGTCCAGCCGGCGTCGAACTCCTTCCACGCTTCATAGATGCCCGGCTGGCTCATCGCCGAGTAGTTGTGCAGCCGGCGGTCGAAGTGGGCGGCGTACCCCGCCATGACGCGATCGGCCAGCAGCGCCACCACCACCGCGGGAGCCGCGGCCGGCCCCGCAACCGTCCGCAGCGGGCGCAGCACCGTTCCTTTTGCGGCATCGGCCATCTGGACCTGAAACACCAGGCTGTCCGCCACCCTCGAGTAGGAGCCCCACACGATGCCCCCCGCGCCCCGCTGGCGCGCCGTCCGCTGCAGCGCGACGAGGTCGGTTGCCGAGGCCTGGTCCGACGTGGTGCTCCGGGCATCCACCACCTCCACCAGCCCGGTCCGGGCCAATCCGCTGGTCACCTCGCTTGCCGCCTGAGCGGCCACGCCTGCAAACGCAGCATCGCCGGTGCGGTCCTGGAACAACCCCACCACCACTCGGCGATGGTTGACCGGCGGGGGGCGGAGCATCAGCCAGGCGCCAAATCCGACAATCCCGAGCGCCATCGTCGCGGCGAACAGCATTTTCCAAGCTGGGCGCCTTGGCGCCACCGCCGCCGGGTACGGCTGCCCCGGACTGGTCCGCTTCCCCTCCAGCGCCTCGACGAACTCCTTCACCCCGGCGAATCGATCCGCCTTCGACTTGGCCAAGGCGCACAGGATCGCCGCCTCCACCGGGATCGGCACCGTCGCTCGGACCGTCCGGATCGGCGGCACCGGATCCACCAAGTGCCGAGCCAGCACCCCCTGCGCCGTCGACGCCGGGAACGGCGGTCCACCCGCCAGCATCTCGTAGATCACGCAGCCCAGGCTGTACTGGTCGCTCCTCGCGTCTACTTCAGAGCTGCCGGTGGCCTGTTCCGGGCTCATGTAGTCCACCGTGCCGATTGCCATCCCGGTGCCGGTGAGCTTGTCCCCCTTCCCTGCCGCTGTCACCGCCCGGGCAATCCCGAAATCCGCCACCAGCGCGTGGCCCCGGGACAGCATGATGTTTTCCGGCTTGATGTCGCGATGGACCAGCCCCAGCCCATGCGCATAGGCGAGCGCGTCGGCCACTTCGCGGGTGATCTGCAGCGCATCGGGCAGGGGCAGCTGCTGCTCCCGCAGGAGCCGGTCTCGCAGCGATTCTCCCTCGATAAACGGCATCACGAAGTACGGCAGGCCGCCGGCGTCGCCGGCGTCGTACAGCGGAATGATGTGGGGGTGGGTGAGCTTGGCCGAGATCTCGATTTCCCGGAGACACCGTTCCGGCCCGATCAAGCTCGCCAGCTCCGGCCGCATGACCTTGAGCGCCACTGCGCGGCCCTGCCGGAGGTCGGTGGCGAGGTACACTGTCGCCATGCCGCCCTGCCCCAGCTCCCGCTCGATCCGGTAGCGGTCGCCCAAGGCACTCCTGAGCCGGTTCAGCGGCTCGTCCAATCGTCACCTGCCTCTCGCAAACGTCTTGGGGCGGGGCGGCTAAAGCACTTCACCCAGCGACTATCTGTAGCCCCCCCAATATATGTGTCTCACCGCCTCGGCGGGCCAAGGTGTGATCGGTTCAGCCACGGCACCCTGGACCGGAGGAGTCCAAACTTGCTGTTTCGGCGTTTGAGTGCCATAGTTGCCGTGGGTACTTGCCCCGTCGAAGACCGCTCTACCGTCTCGGCGATGATCGACCTCTACCGCACCGCCGCAGCGTGCCAGCTGCTCAACAAGGTCGGTGGCTCGATGAATCGTTTGTCAATGCTTGGCGTTCTTGGGCTTTGCGTATCCAGTGCCGGGATGGCCTCCGCCCAGGACGCAGTCATTTCGGGGCGGGTTACCCGGGCGGGGGGCGACCCGCTTCCGGGCGCGACCGTCTCACTGAGCCCGTCCCTCCGTGCCGTCACCAGTCCTGCCGGCTCCTACAGCATCACCGTGCCAGCCGTTTCGGCCCGAGGACAGGTTGGTACGCTGACGGCGCGCGCGATCGGATACCGCTCCATAACCCGGGACGTTTCGCTCACCGCCGGCCCCCAGCGTCAGGATTTTCTGCTCCAGGCCGACCCGCTCCACCTCGATGATATCGTGGTGACCGGCACCAGCGATGCCATGTCCACCCGCAAGCTTCCCTTCAGCGTAGGCGTGGTCCGGGAGGAGGACCTCCAGCAGGTACCCGGCGTCACCGCGCTGGAGGCGTTGCAGGGCCGGGTGGCGGGGGTCAGCATGGTCGAGGCCAGTGGGGTACCCGGCGAGGCCCCGGCGATCCGGATCCGGGGACACACGAGTATTTATCCATCACTCGCCGGGCCGCTTCTCATCATCGATGGGGTGATCACCCGAGGCACCCTCTCCGACATTGCCGCCGACGACATCGAGCGGGTCGAAGTCCTCAAGGGCGCCGCGGCCACCTCCTACTATGGCTCCGATGCCGCCAACGGGGTGATTCAGATATTCACCCGCCGGGGGACCGGCCTGCCCGACGGAAAGCTCCGGGTCACTTCCCGCGTCGAGGCGGGCACCTCCTTCATTACCAAGCGGTGGCCCACCAGCGGGGCCCACTGGTTTCAGCTCGACGCAGCGGGGCAATTCCTCCGGGCGGCGGACGGATCCCGGATTCCCGAGGACGATCTGATCGCCGATAACTCTTATCCGGTGTACTACAACCATCAATCTGAGGTGCTGAAGCCCCGCGGGTTCCTCACCGCCTACGTTTCGCTGGGCCAGCGCAAGGGCAACACCAGTTTTGCCGCGTCGTTCCAGAATACCCGGGAATCCGGACCCATCGTGCTCACCGATGGGTTCGGGCGCCAGAATTACCGCATCAACCTCGATCAGGGGCTCACCCCGACTCTCGATCTTTCCCTGAGCGCCTTCTATGGGCGGTCCAGGAGCGACGGGCAGGCTGATGCCGGAATCAACATGGTCTATGACCTCAGCTATGTCGAGCCGCACATCGACCTCACACGTCCTAACCCGGATGGCACCCCCTACGTCGCCAA
>JANNSC010000154.1:0-3574 GCA_031402135.1 Gemmatimonadales bacterium | reverse complement strand
TGGGGCCAGCCACAACTTGGCACATGGGGCCGGGAGAGCCGCAACCCAATCCCCGCCGCCCCCAAGCGAAAACGCCCGGGCGGCTCTGCCCGGGCGTTCTCTGATTCCCCAATCCCTGCCCTGCTTACAGCACTACCACCTCTTCGGCCAGCACCACCGGCGCCACCGGCTCCTCGGGCGGCGTGGGCGGCGGCGGCTCGAAACCCGCCGGCGGCTGAATTTCGAGATCGACGTACCGGTAATGCCCGGTGCCGGCCGGAATCAGATGCCCGATGATGATGTTTTCCTTCAAGCCCCGCAGGTCGTCCTTGGCGCCACGAATCGCGGCGTCGGTCAGCACCCGGGTGGTTTCCTGGAACGACGACGCCGAAATGAAGCTCTGCGTCGTAAGGCTCGCCTTGGTGATGCCGAGGAGCAACGGCTCCGACACCGACGGCTTGGACTTCCGCTTGAGAATCCGTTCGTTCTCCTCGCGGAACAGCAGCTTGTCCACCGCTTCGGCCTCCAGGAAGCTGGTGTCGCCCGGATCGGTGACCCGCACCTTCTGCAACATCTGACGGACAATGACGCCGATGTGCTTGTCGGCAATCCGCACGCCCTGCAGCCGGTAGACCTCCTGGACCTCGTTGAGCAGATATTCCTGCACCGCACGGGGACCCTTGATGAGCAGGATCTCGTGGGGGTTGACCGGCCCCTCGGTCAGCCGGTCGCCGGCCCGAACCCGGTCGCCCTCGTGCACCCGGAGGTGCTTGCCGGCGGGCACTTCGTACACCTGAGCCGCTTCGCCCTCGGCGATGCTGCCGTCCTTGTTCATCGGGTAGACGTAGATCTCCCGCTTGCCGCGCTTGATCTCGCCGAATTTCACGATGCCGTCAATTTCCGACATCGTGGCCGGATCCTTGGGCCGGCGCGCCTCGAAGAGCTCGGCGATTCGCGGCAGGCCGCCGGTGATGTCGCGGGTCTTGTACGCTTGCCGCGGCATCTTGGTAACCGAGATGCCCTTGACCACCTTGACCGGGGGAGACAGGTACACCGTCTTGTCCCGGCTCTCCTTCTTCGATTTCGAAGGCCACGCCTCGTTGACCGGCCGCTCATCCACATGGTACTTGGATGACCAGGGGTTGGCTTCGTCCGGAATGTGAATGGCCCGGCTCAGCTGATCGGTGGGCGAACCGAAGATCACCCGCGATCCCTCCGCCAGGGTGTACTCCTGGGGATCCTTCCGGTTGGGCATGTACACCAGCACCGATGGGTGCAGTTCCCGGTCCGGATCGGCAGTGACCACCAGGGAGCGGAGGCCGGTGCCTTCATCGAGCTCCTCGCGGAGCGTGACGTCCTTCACCAGGTCCTTCCAGCGCAATTCGCCATCGGTCTTGATGATGCTGGGATCGTTGTACGGGTCCCAGGTGTACAGGATGGTCGCCCGCTTCTCGGAGTCTCCCTTGGCCGCGAGATCGCCTTCCCTGGCGTGCAGGATGGCGCCTTCCGGAACCGGATACCGGCTGAGCACGTGAGAGTGGTCCTTCGGATCGACCACCTGGATGCCCTCTTTGTCCTCCTCGGTCGCGGACTCATCCTCCCGGGTGAGCACCACCCGGATTTCCCCCCGGGTTCCGTCTTCGTACTCCACGGCGCGGTCGGCATACTCCAGCCCCTTGGTGTACTTCACCAGACCGTCGGATCGGGCCCGCCGCTCCGCTTCCTCGGCGATGCGTGAAGAGGTGCCGCCGATGTGGAAGGTTCGCAGCGTCAGCTGGGTACCCGGCTCGCCGATCGATTGGGCCGCCAGAATGCCGACGGCCTCGCCCATGTCAACCATGTCCATGGTGGCCAGATTGCGCCCATAGCACATTCGGCACACGCCACGACGAGCCTCGCAGGTGAGCACCGAACGGATCTTGACCTTTTCGATGCCGGCGTCTTCGATCGCGTCGGAGGTTTCCTCGTCGATCAGCTGGCCGGCCTGGACCAGCAGTTTGGGATCGCCGTCTTCATCGAGCTCGTGCGGATCGAAGACATCTTCGCCCGCCACGCACCCCAGGATCCGCTCTTTCAACGTCTCGATGACATCCTCGCCCTCCTTGAGCGCGGTGGAGTCGAGACCCAGAATGGTGCCGCAATCCTCCTCGGACACCGTTACGTCTTGCGCCACATCCACCAAACGGCGGGTGAGGTAGCCGGCGTCGGCCGTCTTGAGCGCGGTGTCGGCCAGACCCTTCCGCGCACCGTGGGTCGAGATGAAGTACTCCAGTACGCTCAAGCCTTCCCGGAAGTTCGATTTGATCGGGCTCTCGATAATTTCCCCGATACCGCCGGTCAGCTTCTTCTGCGGCTTGGCCATCAGGCCGCGCATGCCGGCCAGCTGCCGGATCTGGTCGCGGCTGCCCCGCGATCCGGAATCGAACATCATGAAGACCGGATTGAACCCGCCCCGCGACACCCGCATCGAATTGACCATTGCTTCGGCCACGTCGTTGTTGGCGTGGGTCCAGGCGTCGATCACCTTGTTGTAGCGCTCGCCGAAGGTGATCTGCCCGGTGTTGTAGGCCCGCTGGAACCGCTCCACCCGCTTCTGGGCTTCCTCGAGGATCGAGGCCTTGTCGGTGGGAATTTCCAGATCTTCGATGCCGATCGAAACGCCGCCCATGGTGGCAAAATCGAACCCGAACCGCTTGAGGCGATCGAGAAATTCCACCGTGTCCTTGAGGCCGGCCCGCCGATAGCTCTGCAACACCAGCTCGGAGAGAGCCTTCTTCTTCATCAGGTCGTCACGGAAGCCAAGTTCCGCAACCAGCCGGCGGGGCAGGATGTTGTTGAACAGCACCCGGCCGACGGTGGTCTTGACCCAGCGCGGCTCCCGGTCCACCGCTTCAGCCGGCGGGATGTACCAGAACTGGATCAGGGTGTGGTAGGTCGTCTTGGCAATCAGCAGCGCCATTTCAAGCTCGGAAATGCTGCCATAGAACTTGGCCTTTTTCCACAGCCGAGTCTTGGTTTCCTCCAGCTTGCCGGTGCCCTTGCGGATTTCTTCCTCGAGGCCGCGGGGAAGCTTGGTGAGGTAATACGACCCCAGCACCATGTCCTGGGACGGCTCCGCCACCGGCCGGCCGTCGGACGGCTTGAGGATGTTGTTGGACGACACCATCAGCAGCCGGGCCTCCAGCTGCGCCTCGAACGACAGCGGCACGTGAACCGCCATCTGGTCGCCGTCGAAGTCGGCGTTGAACGCCGCGCAGACCAGCGGGTGAATCCGGATGGCCTTGCCCTCGACCAGCTTCGGCTCGAATGCCTGGATTCCCAGACGATGCAGCGTCGGGGCCCGGTTGAGCAGCACCGGATGATCCTGGATGATCTCTTCCAGAATTTCGTAGACCTCCGGGCCCTCGCGTTCCACGATCTTCTTGGCCCGCTTGACCGTTTCGGCGATGCCTTTCTCGACCAGCTTGTGGATGATGAACGGCTTGAAAAGTTCCACCGCCATTGCCTTGGGCAAACCGCACTGGTGCAGCCGAAGCTCCGGACCGACCACAATGACCGAACGACCGGAGTAGTCCACCCGCTTGCCCAGCAGGTT
>JANNSC010000153.1:0-20265 GCA_031402135.1 Gemmatimonadales bacterium | reverse complement strand
ATGCCGGGCGAACCAGTGCAGCAAAGTCCTGCGCGTACACTCCGCGCCGCCCCCACCACCGCTCCACCATGGCGATGGCGGCGCCGCCGCAGAGCAGGATCGATTGAGGGAGGTAGGGCACCGCGAGCGCAGCGGGCGGGGCGGTGGGCAGATCCGCACGCGGCGACTGGGCCAGTGCTGAAGCACTGCCCAGTCCGATCGTGACCCACAATCCCGCCGCAACAAGCCGGGCGATGGTACCCACCGGTGCGTCGGCGCGGCGGCGCTATTTGACCAGCAAAATGATCAGCAGCAACGCGATGATGACGACCGTGGAGCTGATCACGATCGAACTGGAGCCGCCCGCGAGGACGCGGTCACTCACCGCCGGCTGCTGGGCAAGCTGATTCAGCGACGCCTCGTCCAGGGTGGCGACTCGGGCCGAGAGCTCCGACGTACTGATTCCCATCCCGGCGGCCACCTTCTGGGCCAGGTCGGTTGCCAGGAACGCTCGAACCGCTTCCCGATTGCCTGCCGGACTCACCGTGACGGCAGCATCGAGCTCCGCGCTGCTGACGGCGCTCCTGCTTTGGCCCTGCAGGGAGGCCGTGATCCCAAAGGCGGCGACGGTCAGAATCATGAACGACGTGCGGTGTTTCGACATGCGGACTCCTCGAAAGAGACGGGGCACTGGACGCCGGACGGCATCTGGATACTAAACCTTATCGCGGAGCGGGAGAGCCGCCAATCGCTCCTTCGGGCTGATTTCGGACTACGGCCAAAGGACGAGTTACAGCCGGGCCCGGCGCCCGCTAATGACTTGCCACAAAATGGAAATCACCGCGAGGACCAGCAGCAGATGGATCAATCCACCGGCCACATGAAAGACGCTGAATCCGAGAAGCCAGGCGACCACCAGAATGACTGCCAATGTGTACAGCATGACGTGCTCCTTGATCGAGAGGATTAATTGGACGGCGGGCTTCCCACCACCCGCTTCACGGTCTGGCCGGTTCGAAGCTGGGAGGCCTTGCCTATGCCGTTGATGAGCGCCAGCTCATCCAGCGGGATGCTGGAAGGAAACTGGGTGTTGAATTGGTCCATCGTCATGTCGCGGGGCGCCCGGTCGAGCCGGATCCGCATCGGCTGGGCGGTGAGGGCGTTGCGATCGGTCAGGCGGTCAAAGCTCGCAATGCTCCGCTGAAAGACGGCGCCGTAGCTGCTGAATCTGTCACTGGTCGTGTAGCCGGTAATCTGGTAGGTGGTGCTGCCGTATTCGAGAAAGGTCGCGATTCCGCGAATCGTTCCCTGGTCGGTCTGGGCGCTGAATTCGCCGGTCAGCGAGGGAAACCCGTGGATGGTGCCCTGCGACACATTCCCGGCCTGCAGCCCCTGCTGGGCAAAAAACTTCTGGGATGCCTGCGCGGCACTTCCCGCGGCGCCCCGGAGCTCGATCAGGGCGTCCTGCGCTGAACTCACTCCGACAACGGCGTCGCTTCCGTTCCGGGTCTTCCAGCCCTCGGGAAACCGGAACTGAAATGTGAGGTCCGGGTGCAGGAAGAGCGATCCCCGGAAAAATCCCTGGCGCGGATTGTCGCCGTACACCATCCCGTCGATCATGTGAAGGAATTCGTCCCGGCCCACCTTCGTGCCGCTCAGTTCCTTGCCCACGGCCGCCAGGCGCTGCTCGGTCGCTCTGATCCGGTTGCCGGGGTCGGGGTGAGTTGCCTGCCACTCGGGCAAGCGCCCGGCACCCCTCAGCTGCCCTTGCCGCTCGAGCATCCGGAACACCCCGACCATCTCACGAACGTCGTACCCATCGGCCAGGGCGTAGCGAAACCCGAGTTCATCCGCCTGGGTTTCGTCATCGCGGCCGAATTTCAGGAACAGCAGGCCCAGGCCGGCGCCCGCCGCGTCGCCGTATTTCCGGATGCCGGACGAGAGGATCGATCCGATCCCCAGTCCAAGCTGGGCCACCTGCCCTCGGCTGATCTGCTGGACGCTGTGCCGCGCGGCGACGTGGCCGCTCTCGTGTCCCAGGACGGACGCGAGTTCCGCCGCATTGGTGAGATGGGTGAGGAGGCCCCGGGTCACGAAGATGAACCCGCCAGGAAGCGCGAAGGCGTTCACCACCGGGTCGTCTACCACCCGAAACTCCCACGGCAGATTGGGACGTTCAGTCCGGGCCGCGAGGGTGAGCCCCACGCGGCTCACATAGGCCTGCACCGCAGCCTCCTGGTAGAGGCCGATGCTCTGGCTCACCTCCGCCGCGCCCTGCTTTCCCATCTGGATTTCCTGAGATTCGGACACCAACGCAAGTTCGTTCTTGCCGGTGACCGGATTGACGGCACAACCGCAGAGGAGGATCCCGGTGAGTGCGGCGGCGCCTTGGATGGTGCGACGAGCGGCCATTTGGAGCCTTCCTCAATCAACCAGTTTCAAGGTCTTCAGTGCTTCGTCCTTGGCTTCGGTGACTTCTTCACCGGCCTTTCGGACAATTCGGTGGAGTTCGTCGCCGACAGCATTCGCCTCATCCCGCACCTCATCGGCAACCTCTTCACCCGCGACCCGAATGTCCTTACCCAGGGTCTCGAGTTTCTTCCGCAGATCCGTCATCCGAACTCCTTGCCGAGCGTCTCGGCGATTCATGTCTGCTTTCGTGTCCCGGCAACGATGAGCCCCAAACCCACCACCAGCGCCATGCCGCCGACCCAGGGCGGGACCCATTCCTTCTCCGTTGCGGTGATCTTGAGGTCACCCACTTTCAGCACATCGTGCCGGGAGGTGAAGCTTGCTCCCCGGAGGAGCACAAAGGCCCCGAGGAGGAGGATCACGATGCCGGCGATCATGGGCGGACGCATGGAATCTCCCTTGTGGTTGTGAATGAGTACGGGACCAACCCGACGCTCAACCTGCCCTGGTCATCGGCGCATCCATTCGGGTGAGCTTGCGCGTGGCATCACCGAGTTCCCCCTTGGCGTTCTCCGCGGCACGGTTGGCCCGGCGCAGCACCTCTCCGGCCCTTCGCACCAGTTCCTGCGCCCGCCGGAGCTCGAGCGCGCACTGCGCCACCGTCGCGAGGGCCTTCTGCTGTGCCGAGCCCGGATGCCAGTCATTCATGCTGCCGGTCCCTTTCACGTCTCGGTGACTACAGGCTGCCGCCCGTGCCGTGTCGATATCCTTGTGCTGTGACCACCAGGCGGTGCACCTCCCCCGGGGCCGCCTCGAAGGACGGCAGCGTCTCGGTGAACCAGATCACCGCTGTTTCCACCACCTGCCGCTCCCCGGTTGAGATCACTGCCCGGATCGGCGCCTGCCAGTCTCGCGGGTCCCGCACCCGGTCAAAGGCCGCGGCCAGCTGCTCCAATCGGAAGCCGTTCGGACGCTCCGGATGGTACCTCACAGTTGCCGTCATTTATCCCCCGTGCTGCACTTGGAGTGGTCCGCTTGGTTCTCTCGGGCACAAGGTTACGCTGGTATCCGGGGAGAACCCATCCATCATTGGGGCCGATTTGGAGCTAGTCCGGAGGAATCAGGCCCCGGAAAAGGAAGGAAGGGGACCGACCGAAAGGCCTGCCCCCCCATGGGTACCGCGCAGAACATCAATTTCGTCAGGACAGCCGAGCGCGACAATCGATCCAACGGCTGAAAAGCGATTGAATTCGAAAGGACTACGTCAATTGGCCCCAACCCCCGCCATCAAAGCGGGCTCAGCCGGAGCTGGATTTATCGCGGGAGACTCCCGGAGGGAGGAAAAGGCCGCCACTTCCAGCCGGTTGTTCACCGCCAGCTTGGACAACACATTGTGGACGTGGGCCTTCACAGTTTGCAAGGCGATCTTGAGCCGGATGGCAATCGCCTTGTTGCCCAGCCCCTGAACGATCAGGTTGGCGACCTCCCGTTCCCGATCGGTGAGCCGCTCAATGCTGAGCGTCCGCTTGGGGCGCCCCGGGACTCCGTAGTGCTTGAGCTGGCCGAACAGAGAGCCGGTCAGTTCCCACGGCAAAACCTGAATCCCCTGGGTGACCGAATGGATGGTGTGGAGGAAAGTGTCGAATGACGCGTCCGCCAGGATGAATCCCGAAACCCCCGCCCGAACAAAGCTCGCCAAATCCGCCTGGTTCGCCTCCACCCCCATGAGGATCACCCGGGACTCCGGCGCCTCGCCGTGCAACGCACCGGCCAGCGCCAGGCTGTCGTCGCCCTCCTGCCGCAGGTTCAAGAGCACCACGTCGGGTCGGGTCTCTTTAACCGCCTGCACCGCCTCTTCGACAATCGCCGAGGCGGCAAGGACCCGGAATCCCGGTTGGGAGCGGATGCGGGACACCACGCCTCCACGCACCGACGGGCCTTCGTTCACCAAAACAATTGAAATGCGCTTGTCCACGTGAGCCTTCCTCGGGCCATTCTCGGAATCCAGGAACTGCATTGAGCTGACGGAAATCTGAGGTGACGCGGGAGGGACAACAATCGCTCATGCGGACCATCTGTGAACTAGCTCGAAAGAGTGAAGGCTCGGCGTAATGCTACGGATACGAGGTCCGGGGCCCTCTTTGGGAGTGGGAAAAGGCGGCCACCTCGAGCCGGCTGTGCAGTGCCAGCTTTTCCAGGACATTGTGCACGTGACTCTTCACCGTGTGAACCGCGATGTGCAGCCGGACCGCGATCTCTTTGTTGCTCAAGCCCTCCCCGAGGAGATCGATGACCTGGCGCTCCCGGTTGGTGAGCCGGACCGACTCGAGGGCCCTGACTTTGCTCCCCCGGGTCGCATTGAGCGCGATTTGGGTGAAGAGCGACGTGGTCAAGGCTTTGGGGAGGACCTCGGCGCCACCGGCCACCGCGCGAATTGTCGCAATAAATTCCTCGAAGGTGGCGTCCTTCATGATGAAGCCCGACGCCCCCGCCCGCACGTAGTTGGCGACATCCTCCTGGAGCGGCAGCAGGCCCATGACGATCAGCCTGGCTGAAGGAACCTCGGCGTGCACCGTTGCGGTCAGGTTCAGGCTGTCGTGGTCCTCCAGCCCGAAATCCACCAGCACCACGTCCGGCTTGGCTTCCCGAACCCTCTGCAGGGCCTCCTCGGCATCCGCGGCTGCGGCCAGCACCTTGAAGCCCGGCTGGCTGTGAATCAACGCCGCGAGGCCCTCGCGGAGCAGCCGGTTGTCGTCAATGAGCACGAGCGAGATCGACGCCAACTCCGGCTTGGCTCCGGCCTCAGGGGCGGCGTGAGGTTTCCGTGCCGATTTCTTGGTCATGGTGTGACGGTTGGCGGGCACAACGCTGATGGGGTAGAATGGAGATTGTCGGCCATCGGGGCAATCCATTCCATTTGGTAGTACCAATTCAATTTGGTGCCAACAAGGGAGGTACACTAAGTCTATCGTGCAGCGCGACATACCGCAACTTTCGACACGATGATCGGGGCGGCTGGGACGAAGGAATGCAATCGTGCAGGTTCAGATCCAGTGGAGCTCGAGGTTGTAGCGATCGGCTAGCCAACCACCCCCGAGTTTCTGCCCCGGTCGGCTGGGGGCTCCGGGCCCGACGCATTTCGCCCCTGCCCGTCGCGGACCCCGGTCGCCCCACCCGCCCTTGCCCCGACCACCGGACCTGATGAAACGCTGCTCGACGGCGTGAAATATGGACTGTCGCAATCGCACCAGCCCCCGGCGTCACCCCGCAAGTGATTACCGGGGCATGGTCTCCAAAGAACCGGTGGAGCTCTGATATGTTTCAACCACTGAATATCGTCCTATTATTAGACGTTGAGCAATTTGGTGCATCGAACTAGGATCTGCTCGAAATTACGTTAAGTCTATGCTGGATCAGTAATTGCACAATTAGATGTATGCTCGATAGACTCACCGATCCACTGATCAAAACTTTCGGTTCACTCGAGGCCCTCCCGGCGGCTTGGCGGGAGGTGCTCGAGGGCCTGAGTGATACGCTTGCTCACGCCGAGGACGAGCGCGAGCGCCTGATGCGGGCGCTCGATCGCAGCTCCGCCGAGCTCCATGAATTGCTGGTGGAACTGGACGCGCTCCGGCGCGGGCGCGCCGCCGCCGAATCAACCAGCCTGGTGCGGGGCGAGGTGCTCGCCACGGTGAGCCGGACCATGCGGACGCCCGCCGATGCCATTTCCGGTCTCATCGGCTTGTTGCGTACCGGCGCCCTGCTGCCAACCCAGCGCGCCTATGTCGAGGCGGTGGACGGTGCCGCCGACTCGCTCCGCGCCATTCTCAACGAAGTCTCCGATTTCTCTCGACTGGAAAGCGGCACCCTCCCGCTGGAACCGATTCCCTTCGATTTGCGGGTTATGATCGAGGACCTGGCCGCCGCCCAGAATGTCCAGGCCCAGGCCCGCGGCCTGGGGCTTCGATTGGCCTGGCGTCCCGATACGCCCCGGCGAGTGGTCGGCGATCCGGGCCGCATCCGGCAGATCCTCGCCGCGCTGGTCAAGGACGGCATCACCCGGATCACACAGGGCGAAATCGTAGTCGAGGTGTCTCGCGGGGTGATGCGTGCGGCGAGTGGCGGCATTCGCTTCGTGGTAGAGGACAGCGGTCCCGCCATTCCCAGTGATCTCCTTCCCACCCTTTTCGAGCCGTTTTCCCGGGGCGACGTGTACCCGGCGCGGGATGGCGGGCTCGCGCTGCCGATTTCTCGGCAGTTGGCCCATCTCATGGGCGGGGACCTCACCGTCGAGAATCTCGAAGGCTCAGGATCCCGGTTTGTTGTTTCGCTGCCTCTTCCCGTGGTCGAAGAAACGGCTCCCCCGTCGTTCTCCTTCGTATCGGACGAGACCGGACCTCCGGCTTCATTGCGTCCCGCCGCACCGGCGGGAAGCAGCGGACTGCTGGTAGTGGAGGCCGATCCCGATCACCGAGCCGCCTGGGCGGCCATCGCCGAGGCTGCAGGTTACCACGCCGCCGGCTTCAGCACCCGTGCCGAGGCGCTCGACGAATTGGGTCGCCGAGCCGACGCCGGCCAGCCGGCGGCGCTGGTGATCTTCAGCGACCACGATGCCCTGGGCTACGAGAATGTCGGCAAGGAAATTCTCCACCAGGAACGCTTTGCCAGCCCTGCGCTCATTATGCTCCCCGCCGTCGGCAACCCCGGTGACGCGAGCCGCCTGCGGGACGCCGGCTTCCGCGGCTACCTGGTCAAGCCGCTGGCACCATCCGATCTTCGGGAAACGCTGGAGACGCTTCGGCGCACCCCCCGGCAGACGTGGTACAGTCTCTTCCTCACCCGGCACTCATTGGCCGAGTCACGCCGGGGCGGGGCGGTCCCCGACGCCGAACTGGAGGCGAGTCTGGAACAACTCATTAGCGAGCGGTGATCCTTGCGCGGTAGGTAGCAAGGATTGAGCGGTGGCGGTCCGGCGCGCGCCGGGTAGATTCTTCCCATGACCAAACCTCAGCCGTTTTTCCGGGTTCACTGCTTCGCGCTGCTTATTCTCTTCCTGGCCCATCCCGCACCGCTTTTCTCCCAACAGCAGCCCGATTCGGCCCGCCTCGCCGCCCTGCAGTGGCGCAGTGTCGGTCCGTGGCGGGGTGGCCGGGTTACCACCGTGTCCGGCGTGCGCGACCAGCCGCTGGTCTACTACATGGGCGCCACCGGGGGCGGGGTCTGGAAGACCACCGACGCCGGCATCACCTGGCGTCCGCTCGGTGACGGGCAGTTCCGCATGGGGTCGATCGGCGCCGTCACGGTGGCCCCCGATGACCCCAACGTGATCTACGTCGGGGCCGGGGAGGCCCCGGTGCGCGGGGTCTCTTCGTCATGGGGCGACGGGATGTACAAATCCACCGATGCCGGCCGCACCTGGGGCCGGATCGGCCTTTCCGACTCCCGCACCATTTCCCGGGTGATCGTGCACCCCAGGAACAGCGACTTGGTGTACGTCGCTGCCCAGGGAAGCCGCTGGGGGCGGAACGCCGAGCGCGGTGTGTATCGCACCATGGACGGGGGGAAGAGTTGGAAACTTCTTCTGGCCTCGCCTGACACGCTGACCGGCCCCGCCGACCTCGCCATGGATCCGGTCAACCCCCGCATCCTCTACGCAGCGCTGTGGGACCACCAGCGCACCCCGTGGCAGGTGCGGAGTGGTGGACCGGCGGGCGGAATCTGGAAGAGCACCGACGGGGGCGAGAGCTGGAAGAAGCTGGAAGGCGGATTGCCCAAGCTGGTCGGCAAGATCGGCGTGGCGGTGTCCGCCGCCAATCCCGATCGGGTCTGGGCGATTGTCGAGGCGGAGGACGGCGGATTGTACCGGTCCGACGACGCCGGCGCCACCTGGACCAGGGTGAACGGAGACCGGGTGCTCCAGGCCCGCTCATGGTACTACATGCGGGTGGCCGCCGATCCGAAGAACGCCGACGTGGTGTACGTGATGAACGCGCCGATTCTCAAGTCGGTGGACGCCGGAAAGAGCTTCGTACAGCTCCCCGATCCTCACGGCGACAACCACGACCTCTGGATCAATCCCGACAACCCCACCAACCTGATCAAGGCCGACGACGGTGGCGCCGCCATCTCCTTTACCGGTGGCACCACCTGGTCGTCGATCAACAATCAGGCGACCGCGCAGTTTTATCGGGTTATTACCGACGATCGCTTCCCCTACTGGCTCTACGCGGGGCAGCAGGACAACTCCACCGTTGCCACCCCCAGCGCCACCGACGGCGGCGATATCCCGCTGCAAATGATGCACGATGTTGGCGGCGGCGAGAGCGCCCACATTGCCTTCGACCCCGCCGACCCGCGCTACATCTACGGGACCAGCATCCAGGGTGCTATCAGCGAGTACGACCTGACCACCCGGTTCGTCCGCGATGCGCACCCCTATCCCACCCTGGGCTTGGGCGAGCGATCTGACCAGCAGAAATATCGCTTCAACTGGAGCCCGCCGGTCATCAGCTCACCGCACGACCGGAAGACCCTCTACTTCGGCGGCAACGTGCTGTTCCGGACCAGCGACCGCGGCCGGCAGTGGAGCGTGGTGAGTCCCGACCTGACCCGCAATGACAAGTCGAAGCAGGGGCTCGGCGGAGGGCCGATCACCAACGAAGCGGCCGGCGGCGAGGTCTATGGTACCATCTACTACATCGCCGAATCGCCCCACGAAAAGGCCACCATCTGGGCCGGCACCGATGACGGGCTGGTGCAGCTCACCCGGGACGGCGGCGCCACCTGGAACAACGTCACGCCCAAGGACCTGCCCGAGTCGCTCATCAACATGGTGGAGCTGTCGCCTCACGACCGCGGCACCGCCTACATCGCAGTGAGCCGCCACAAGCTCAACGACAACACCCCGCTGATCTACAAGACCGCCGACTACGGAAAGAGCTGGACCCGCATCACCAACGGCCTCAGGGAAGGCGAACCGGTCCGGGTGGTCCGCGAGGATCCCAACCGGAAGAATCTCCTTTACGCCGGCACCGAAACCGGCATGTATCTGTCGTTCGATGGCGGCGCCCACTGGCAGCGCTTCCAGCAGAACCTGCCTGCGGTGCCGGTCACCGACCTCCAGATCAAGGGCCGGGACCTGGTCATTGCCACCGAGGGCCGGGCCTTCTGGATCATGGACGACGTCTCCCCGCTCTATGAGGTATCCGACGCGGCCGCGGCATCGCCGCTCCATCTGGTGGCACCTCGGCCGACCTATCGCACCACGTTGGGCGGGGGGCAGCCCGCTCCGGGCGCCGGTACCAATCCACCCAACGGCGCCATGGTCCAGTATTGGCTCGCCAAGGCGGCCGACAGCACGGCACCGCTCACCCTCGAAGTGCTCGATGCCCGCGGTACGGTGCTTCGTCGCTTCAGCAGCGCCGCCCCGAAGGCCGGCGCCAATCCCGCCGCGGTCCAATCGCCCAAGCTGCCCGCGGCGGCGGGGCTCAACCGCTTCGTGTGGGATCTTCGCCGAGAAGCGACCGCCGGCGTGCCGGGCTCGATGAGCGGGCAGACCCCGGGGTACAGGGTTTCCACCGGCGCCTACCAGCTTCGGCTCACCCTCGGCAGCGAGACCAGGACCCGAGCCCTCCAGGTGCTCCCGGATCCGCGGTCCAACCCCACCGCGGAGACCCTGGCCGCCCAATCGGCGTTTCTCGATACCGTCCACGCCCGGGTGAGCGAGATTCACGGCGCCGTCCGCCGCATGCGAGGTGTCCGGGAGCAGGTGCAATCACTGCTCGAGCGAGCCAAGGTACTGCCGGCGGCCGACACGCTCGCCGTGGCGGGGAAGGCGCTGGTGGCCCGGATCGATTCGCTGGAGGGCAAGCTGGTGAACGTGAAGAACAAGACCTTTCAGGATGTGGTCAACTTTGCCCCCGGTCTCAATGCGCAATACCTGGCGTTGGCCGGCGCCGTCGACAACTCCGATGCCGGCATTACCGGCGGCATGCGAGCTCGGCTCGCCGATCTCGACGACTTGTGGACCACACTGCGGTCAGAGTCTGAAGGGAATCTTGAGGGTCCGCTGGCCGCCTTCAACGCTTTGGTGCGGTCGCGCGATGTGCCGGCGGTCGTCGTGCCAAAGTGACCCCTCGGATCCCGATTTGGATCCTTCTCACTGCGGTCGGCGCGGCCGCGTGCCGCCCGGATAACCCTTCGGCCCCCGGCACCACGACGGTGCGCGACAGCGCTGGTATCGAGATCGTCGAACATCCCGCCGGTTTCGAAGCGGCGCTCCCCCGGTGGACGGCCACCGAGTTGGTGACCGATATCGGCAGCGGGGAAGGCCCCGGACAAGAACTGGTCCAGGTTCGCGGCGCCACCCGGTTGTCCGATGGCCGAATCGTGGTGGCCGACGGCGGCAGCAGCGAGCTCCGCTTCTACGACAGCGCGGGGACTTACCTCTTGACCGCAGGCCGGAAGGGCAACGGCCCCGGAGAGTTCGCATTTCTCGCCTGGCTGCAGCGCCTGGGCGGAGACACGCTGGCGGTACTCGACGCTCAGCTCAGGCGAGTCTCGCTGGTTGCTCCGACGGGAATCTTCGTGCGCAGTATCTCGGTGTCGCGCCGACAGGAGCAGAACTCCATCGATGTCAACGCCCGTCTCTCCGATGGCCGCTTCCTCGGTACCAGCACCACATTTCCCGATATGCGGGAAACCAGCGGCCCAGTGCGCCGGGATCTATTTGCAGTAGGTGTCATAGCCGCAGATGGGACGGGATTCGACACCGTTGCCGTGGTCCCCGGCCTGGAGATGTACCCGGGAATCGGCCACGAAGGGGGCCAGGCATTTCCAGCCCTGTTCGATCTGCAGTTCGGCAGGAATACGCTGGTCGCCACCGACGGCTCGCGCATCTACGTGGGCACCAATCAGCCCGAAGGGCTTCGGGTCTATGGACCGGACGGACGGCTGCTGCGGATGATCCGGAGTGCCACGCCTCCCGAGCCGGTCACCATGGAGCATCGACAGCAGCGCATGCGCGAAACCCTCGCGAATTTCGAGCGATCTGGCGGGTCGGAGCAGCTCAAGGCAGAGTGGAGAAAGAATGGCGAGGATGCCAGATACGCCGAAGTGTTCCCCGACTACGAACGACTGCTGATCGGCAGCGACGGAACCCTGTGGCAGGAACGGGTCCGCCGCGCGGAAGACGAGGGCCGTCGTTATGTCGTCTTTGATTCAGCCGGCAAGGCGATCGCGATGGTGACCTGCCCCGATCGCTTCCGGCCCTACGAGGTGGGCCCCAACGAAATCATCGGCCTCTGGCGCGATCCCGACGAGGTCAATCACGTACGGGTGTACAAGGTAAACGGAAAGCAGTGAGCGGTAAGCGGGACCAAACGCTCACTGCTCACCTAAAACGGGGCCTCGAGCGATTGAGATGTCGGCGTAAACAACTCCGCCCCGTTCTCGGTAATCAGCATGTCATCCTCCAGCCGTACTCCGAACTCGCCCGGGATGTAAATGCCCGGTTCGTCGCTGAAGGTCATCCCCGGCTCCAGCGGCAGCGTGTTGCCCCGCACCAGGTAGGGCCACTCGTGGCCGTCCATGCCCATGCCGTGGCCTACCCGATGGGTGAAGTACTTGTAGTCCGGCCCGAACCCGGCGTCCACGATCACCTTCCGCGCCGCCGCGTCCACCGCCTGGCATTCCACTCCCGGCTTGGCCGCCGCCAGCGCCGCCTGCTGGGCCCGCTGCTCGATCGCAAAGACCTGCTTCATCCGGTCGGTGGCCTTCCCTAACACGAAGGTCCGGCTGATATCGCTGCTGTATCCCTCCACCTGGCAGCCACCGTCAATCAAAAGAATGGTGCCTTCCCGGATGACTTGCGGAGTGGCCGAGCCGTGGGGCAGCGCCGAGTACTTGCCCACCTGGACCCCGGCCCCGCCCGGAAAACCCAGCTTGTCGTGCGCCATCGAAACCAGTCCCGCGAATTGATCCTGGGTCATTCCGTCCTTGAGCGCGCGAAACGCCGCCTCGTACGCCTTGAGCGTCACCTGGCTGGCCAGCCGCATCAGCGCGATTTCATGACGGTCCTTGACCATCCGGCACCCCGCGGTCACCGGCGTACCGCTGGCCAGCTCCATTGCAGGAAGCGCGGCGGCGGCGGCCATCGCAAAGACCGACCGTACCGTCTCCTCGACTCCAAGCCGCCCACTGGCAATGCCGGCGGCGCGAAGGCCCTCGGCAACGCGTTGGTGGGGACTTTCGTGCTCTTCCCAGACCAGTACGTCGGCAGTGCCTTTGAGCGGCCCCGCTTCGATCTGCTCCAGCGCCCGGTCCCGTTCGAACGCCGGGCACACCACGAACGCCCGGCCCTGCCTCGGTAGCACCAGTCCGAGCAGCCGCTCGCTCTGGCCCCAGCTGATGTTGGTGAAGTACTTGAGCGAAGTGCCGCCGGTGAGGAAGAGCGCATCCAGCCGGGCCCCCGCCATCAAACGACGGGCCTTTTCGAGTCTCCCCTCCCGTTCCGCCACCGTGATCGGCAGCGCCAGCCCGCGCATCGAAGTGAGTGCCCGGATCGAGGCGGGAACCGCGTCGGCCTGTGCTTGGGTAACAGCGGGTGAAACCAGGGACGCGGCAACCGCCGCGGAGGACGCTCCGAGAAATTCGCGGCGGGTAGGCATCCCTTATTATACAGCCCGATGCCGCTACGTCGAGTCTGCGTCTTCTGCGGGTCCAGTCCCGGCGCCCGCCCCGAGTACGCCGAGGCGGCTGCCACCGTCGGGCGGCTCCTTGCCGAGAACGACCTCACCCTGATCTACGGTGGCGCCTCGGTGGGCCTCATGGGGATCCTCGCCGATGCTGCCCTCGCCGCCGGGGGAAAAGTCGTCGGCGTCATCCCGGAGTCGTTGGCCGATCGGGAACTCTCCCATCCCGGACTCACCGAGTTGCAGGTGGTACCCACCATGCACGAGCGCAAGGCCGCCATGGCGGACCTCGCCGATGGCTTCCTGGCGTTGCCCGGAGGCCTCGGCACGCTGGAGGAGCTTTTCGAGATTTGGACTTGGGGTCACCTCGGCTACCACGAAAAGCCCTGCGGGCTGTTGAACATTGCCGACTACTACACCTCACTGCTCAAATTCGTGGACGACATGGTGGTGGAAAAATTTGTTCGCGAAACCCAGCGCGGCATGCTCATCGTGGATCGAGACCCCGAGGCACTGCTCCGCGCCATGAGCGAGTTCCAGCCCCCAGAAACCCGCCGGCTGTCAGCCCGCGACGACTCCTAGGCCTTCCGACATCATGAGCACATTCGAAATCGTTGCCGCGGCGTTTGGCATTGTCAGTGTCTACCTGAGCACCCGGCAGAACGTCTGGAGTTGGCCGACGTCTTTGGTCAACAACCTGATGTACATCGTGCATTTTCTCGAGGTAAAGCTCTATGCGTTGATGGCTCTGAACGGCATCTTTGCCATGATTGCGATCTACGGCTGGTACCAATGGAAGTTTGGCGGAAAAGGCAGCACCGAACTCATGGTTACCCGGACCCCGCCGAGGTTGGCGGCCGGGCTTGCCACCCTGTGCCTCGGCTCCATGGCCGCCATCTGGTTTGTGCTGGAGCACCACACCGAAGACCCGGCGCCGGTAATGGATGCCTTCTTCTTTGCAGTGAGCTTGGTGGCCCAGTACATGATGGCCCGAAAGCTCTACGAGTGCTGGTGGATCTGGGTGGCCATCAACTGCGTGGCTGTCCCGTTCTTCTTCCTGCAGAAATCCTATCCGACCATGGTGCAGTACGCCGTCTTTCTGGTCCTGGCCACCCAGGGGTGGCGCTACTGGAGGGCGTCGCTCAGCCCTTCGACGGTCAAAGGATGATCCGCTCGCTCAAGACCCAGACTTTGGTCGCAAAGAAAAGCCGGATCATCATCGGGTAGTCTCCCGAGGCAATCAGCACCACCAGCGCCTTGCCATCGGTGCCTCGGGTCGGTTTCACCGTCTCCTTGCGGCGCATCCGCCCGCTGACGTCGTGAAGCCAGTGGGGCAGCCGGTCGCGCTGGTCGGCGGGGACAATCACCTTGGAGCGTTCCCCCGTGGCGTCCGCCAACGCCACCTGGCAGTACCACTTGCCCCGCGCGGGGCCTCGAGTGGCGCGGTTGAAAGTGAGCGATCGATCGGTCAGCTCGGCCCACGCCTTGAGGTTTGGGGTGACCTTTGGCCGGACCTCGATCCGCTCGGTCCGGTCGGCCGGCAGCCGGATAATGAACTCCCACTCATTTCGGGTCGGGAGATTGGTATCGGTGACCGCGAAGGTCCGTTCGATGCCGCGCATGCCTCGGCCGGCAAAGGTCCAGGTGGCCGGTCGGGACTCCAGCGGGGCCACGTACACCCGTTCCATGGTGTAGCGCTTGCGTGTTCGCATCGGCAATTTCCCCCGAGGTCAAGGTTATCCGGACACCTTCCGCCTGCCCGACCAATACAGAAACACCGGCACGCCAATCGCCAGGAGCAGGCCGCCCCGAAGAGCGTTTCCCGGATTGGACAGGATCGAGCCGGCCACGACATAACCCGCAGCCCCGAGAAATACCACCACGGTCCAGGGATAGCCCGGCACCCGAAACCCCGCCCCGGCAGCCCCAGGTTGGTCGCGCCGGCGGAAGACGACCAGCGTCGCCGCGGTGGCGCCGAAAAAAATCCAGTCAGCAAAGGTGACGTAGTCCAGCAGCTGCCCGTATTTCTTGGTGGCGAGCAACAGGCAGGTCCATACCCCCTGGAACAGAATGGCGACGCTGGGAGTCCGGAACTTTGGATGCAGCCGGGCAAACCCCTCGAAGAACAACCCATCCGCCGCCAACGCCTGATACACCCGGGGCGACACCATGATCACCAGGACCAGCCAGCCAAAAGTCGACGCCACGATGCCGGCGCTGATCAGCTTGCCTCCCATCGGGCCGAGCACGGCGTTCATCGTATCGGCCGCCGGCGCACTGCTCGCCGCCAGCCCCGCGACGCCCAGCACCCGGAGATACGCCACGTTCGCCAGCAGATACACCGCAATCACGCCGATAACCCCCAGCACTAGCGCCCGGGGCAGGTTCTTTTCCGGGGTTACCAACTCCTCGGCAATGAAATTGGTCTGCTGCCACCCGCCGTAGGCAAAAAGGACTGGCACGAATGCAGTGGCGAGGGCCAGCGCGATGCCCGAAAAACCCGACACCGCCACCGGGATCACGGCCGCCGGCTGACCCGACGCCGGCACCGCCAGCACCAGCCCCGCCACGATGAGCCCCACCAGCGCCACCAGTTTGAGCACCGTGAAAAAATTATTGCTCCACGCCGCCGGCTTGACTCCGATGAAATTGACGGCAGTGATGAGCACGATCGCCCCGACCGCGATCGGGGCGGCAGCGCCGGAGCGAAGTCCGAAGAGGGCGACTGCGTAGTTGCCGAAGGTGAAAGCCACGGCGGCAATCGCCCCGGTCGCAATCATCAGGAGGAGGGCCCAGGCATACAGAAATGCCGGCAACGGACCAAATGCCACCCTGAGATAGGCGTACCCACCGCCCACCTTGGGTAACCGGGCGGCCAGTTCGCCGAAGATGAAGGCGCCCAGCAGTGCTACCACCCCACCGGCAATCCAAGCCGCCATGGTGAGCGGTCCCGTCCCCACCCGCGCCGCCACGATCGCCGGGTTGAGGAAGATCCCCGAGCCGATGATCCCGCCGATCACCGCCATGGTGGCGCTGAAGAGGCCGAGGCGCCGGGCGTAGGAGACGGTTTCAGCCATGGGGCGGAAACTAACGCCGACGGGCAACGAGGGTTAGAATCCAACCCATGCGCTGGCCGCTTCTGCTGCTCCTGCTCTCCGCCGCCTGCCTCGAGCCCGAGGCGCCTCGAGTCGTTACCGGGGAATGGGGCGGCCCTCACCTCGGCCTGATCGCGACGGCCACCGGGGCCGACCTGGAGTACGACTGCGCCATCGGAAAGATTGTCGGCGGCATCCACCCCGACGCCGGAGGAAGGTTCTCCGCTCTGGGGGAGCACTTTCCCGGGCACGGCGGGCCGATCCGCATCGACGAACAGGGGGAACGGCGGCCGGCCCGATATCAGGGCACCGTCCGTGGCACCACCATGACCCTTCTGGTCATCCTCACCGACACCAACCAATCGCTGGGCAGCTTCACGCTGGTGCGGGGCGCCTCGCCTAACGTCTTCAAGTGCCTCTGACCGATCGGGGATTCGATTGTTCCTGACCAATCCAAAAACTCAGCACAGCTACGATGTCATTGTGGTCGGTTCGGGCGCCGGGGGCGGGATGGCGGCATACCAGCTGGCGGTGTCCGGCCTGAAGGTGCTGGTGCTCGAAGCCGGCCGGAACTACGACCCGGTGCGGGAAACACCGATGTTCAAGCTTCCCCGGGAAGCGCCCCTCCGGGGTGGTGGCACCCGCGACAAGCCATTCGGCTTCTACGATGCCACGGTGGACGGGGGCTGGGATGTTCCCGGCGAACCCTACACCACCGCACCGGGCAGCCAATTCAGCTGGTGGCGCTCCCGAATGATGGGCGGCCGCACCAACCACTGGGGCCGGATTTCCCTGCGGATGGGCCCCTACGACTTCAAGCCCAAGACTCGGGATGGACTCGGCGCAGATTGGCCGATGACCTACGAGGATCTGGCGCCTTACTACGACAAGACCGAAATGTTGATTGGAGTCTACGGCGGCGACGACGACCTGGAAAACACGCCGAGGTCTTCTCCCGGTGTGTTGATGCCGGCACCGGCCCCCCGAGCCACCGAGTTGCTGGCCAGGAAGTATTGCGGCCCGCTGGGGATCCCGGTTATTCCGGCCCACCTTGCCATCATGACCACTCGGCAGGATGCGGCGACGCTTCCCCGAAAGCTCCATCCCGGCAATCCGCTGGCCCAACGCGTACTCGCCGAATCAATGCGGAGTCGGCAGGCCTGCTTCTGGGCCACGCCCTGCGGCTGGGGCTGCTCCATCAAGGCCAATTTCCAATCCACCACCGTGCTGCTGCCGCCCGCCCTGGCCACCGGGAATTGCGATATCGTCGCCGACGCGATGGTCCGCGAAGTAACCCTGGATAAGTCGGGCAAGGCGAACGGCGTCAACTACATCGACAAGCGCACCCGCAGCGACCGCCACGTCTCCGCCAAAGTGGTGGTGCTCGCCGCCAGCGCATGCGAAACCGCCCGCATCCTGCTCAACTCCAGGAGCGCTGGTTTCCCCGATGGCCTTTCCAACAGCAGCGGTCTGGTTGGCAAATACCTGATGGACACGGTGGGTGCCGGAATCTCCGGACAAATTCCCGCTCTGGAAAACTGTCCCCCGCACAACACCGACGGAGCCTCCGGCATGCACATGTACATGCCATGGTGGCTCTACCAGGAACAGGTCGGCGGACAATTGGGCTTTGCCCGCGGCTACCATGTGGAATTTGGCGGGGGACGCGGCATGCCCGGCCCCGGGATCTTCGGCGGTCTCGAGGCCTACACCCAGGGCTCCTACGGCAAGAAGTACAAGGAGGACGCCAGGCGGTACTATGGCTCCTTCATGTTCTTCGACGGCCGCGGCGAGATGATCCCCAACGACGATTCCTACTGCGAGCTCGATCCTGAGGTGGTGGATCAGTGGGGCATTCCGGTTCTGCGGTTTCACTGGAAGTGGTCGGATCACGAAACCAAGCAGGCCGCCCACATGGTACGGACCTTTGCCGACGTCATTCAGGCGATGGGCGGCACCGTGGTCGGGGGCAAGGTGGAAACCGACGGCGCCCGGGCCATCGCCCGGGGTGGCCAGATCATTCACGAAGTCGGCACCTGCCGCATGGGCACCGATCCGAAGACTTCGGTGCTCAATGAATGGTGTCAGTCGTGGGATGTGAAAAATCTTTTCGTTACCGACGGCGCTCCCTTCGTGTCCAATGCCGACAAGAACCCGACCCTCTCGATCCTGGCGCTGGCGTGGCGAACCTCGGATCGGTTGGTGGAAGAATTCACCCGGGGGAACCTATGAGTGCCGTGGAGCCGCCTGAGAAAAAATTGTCCACAGATTACACAGATGACACAGATAGCACGGATGGTGCTGGTAGTTCCAATGAATCTGTGAAATCTGTGAAATCTGTGGATGAAATGACTCGGCGAGAAGCATTCAAGCTAGCGGCAGCTGCGGCTGGAGGCCTGGCTGCAATCACTCGCTCCGCCGAGGGGCAAAACCCTGGCTCTGTGCAAGGCGCTCCCAAAGCCGCGGGAAAGACTCTCCCCCTCGTCGGCCCCAGCGGCACCCTGACCGACCCCAACCTGCTCCACCCGACGGCACCGTGGCCCCGCAAGCTGTCGGCGTCGGAGCTGGCCACCCTTGCCGCGCTGTGCAACACCATCATTCCCGCCGATGCCAAGAGCCCGAGTGCCAGCGCCGTGGGAGTGCCCGCCTGGATCAACGAGTATGTCAGCGCGCCGTATGACGGGCAGATGCGCGATCTGATTCGGGTGCGGGGGGGAATTTCCTGGCTCAATCTGGAAAGTGTCAAGCGGTTCGGGCGCACCTGGGTCAGGCTCAGCGGGCCAGAGCGCACCCAGATCTGTGATGACATTTGTTTCTTGCCGAAGGCCAGGCCGGAGTTTCATGCTGCGGCACGCTTCTTCGATTTGATTCGTGACCTGACGGCAGTGGGATTCTACACTACCGACGCGGGCATGAAAGACCTGCAGTACATCGGGAACATGGCGCTGCCCCGGTTCGACAACCCGCCGCCGGAGGTCATGAAGCACCTGGGGCTTGCCTAGTAACGTCGTCCGGTGGCTACGGGGTGACTCCCGCGAACCAGTCGAGCGCTGCGTCCGAAATCGCCGAGGGAACTTCGTGCCCGCCGTCGAACTCCCGGTAGGTCACGTCATAGCTGGAGCGGACCAGTCTCGGAACGATGACATCCCGGCTGGCGGTCACCTGGAGTATCGGGTCGCCGGTTCCGTGGGAGACGAAGACCTTGGGTTTGCCGACCGGCGGCCCCACCTGCGCGAAAAAGCCGGGCGAGAAAATTGCCAGGTGGGTGAAGAGGTTGCCGTTGGCCAAGCCGAGCGCCAGCGCCGTGGTGGCGCCGTCGGAGAATCCTCCCAGGCAGATTCGCGCCGAATTGATTCGGCACCGGGCAAAGGTGTGTGCCAGCGCGCGGTCGAGAAAGGTGACATCCGGGCCGACCCTGCCACGGATCACGTCCCAGGTGGGGCCGCGCGAATCGGGGGCCAGCAGGATGAATCCGCGCGCTTCCGCGCGGCCCGGATAGCTGGCCCACGACAGGCCGGAGCCCCCCGCGCCGTGCAACGCGACAAAAAGCGGCGCCGCGACCGCGGGGTTATACGACGCCGGAACGTAGAGAACCCCATCGCGGTCTCCACTGCCGAGGCCGAGGTAGCTCAGTCCCGGCGTCGGGGCGATGGTGGGAGTTCCCGTCCGGGCCGTGAGGGGTTCGGCCTCGGTCGGGGCAGTGGTTAAGGAGCAGGACGCCAGTGCTGGCGCCGCCGCGGCTGTTGCGCGCAGGAAGTCACGGCGCGAGAGCGAAAATCGGTCAGCTTTCATGAGATGTGCCCTTCGTCATTGGCTCGGCGCGCCTCCAAACGGCGCGGGGCTGTCCCGTCGTGTAATCCAGGGCTCCATCCCACGACCGGGACACAACCCGCCGCTCAGGCGGAGCTTCGGCGTTACTCCCTTAGCCTATACGGACCAGGCATGCCCCTGGTGCCAAATGGCGCCGGGCGGCGTCTCGCTCAAATCTGCCTCGAATCGTAGGCCCAATGAAGCAGCGCCTGCCGCTGCCGTCGTCGGCAGCTGAGATCACCCCGGTCGCAGGCATTCCGAAGCTGCACCGCGTGCCG
>JANNSC010000152.1:0-4025 GCA_031402135.1 Gemmatimonadales bacterium | reverse complement strand
ATCGAGCTGATCATCCCGGTGGCAATGGACGAGGGGCTGCGGTTCGCGATTCGCGAAGGCGGGCGGACGGTCGGCGCCGGCGTCGTCACCAAGATCTTGAAGTAAGGCCAGGGATATATGCCGAGAGAAAAAATCATTCTGGAATGTACCGATTGCAAGAATCGGAACTATTTCACCGACAAGAATCGCCGGTTGCACCCCGAACGGGTTGAGTGGAAGAAGTATTGCCCCCGGTGCAACAAGCACGCGACCCATAAAGAGTCGAAGTAATGGAGCAGATCGCGCCGTTGGAGCAGGCTCCCGGGCGGGTGGGGCGATGGTATCGGACGGCCCGTGACTTTGCCGTCGGTGTTCGGGCCGAGATGGGCAAGGTGAGTTGGCCCACCCAGCCGGAACTGATCAAGGCCACCCGGATGGTGGTGGTGCTCTCGCTGATCATCGGCGTGGTGCTTGGCTTCGTAGATCTGCTGCTGACCAAGATCCTGGTTGACGGCGTCGCCGCGCTCGCGCGGTAAGGCGCGAGAGGCAATATGGAGTATCGCTGGTACGCCGTCCAAACGACGGCCGGGCACGAAAACAAGGTGCGGACTCTCCTGCAGAAGCGCATCGAGGAGGATCCCCGCCCGGCCGACCAGAAGCTGGTCCGTCAGGCGCTGGTGCCGGTCCAGGAAGCGATCGAGATCAAGAACGGCAAGAAGGTCCTGGTCGAGCGCAAGCTCTACCCGGGCTACGTGCTGATCGAGACGGCAATGAGCCAGGAAGCCCAGCACCTGGTCAATGGCGTGCAGGGCATCATCAAGTTCGTCGGGCCCGGCAAATTGCCGCAGCCGCTCCGGCCGGACGAGGTCAACCGGCTGCTGGGCATTGCGGAAGACGCCTCGGAAGGCGGGCCGAAGGAGGAAATCCCCTACCTGGTGGGTCAGGCGGTGGAAATCACCGAGGGGCCGTTTGCCGATTTCAGCGGGACGGTGGAGGAAGTACTGAGTGACAAGGGCAAGGTGAAGGTGTCGGTGTCGCTGTTCGGGCGGCCGACCACGGTAGAGCTGGATTATTTGCAGTTGAGAGGGCATTAGCTGAACCGGTAGCCGGGGAGCAGCTCCCACCCGCCCGGACCGCGACCGCACGGATTTTTGCGGCAGAAATGACGGCGACGGACCATCCGTCGACCGGATTTCGCACCGAGGAGTGGTATGGCGAAAAAAGTTGTCGCAATGGTGAAACTCCAGTGTCCCGCTGGGGCCGCGAACCCCGCTCCCCCCGTGGGAACGGCGCTCGGGCCGCAGGGCGTGAACATCATGGAGTTCTGCAAGCAGTTCAACGTGCGGACTCAGTCCCAGGCGGGGATGGTCATTCCGGTCGTGGTGACGGTGTACGCCGATCGCTCCTTCACCTTTATCACCAAGACGCCGCCGGCGGCCAACCTCCTCATGAAGGAGGCGGGAATCGAGAAGGGCAGCGCCCAGCCCAACCGCACCAAGGTGGGGAAGGTCACCCAGGCGCAGCTCAAGAAAATCGCCCAGATCAAAATGGCCGATCTGAACGCCTCCGATGTCGATTCGGCAATGCGGATGGTGGCCGGAACGGCGCGGTCGATGGGGCTGGAGGTCACCGACTGATGCCGATCCAGGGCAAGAAGTTCCGCAGCGCTGCCGGCACCGTTGATCGAAGCCGCGACTACACCCTGGCGGAGGCAGTCGCGCTGGTCAAAAGCGCCTCCTTCGTCAAATTCAACGAGACGGTGGACGTCGCGGTTCGGCTCGGCGTCGACCCGCGCCACGCCGATCAGGTTGTCCGGGGCACCGTGGTGTTGCCGCACGGCACCGGCAAGACCGTCAAGGTTCTGGTGATCACCCAGGGAGATCGGGTGAAGGACGCCGAAGCCGCCGGCGCCGACTACGCCGGCATCGAATACGTGCAGAAGCTCAAGGAGGGTTGGCTCGATTGCGATGTGATCGTGGCCACCCCGGATGTGATGGGCCAGCTGGGCCAGCTCGGTAAAATCCTCGGTCCTCGTGGCCTGATGCCGAATCCGAAGGCTGGAACGGTCACCATGGATGTGGCCAAGGCGGTCCGGGAAATCAAGGCGGGCAAGATCGAATTCCGGGTGGACAAGACCGGCAATGTGCATGCGCCGATCGGCAAGGTGTCCTTCAGCGCTCAGCAACTCGAGGACAATCTGGCCGCCTTCATGGAAACCATCGTCAAGGCCAAACCCTCGGCGGCCAAGGGCATTTATCTCCGGTCGGCAACGGTGTCCAGCACCATGGGCCCCGGTGTTCGGCTCGATACGGCGGTGTACCGATGAGTAAAACCGAACGGCAGACCCAGGTCGATGCGCTCACCGAGCGCCTCGGCGGCGCGACCAACATCTATGTCACTGACTTCAGCGGGTTGTCGGTCGGCAAGGTCACCGAGCTGCGCCGCAAACTGCGCGCCGCCGGGGCCCGATACCTGGTGGTCAAGAATACCCTGGCGCAACGGGCACTTGCCGCCAACAAGATCGGTCAGCTCGACGACTACCTGGCCGGTCCGACTGGCCTGGTGCTCGCCGGCGCCGACCCACTGCCGGCGGCAAAGGTCCTGGGCGATTTCGCCCGGGAACACAAGAGGCTGTCGGTGCGAATCGGTTTGGTGGACGGCAAGGCGGTCGATCCCGCCTATGTGAAGCGGCTGGGTGAACTCCCCTCCCGGGATGCGCTCCTGGGGCAGTTTGCCGGTTGCCTCAATGGAATTCTCTATCAGATGGTTGGCGCCCTCGTGGCGCTTCGCGAAAAGCGTCAGGCCGAAGCCTCTTAACAGCCCGGAGAAGGAAGCGAAACAATGACTACCATGACGAATGACCAGATCCTCGAGTCCATCGGCAACAAGACTGTGGTTGAATTGGCCGATTTGATCGAGGCCTTTACAACCAAGTTCAACGTTTCCGTCGCTGCGGCAGCCGCTTCGGCGCCCGGTGGTGCCGGCGGTGCTGCGGCCCCGGCAGTTGAGGAACAGACCGAGTTCACGGTCATCCTCAAGGAGGGCGGTGCCAAGAAGATCCAGGTCATCAAGGTGATCCGCGAGCTCACCTCGCTGGGTCTCAAGGAAGCCAAGGATCTGGTGGATGGCGCGCCGAAAACGGTGAAGGAAGGCGCCAACAAGGCCGAGGCCGAAGAGATCAAAAAGCGACTGGAAGATCAAGGCGCGGTCGTCGAGCTGAAGTAGGTCGAAGCCCCCTCCTCCACCCGCGATTCGCCGGAGGGTCCGGCGGCGGGGTGAGTGGATCAGGAACTTCGTCCTCTACAGCGAGACGGCATGCGAGATTTCGTCCGCGCTCCGCAACTTGAAGTCACCACCCGCCCCGGGGCGGCCCTCCGCATTCAGCGGTGGGGCGCTCCGGCGGGGTCCTTTTGTGTCTGCCGGGGAACCTGATGCCTGAAACCCGACCGCTGATTTCGTTCTCGAAGCGCGATGGCGGCATGCCGATGCCGCACCTGCTCGACATCCAGACTCGCGCCTTCCAGTCTCTTCTGGTGCCCGACGATGTCGACGGGGCCCGTCAGGATGTGTCCCTGGAGCGGGTGTTCCGGGACCTCTTCCCGATTTCCGACGTCAACGGGAAGTATGAGCTCGATTTCAAGAGCTATGCCCTGGGCGAGCCGAAGTATTCCGTGGAGGAGTGCATCGAGCGGGACATGACCTACGCCGCACCGCTCAAGGCGACGCTGCTGCTCAACGTCTTCGAAGATGTGGATGGTCAGCGCCGTCTCAAGAACCAGATCGAGCGCGAGGTCTACCTCGGCGAGCTGCCCATCATGACGCCCCTGGGCACCTTCGTGATCAACGGCGCCGAGCGGGTGGTGGTGAGCCAACTGCACCGCTCGCCCGGCGTGGTCTTCGAGGAAGAAACCCACCCCAACGGGCAGCGGCTCTTCTCGGCGCGGATCATTCCCTTCCGGGGGTCGTGGGTCGAGTTCACCATCGACATCCACGACGTGATCTACGTCCACATCGACAAGAAGAAAAAGTTTCCGGCCACCGCGCTG
>JANNSC010000151.1:0-2025 GCA_031402135.1 Gemmatimonadales bacterium | reverse complement strand
TCTTCGGACCGGAGACACCGTACTGGGCCAGGTACGGCCGCCCAAGGAGGGGGAACGCTATCTGGCGCTCCTCAAGGTAGAAAGTGTCAACTACGAAGAACCCGAGAAGACCAAGCATCGTATTGCCTTCGACAACCTCAGACCCCGGTACCCCGACTCACGGCTCACCCTCGAATCAGCCACCAAGGGCGATCTCTCGATGCGAGTGGTGGACCTGCTCGCGCCGATCGGCAAGGGACAGCGCGGACTGATCGTCTCGCCCCCCAAGGCGGGCAAGACCATCCTGATGCAGAAACTGGCCAATTCGATCGCCGAGAATCACCCCGAGGTCATCCTCATCGTGCTGCTCATCGACGAGCGCCCCGAAGAGGTCACCGACATGCAGGAAAACGTGAAGGCGGAGGTCATTTCCTCCACCTTCGATGAACCGGCCGACCGCCACGTCCAGATGGCTGATATGGTCATCGAAAAGTCCAAGCGTCTGGTTGAGCATGGCCGGGATGTGGTGATCCTGCTCGATTCAATTACCCGGCTGGCCCGGGCCCACAACGTGGTGGTGCCTCACTCCGGCAAGATTCTCTCGGGCGGTGTGGACGCCAACGCGCTGCAGAAACCCAAGCGGTTCTTCGGCGCCGCCCGCAACATCGATGGTGGCGGATCGCTCACCATCATCGCCACCGCGCTGATCGACACCGGCTCCCGCATGGACGAAGTCATCTTCGAGGAGTTCAAGGGCACCGGCAATATGGAATTGGTGCTGGACCGCCGCCTCGCCGACCGCCGGATCTACCCCGCCATCGACATCCAGCGCAGCAGCACCCGCAAAGAAGAGCTCCTGATGGACAAGGACGAGCTCAACCGGGTGTATTTGTTGCGGAACTTCCTGGCCGACATGCCCCCGGTCGAGGCGCTGGAATTCCTGCTGGAACGGATGAAGCGGACCAAGACCAACAAGGAGTTCTTTGCCTCGATGAACCAGTAACCCAGTGGCAATCCCCGCCACCGGGCGCGTCTTGGCGGTCGACTGGGGGGAGGTCCGCTTCGGCTTTGCGCTGTCCGATGAAACCCAGATCATTGCCTCACCCCTCAGTACCCTCACCCGCCGCCGGGGCAAGCGCTTTCCCATGCCGGCGTTTCTCGAGCTCGTTGCCAGTCATCGCCCCATCGGGCTCGTGGTAGGGCTGCCGCTCACTCCCGGCGGCGCCGAAGGCCCCGCCGCGCTGGCCGCCCGGGAACTCAGCGTCCAGCTCGGCGGCCGGACCTACCTGCCGGTCGAATTGGTGGACGAGCGCATGACCACCGCCCGCGCCCTTGCCGCCATCCAGGAGCAGGGCGGCAGCACCCGGGGCCGGCGGGACGATGTGGACGCGCTCGCTGCCACGATCTTGCTGCAGCATTTTCTCGAGATTCGCCGGCACGCCCGAACGTGAGGATCGCCTCCGCCGCACTGCTCGTGCTGGTTGGCGGCTGCGCCCGCCCCGCACCCGGTGCGCCACGAGAACGAGTCACAATTCCACCTGGCGCAACCGTCCGGATCGTCGCCGATAGCCTCGCGGCGCACGGCATCATTGGGTCGCGGCCCTGGTTCAAATTGGTCGCTCGGCTTTCGGGCTATGAGCGCCGGATCCAAAGTGGCCCGTATGAGTTCATCCGAGGACAAGGAGCCCGCGCCACGCTCCGTGCCATGGTGAGCGGCCGCGCCATACTCTCAAAGCTGACGATTCCCGAGGGGTTCACCCTGGTGGACATGGCAGACGCGGCGCTGAAGAGTCTCGGCGTTCCGCGGGACCAGTTCCTGGCGGCAACCCGGGACACTGCGCTGCTGCGGCGATTCGGGGTGCCCGCGGCAACCTTCGAGGGCTTCCTCCGACCCGAGACCTATCTCTTCGCTTCCGGAGTGACGGCCGAGGCGGTGGTGACAGAAATGGCGGAGACATTTCAGGCCGATTGGGAACCGGCCTGGGATCAGTCAGCGGCGGCCCAGGGCCTCGATCGGCTGGCGGTGGTCACCCTGGCGAGTTTGGT
>JANNSC010000150.1:0-3725 GCA_031402135.1 Gemmatimonadales bacterium | reverse complement strand
TGAGAAGCTTGTACTCGGTTGGGGTCAGGTGCACTTCCTCGCCGCCCCGGGTCACCTGGCGACGCTCGAGGTCCACTCGAAGAGGGCCAACTTCGAAGACCGGGTCCACTCCTCCGGCAGGATAAGCCGCCCGTCTTAGCGCCACTCGCATCCGGGCCAGGAGCTCCCGGACCCCGAACGGTTTGGTGAGGTAGTCGTCCACCCCCAGATCGAGCGCACTGACCTTGTCCTGCTCCCTGCCCCGCGCGGAAATCACGATGACCGGCACGTTCGCGATACGGCGAATTTCCAGCGCCACCTCGAGCCCGTCGCGATCGGGGAGCCCGAGGTCGAGCAGGATCAGCTCCGGGTTACGCCCCGCAACCTGGGCGAGGGCGGTCCTCGCGGTGGCGGCTTCGATGACCTGGTAGTTATTGGCGCGAAGCGTGGCGCAGAGGAACCGGCGCATCTGCGGCTCGTCTTCGATCAACAACACCACCGGATCGGGGGCAGACATCGGCCTCAGTCTCCCGCCACGTCGGTGAGCGCCATCCCCAGCGGGGGGCCGGCCAGCGGCAACGTGAACCGGAATGCCGCGCCAGTCCCTCCCCCGGATTCCACCCAGATCCGCCCACCGTGCGCTGTAATGATGCCCTCGCAGATGGTGAGACCGAGTCCCGCGCCGCCTCCTGGTCCAGCAGCGGCGGCGCGGTGAAATTTCCGGAACACCTCGCGTTCCTGGCCCGGCGAGACGCCCGGTCCCCGATCGGCAACCTCCACGACGACAGTGTCGTTCTCCGCCCAGGCGGACACCGCGATCGGAGTTCCAGGCGGCGTGTATTTGATTGCGTTTTCGAGCAGATTGAGGAAGACCTGCTCGATCAACAGCTCATCAATCGGCACCAGCGACAGGTCGTTTGGCAGGTGGGTTTCTACCGGGTGCCCCCGGAGCTGATCCTCGAGGCGGAGGAGCGACACTCCCAGCGATTCTTCCAGTGGCTGCCACTCCTTCTTGACGGCGAGTCCCCCAGTCTCCACCCGCACCATGTCGAGGAGGTTGCCCACCAGGCGGGTCATTCTCTGCGACTCATGCACGATGGTTTCGGCAAGTTCGTTCCGGGCTTCGGTGGAGATAGCCGCGCCCTCGTGGAGCAGACCGCTGGCAGCCCCCTCGATCGTGCCGAGAGGAGTTCGAAGATCGTGGGAGAGTGAACTCAGCAAGGCGGTGCGGAGCCGCTCGGCTTCCACTTCGATGCGGGCTTGCTCGTGCAGTTCGGCAAGATCGGTCCGTTCCAGCGCGGCGGAGGCGTGTTCGGCAAGTGTCATCGCAGTGCGCCAAGCCGATGCATCGGGTACGGGGCGTCGTGGCCCCGGTCGGACCACGATGACCGCCAGGGTCCCGGCGCCGGCATTGCTTCGGAGCGGGACGATGCATGCTTCCGCCTCGGTGCATTGGTCGGTACCCGCTCCGGCGGGTTCCCCATGCTCCCATCCCCACGCGGCCGCCACCCGAACCTCCACTCGCTCGAACAGCTCGTCGAGGGGCCAGCGGGGCAGCGCCTTTGGGGCCGAGGGATTACCGACTACGGCGACTGCGGCTTCCCCGCCGAGCGCCGAAACCAGGTGACGGGTGATGATCGGCAACTGGTCCGCCCGGCCGGTGGCTTCACCGAGTTCCCTGGTCAGCCGGTGGGCTGCCGCGGTGCGCCGCTCCCGTTCGGTGGCCTCCTCGGCCTGATCCCGAATCCGCGCGGTCAGGCTACCCATCACCAAGGCAACCGCGAACATCACGGTAAAGGTGAGAAAGTAGGCCTTGTCGGTGACGTTAAAGGTGTAGTAGGGAGGAACGAATCCGAAGTCGAATGTTGCGATCGCAAGGACCGTGGCGGTGAGTGCCGGACCGCGGTGCCACCGAGTGGCGGCAAAAATCACCGCCAGCAGGAACAGCATCGCGATGTCGGCAATCTGGAGCCGGGAGCGCAGCAGCAGGCACCCGACAGCGATGAGCGCGACGCTGCCCACAGCGCCAGCGTATCCCCTCCATCGTCCTGCCAGAACTGCCTTGATCACCGTGTCCTCCGTCGGTTCCCGTGGCCCGGAGAATAGTACCGGAACCGGGTGTCAAGATTCCATCAGGGTTTCCGGCCCACGCCTGACGCCGGGCGGTTCCTTGCCCCACCATTCCGGCATGATCAAGCGCGCGAAACGCCTCCTGCTTGGACGTCCCCAAGACCTCGGCGACCGCCGGCTCTTCCACCGTCTGGCCTTGATTCCATTCCTTGCCTGGGTCGGTTTGGGCGCCGACGGGCTGTCTTCCTCTGCTTACGGGCCGGAGGAGGCCTTCAAGACTCTGGGCGAACATACCTACCTCGCGGTGGCGCTCGCGCTGCTCAGTGGACTCACCGTTCTGCTCATCTCCGCGGGGTACAGCCGGATCATCGAAGAATTCCCCCGTGGGGGCGGCGGCTATGTGGTGGCCAGCAAGCTGCTGGGATCCACAGCGGGAGTAGTGTCCGGTTCCGCGCTGCTGGTGGATTACGTACTCACCATTACCATCTCGATCGCCGCGGCGGGTGACGCGCTGTTCAGCTTCCTCCCCGGCATTCCCCTGGCAGCCAAGCTCCCGGTGGAATTCGGGCTGATCCTGGTGCTCACTACGCTCAATCTCCGCGGGGTCAAGGAGTCGGTGGTCGCCCTCCTGCCGGTATTCCTGGTCTTCCTGATCACCCACGCGATCATCATCGGGGGCGGGATCATTGGGCACCTACCCAGTATCTCCACCACCGCCGCATCGGTGCGGGAGGGCTATGGGCACGGGGTCCGCACACTGGGAATCGGCGGGCTCCTTTTGCTCTTCCTCCGGGCCTACTCCCTCGGCGGCGGGACCTATACGGGGATCGAGGCGGTGTCGAACGGTCTCCCGATCATGCGGGAGCCGCGGGTGGAGACCGGCAAGCGCACCATGCTCTACATGGGTGTTTCCCTGGCGGTCACCGCTTCAGGGCTGCTGCTCTGTTACCTGCTGCTGGGACTCACTCCCGTCGCCGGCAAGACGATGAACGCCGTCCTGGTGGAGCGGCTTGCCGCCGGGTTCCCCTTCGGTCAGGCGTTTGTGATCGTGTTCCTGTTTTCCGAGGCGATGCTGCTGGTGGTAGCGGCCCAGGCGGGATTCATCGACGGCCCCAGAGTGCTGGGCAACATGGCGGTGGATTCGTGGGTGCCGCATCACTTCGCGGCACTCTCCGAACGGCTCACCACCCACCATGGAATCCTGGTGATGGGTGCCGCGGCGCTGGGGGCGCTGCTCTACACCAACGGCAACGTCGGCCATCTGGTAGTGATGTACAGCATCAACGTCTTTCTCACCTTCTCTCTCTCAATGTTCGCCATGCTTCGTTTCTGGATCCAACGCAGGGGCCGTCGTCCGATGTGGTTGCGCCGGGCGGTGCTCTTTGCCGCCGGCTTCGCGCTCTGCGCCACCATCCTGCTGGTGACGATTTACGAGAAATTCTCCGAAGGGGGGTGGATCACCTTGTTGATCACCGCGCTGGTGATCGCGGGGTGCCTTGCCATCCGCCGGCACTATCGCTCGGTGGAGCTCACAGTCGACGGGCTCTATCGCGAGCTGGGCGATCTGCCCCACTCCACCAAAGCCACCGAGTCGGGCCGACTGCCGCCCGACCCCGGTAAACCGACCGCGGCGCTGCTGGTGGGATCCTACGGCGGTGTTGGCATCCATACCATGC
>JANNSC010000149.1:0-2579 GCA_031402135.1 Gemmatimonadales bacterium | reverse complement strand
TGCCCACGCCCGAGGAACGACTCAACGACCTGCATAGCCGCCGGGCCGCCACGGAAGCGGGGGGTGGTGCGGCCCGAGTGGCCCAGCAGCACAAAAAGGGCAAGCTCACCGCCCGGGAACGGCTCGACCTGCTGCTCGATGAGGCGAGTTTCGTCGAGCTCGACCGCTTCGTCACCCACCGCGCCACCGATTTCGGCCTCGATCAACAGCTCTACCCCGGCGATGGAGTGGTGACCGGCTACGGGCGTATCGAGGGCCGGTTGGTTTACGTCTTCTCCCAGGATTTCACCGTCTTCGGCGGCTCGCTCTCCGAAACCCACGCCCAGAAAATCTGCAAGGTGATGGATCTGGCGGTCCGGAACGGCGCCCCCATCATCGGACTCAATGACTCCGGTGGGGCCCGGATCCAGGAAGGGGTCGCCTCGCTGGGTGGCTACGCCGACATCTTCCTCCGCAATACCCTCGCCTCCGGGGTGGTGCCCCAGATTTCCGCCATTCTGGGACCCTGTGCCGGCGGGGCGGTGTACAGCCCCGCCATCACCGACCTGGTGTTCATGGTCCGGGGGGTGAGCTACATGTTCGTCACCGGTCCCAACGTCGTGAAAACCGTCACACACGAGGACGTCAGCTTCGAGGCGCTGGGCGGTGCCGACGTCCACGGAGAAATCTCCGGCATTGCCCATGGCGTGTTTGCTTCCGAGCCCGAATGCCTCGCCGCCATCCGCGAACTCACCGGCTTCCTCCCCTCCAACAACCTCGACAGCCCCCCGATCGGGCCGGCCTCTGATCCTGTTGACCGACGGGACCAGCAGCTGCTCCACCTCATCCCTGCCGCCTCGACCACGCCGTACGACATGCACGAGGTGCTGGGCGCCGTCATCGACGATCGGCATTTCTTTGAGATCCACGCCGGCTTCGCCCCCAATATCATCGTCGGATTTGCGCGGCTCGGCGGTCGCTCGGTGGGCATCATCGCCAACCAGCCCGCGGTCCTCGCCGGAGTTCTCGACATCGGGTCGTCGGTCAAGGCGGCCCGCTTCATCCGGTTTTGCGACGCCTTCAACCTCCCGCTGGTAACCTTCGTGGACGTGCCCGGCTTCCTGCCGGGGACCGCCCAGGAGCATGGCGGCATCATCCGGCATGGCGCCAAGTTGCTCTACGCCTACGCCGAGGCCACCGTGCCCAAGCTCACCGTCATCACCCGGAAGGCGTACGGCGGCGCCTACGACGTGATGAGCTCCAAGCACATCCGGGGCGACTTGAACCTCGCCTGGCCTTCGGCGGAAATTGCCGTCATGGGGCCCAAGGGCGCGGTGGAAATCCTCTACAAGGATGCCATTGCCAAGGCCCCCGATCCCGCCGCCGAAATGCAGCGCCGGATCGACGAATACACCAGCACCTTCGCCAATCCCTATAAGGCCGCGGCCCGCGGTTTCATCGACGATGTCATCGACCCCCGAGACACCCGCCCGCGCCTGATTGACGGACTCCGGATGCTTGCCACCAAGCGAGACCGTAACCCCGCCAAGAAGCACGGGAACATCCCCCTCTAGCTGGTCGCCACCCGAGCCGAAGGCGAGGAAGGCCACTCCGTTGAAGATTAGACGTGTACTAGTGGCCAACCGGGGTGAAATTGCCCTCCGAATCATCCGGGCCTGCCACGAGGAAGGCCTCCAGGCTGTTGCAGTCCATTCCGAAGCCGATCGGCTGAGTCCCTTCGTGCGTGCCGCCGATACCGCCGTGCCGATCGGGCCCGCCCCCCCGTTGGAGAGCTACCTCCGCATTGACCGGATCCTCGACGCCGCCCGTTTCACTGGGGCTGATGCCATTCACCCGGGTTATGGCTTCCTCTCCGAGAACGCCGCCTTCGCCGAGGCGGTGGAACAGGCCGGTCTGATTTTCGTGGGGCCACCCGCCTCGGCCATTCGCGCCATGGGCAGCAAAACCGAGGCGCGCCGGCGCATGGCCGCCGCAGGCGTGCCCATCGTTCCGGGCGGCCAGTCCTCCCTCAGCGACGACGCCGAGGCGCTGACGCTCGCCGGGCAGCTGGGCTACCCCGTGATGGTCAAGGCGTCGGCCGGTGGCGGTGGCAAAGGGATCCGAATCGTCCGCCGGCCCGAGGAACTGCCCGCGGCGCTCCGGAGCGCCGCCTCCGAGGCACAGAAGTCATTCGGAGACGGAAGCGTCTACCTCGAGAAGTACCTCGAACGACCCCGCCACGTCGAAATTCAGATCCTCGCCGATTTCCAGAAGACCATTCACCTCGGCGAGCGCGAGTGCTCCATCCAGCGGCGCCATCAAAAGGTGTTGGAGGAATCCCCCTCGTCGGTGGTGACGCCCCAGCTGCGCCGAAAAATGGGCCAGGCCGCCGTCGCCGCTGCCACTGCGGTTGGCTATCGCGGCGCCGGGACCTGCGAATTCCTTCTCGCCGACGACGGCTCCTTCTACTTTCTCGAGATGAACACCCGAATTCAGGTCGAGCACCCCGTTACTGAGTTGGTGTATAGCGTTGCTCTGGTGCGAGAGCAGCTCCGCATTGCCAGCGGCATGCCGATGCTGGTGTCCGAATGGCCCCTGGC
>JANNSC010000148.1:0-2246 GCA_031402135.1 Gemmatimonadales bacterium | reverse complement strand
CGGCCTTCGCCGCATTGGCCAGCGACGCCGGCCCCGCCTGCCTGATCGAGGCCGCCACCCGTCCCGATGTGGACATCGTCGTCAATGCGGTGGTCGGGTTCGCCGGACTCGAGGCCACCCTTGCGGCGCTTCAAGCCGGTAAACGCGTCGCCCTGGCCAACAAGGAGTCCCTCGTCGTAGCCGGCGAACTGGTGGCCGCGGCGGCAAAGCAGGGCGGGGGAGAACTGGTCCCGGTGGACTCGGAGCACAGCGCCGTGCTGCAGTGCATTGCCGGACGGGAGTCGTCGCTCCGGAAACTGATTCTTACGGCGAGCGGTGGGCCGTTCCGGAGCTGGGAACCGGAACGGGTGCGCCACGCCACCGTTGCCGAAGCGCTCAACCACCCGACCTGGAAAATGGGCAGCAAGATCACCGTGGACTGCGCCACCCTCGCCAACAAGGCGATGGAAGTCATCGAGGCCCACCACCTCTTTGGCCTTGCCTATGATCGGGTAAACGTCGTGGTGCATCCCCAGAGTATTGTTCATGCACTGGTGGAATTTGCCGATGGCAGCGTGTTGGGTCAGTTCGGCTTTCCTTCGATGGAGCTGCCCATCCTCTACGCGCTCACCCACCCTGCCCGAGTGGACGATGCCGGGGTGCGGCCCTTCGATCCACTGGCGGCCGGTGCGCTCACCTTCGAGGCGGTCCCGTCCTCCAGTTTTCCGGCGTTCCACGCTGGTGTGGCGGCGGGCCGGACCGGGGGAACCGCGCCCGCAGCCTTCAACGCCGCCAATGAGGTGGCGGTGGCGGCGTTCCTGGGCGGGCGCATCCCCTTTGGCCGGATTGCCGACGTGATAGAAACAACGCTGTTGCGCCATCGCCCCGCGGCGGCCGCATCGCTCGATGCGGTGCGCACCGCAGACGCAACTGCGCGCTCCGCTGCAGAAAGGTTGCTGGGATGAGCGCTACCCTGGTCAGTATTCTCTCCCTCGTCGTCGTGCTGGGGGTGCTCGTCTTCGTCCACGAGCTCGGCCATTTCCTGGCCGCCAAGGCCGCCGGGATGTACGTCCACCGCTTTTCGGTGGGAATGGGCAAGCCGGTCAAGGCATTGACCTGGAAGCGGGGAGAAACCGAGTACTGTGTTTCCTGGCTTCCGCTGGGTGGTTACGTCAAGGTTGCCAGCGCTGAGGAAGATCCTTCCAGTGCGGCGCTCGAGGGCGGCCCCGCCAACGACGTGGTGCCTCCCGATCGGATGTACGAGCGGAAATCGATTCCCGCCCGGGCGGTGTTCATCCTCGCCGGCGTATTCATGAACCTGCTCTTTGCCTGGCTGGTATTCTCCGGCCTCACCTATTCCAGGGGCGCTACCGTCCTGCCGATCACCACCGTCGGCACAGTGAACAGGGCCAATCTTCCGGTGGGCGCAGAGCAACTGGCTCGGCTGCTCCCGGGTGATCGGATCACTGCTGTCGCCGGGAAGCCGATGGCGGCGTGGCAGGACATCCAGAACGCCTTCATCGAAAACTCTTCCGATTCATTTGTCGTCGAGGTCGCCGGGAAATCGCCCCTCATGATCCGGCTGCACCGCGATGCCCTGGCGCCCAGGATCGCTGCCTCGGACGCTCTGGGGCCATTCCTTGCTCCCGTCATTGGGCAGGTCATTCCCGGCGGACCCGGGGAGAAGGCCGGGCTTCGCACGGGAGATACCCTCGTGGCGGTCAACGGAATGCCTCTGGTGCAGTGGAGTGACGCAGTCTCCCTGATCGAGAGCCGCCCCGATGAGGATCTCACCCTCACGCTGGGGCGTGCCGGGGGGCGTGCCGAAATCATCGCCCACACCCTGGCCGATGTGCTGAAGGACAGCACCGGGGAGAGGAGGGTCGGAAAGCTTCGGATCGGACCGGATATTCCGGAGAACCACCTACCGCTTTCGCTGGGTGCTTCGCTGGTCATTGGTGCCCGGCAAACCGCCACCGTCTCCACCCAGATCGTCCGGGTGGTGCGCGGAATGTTCAGCGGCCGGGTGTCCACCCGGGAAGTGGGCGGGCCCATTGCCATCGGCATGATGGCGGGGCAGTCCGCCCAACTCGGCATCGTCGCCTTCCTGGCGTTCATGGCCACCATTTCCGTCAACCTTGCCGTCTTGAACCTGCTGCCGATTCCGGTACTCGATGGGGGCCAGTTCCTCTTTCTGATCGGGGAGGCGGTGCTGCGGCGTCCGCTGTCAATCAAGTTGCGGGAACGGCTGACAATGGTGGGCTTGG
>JANNSC010000147.1:0-1539 GCA_031402135.1 Gemmatimonadales bacterium | reverse complement strand
AAAGCGCTGGTCTGCGTTGCTGCCCTGCCCCGCAACGCAATGGGCAAGGTCTTGAAGCCGGAGGTCGCCAAGCTGTTCTAGGTTGGGCAGAGCTGTTGCATCACGCCGGCCAGCGCCAGCACCGCCTCCTCCCCCTCGGGTCCGCCCACAATCTGCATCCCTACCGGCATGCCGTCGGCATCCTTCCCGCACGGCACCGACGCCACCGGCAGTCCGGTCAGGCTGAGAACGAAGGTCGGTGCCAGCCAGTCGACGTAGGTCTTCATCACCTTGCCGGCGACGGTCTCCGGATAGTTCTGCTCCACCGGAAACGGCCGGACCGCCATCGTCGGCGTGAGCAGGTGGTCGAAGCGCTCGAACAGTGCCCGCATGGTGTGCCAAATTTTCCCCCGAACCGTTTCGGCAGCACCAAGCTCGCGGCCATTTGCCGCCAGGCCCGCTTCGGTGTTTCGCTTGACGTTCACCCCGAAGCCGGGAAGCTGGTCGAGCCGCTCTGCCATCCACGCCGAAAACCAATGTCCCCGCAGCGCCAGAAATGCTGCGCGGCCCGGGGAAAGGTCGAGGTCGATTTCCTCGACCGCAATGCCGCTCCGCGCCAGCACCTCGATGGCGTCTCTGCAAACCCTTGCCACACCCGGGTCGATCCCGATCCCCGCGATGTCCTCGCAGTACGCCACCCGGAGCCATGGCTTGGGGCCCTCGCGCACTGCCCCGACAAAATCTCGACCCATCATCGGCTGTCGGAGCGGCGCCGTGGGACTCGCTCCCGCAATCGCCTGGAGCATGAGCGCCACGTCTCCAGCCGTTCGGGCCATCGGGCCGGTTACCTGCAACGTGTCCCATACAAAATCGGTCGGCACGGTGGGCACGAGTCCGGGGGAGGGACGCAGCCCCACCACACCGCAGAACGAGGCCGGGATTCGGAGCGATCCGCCCAGGTCGGTCCCCTCGGCCAGCGCAATCATGCCGGTGGCCAGGCCCACCGCGCCGCCACCGGTGGAACCGCCGGCGCTCTTCGTCGGATCCCAGGGATTGCGGGTTCGGCCGAAGACGTCGTTCCAGGTGTTTCCCCCCGCCGCAAACTCGGGGGTGTTGGTCTTGCCGAGGATGATGGCCCCGGCCGCCCGCAGCCGCTGCACCACCAGCGCGTCTTCCTCGGGAACATGGTCCTGGTAGAGGGGGGACCCGAACGTCGTGCGCAGCCCGGCGACCTGGGTCACGTCCTTGATGCCCACCGGCACGCCCGCCAGAGGGCCGGGCGGCTCACCCCGATCGAGGCAGCGCTCCAGCTCCCGGGCGTCGTCGAGCGCATGGGGGTTGAGGGTGACAATGGCGTTGAGCCGGGGGTTGTCGAGAGTCACCCGGGTGAGCGCGGCCTCGACCACGCCGACCGGCGAGAGTTCGCGCCCGGCAACCCGTCGCGCGATCTCGGTGGCGCTTAGGGGTGTTTCGGCCATTCGCCCAGCCATGCCACCGTGCGGCAGAACGCCGCCTCACCGCCCTTGAACTTCCAGGGGAAGCAGCCGACGATGCACCGGG
>JANNSC010000146.1:0-2557 GCA_031402135.1 Gemmatimonadales bacterium | reverse complement strand
GCTGGCCAGGATCCGGATGCCGTGTTTGTGGGCGTGCTGGGTCAGCCGCTTGAGCACCGGGATGATTTCCTCGCTGCCAGGAACGTAGAGCTTTCCATCGGCATGCATGAAATCGTACTGGGTGTCGACGTCCCAGAAGAGCGGCATCAAATCACTTTTTCCAGCCGCAGGCTTGGTTGATATTCCCCGCCAACCTTGGCGCAGCGCTGGCCCTCGCGCTGGACCACATCGGCGGTAAAATCAAAGCGGCCCTGGAAGAGGGAGCTGCCCACCCCGTAGGCGTCAACCGGCACGCCAAGTCGTTCGAATTCCGAGATCTTCTCGACCGTAAAGCCACCGCTCACGATAATCCGGACCTCCTTGAACCCTCGGGCGTCGAGAGCGGTGCGGACGTTCCAGACCAGCTGGGGGCAGACGCCGGTGGGACGGAACCGGCCCATTTGGGGGAGCACCGACGTGTCCACCAGCATTTCGCTGGTGTCGAGCCTCACCCCATAGAGCCGGGGCCCGAGGGCGGAGGCCACCTCGAGCGAGGTGCGGACGCAATCGTTCTCGAAATCCACCAAGGTCACCAACCGGACATCGGGGCCAATGTGGTCGGCAAATTTCCGGGTGGCGAGCACGGTATCGCCCCCGTACGCGGCGATGAGGGCGTGGGGTACGGTACCGATTCCTTCACTGCCCCACCACGACGCCTGGGCATCAGTGGAAACTCCGATGGCCCCGGCAATATGCGCGGCGTAGCCGTCGCCGGTCTGCACCAGCCAATGATCGTGGCGGGCCGGGAAAAACATGATTTCCTTGGGCCGGGCCGCTTCGACCACCCGCCGGGTGTTGGTGCCGACCCGGGTCCGCCGGGACAGCACGCCGAGGTAAAGGGTTTCCAGGTGGGCAAAGGCATCGTAGGGGCCTTCGATGGTCAGGACGGTTTCCCACGGCTCGACGGCGTCGCCGTCGTAGAGCGCCCGGACGTCGAGGTCGGACCACTCGATGGCGCAAAGCTTCAGGATGGCAATGGCCTCGTCGATACCACCGAGTAGTGCGGCTGATTTCCCGAAGACCTGCATCATGACGCGGGGGTGAGCAGCGTCGGCGAGGAGGATTTCCCGGGCCCGGGTGAAGTACTTGTCGGAGTAATAGCCGGCGCGCATCCTCTCCACTGGAAGATTGAAGATCGCGGGGTCGAGCCGGGGACGACGGATCATGGGCCTGAATCGGCAAAGTGGTGAACGCGGAGGGCGCCGGTCAGCAAGGTAGAGGCCCCTCCCGGGCGCGGCAAGTTGACAGATGTGTGCTGTTGCCCCTGATTCTCTATTCCGTCAGACCCCCCCCTCCTCGGGAGTACCATGTGTCCGATTCCGTGACTCGCCGAACCTTTCTCGGCACTGCCGCGCTGGCCGCTGCCGGGAGCGCCCTTCCGGCAGGTGCCCTTGCCGCCACACCCGCCGCGCCGTGGGTCAAACGGAGCCGAGCCGCCAAAGTTGCGGCGGTGAGCTCAGCTAACGGCATTCTTGGCGTTCGGGTGGCGGTTGAGTTGATGCAGCGGGGCCGGGATACCCTCGATGCGGCGGTCGAAGGGGTCAAGATTCAGGAACTCGATCCGGAGGACATGTCGGTGGGGTACGGCGGCTTGCCGAACGAAGCCGGTGTGGTACAGCTGGACGCGAGTTGCATGCATGGGCCCAGCAAGCGCGCCGGCGCCGTGGCCGCCCTCGAGGGAATCATAACGCCGAGCGAAGTGGCCCGGCTGGTGCTCCGATACACCAACCATATTCTGCTGGTCGGGGAAGGCGCCAAGAAATTCGCGCTCTCCTACGGCTTCAAGGAGGAGGACCTCCTGACCCCGAAATCGCGGGAGGCGTGGCTGCGCTGGCGGGCCAATCGGGGTGCCAACGACGATTATGTCGACATCCCCGCCGATGCGCCGGCAATGGGGCGCCCCACCGGCACGATCAACATGAATGTGGTGAACGACAAGAGCGAGATCTCCTCGATTACGACAACCAGCGGGCTGGCGTGGAAAATTCCCGGTCGGGCCGGGGATTCACCCATCGTGGGCGCCGGCCAGTACACCGACAATACCGTGGGCGCCGCCGGTTCCACCGGTTTGGGCGAAGCAAACATCATGGTCTGCGGAGGATTCCTGACGGTGGAGCACATGCGTCAGGGGATGACGCCCACCGATGCCTGCCTCGCTTCGCTCAAGCGGGTTATCGCAATGACACCGCCCCGGCTGCTGGACCCGCAGGGACGGCCGACATTCCAGTTGCAATTCTATGCCGTCAACAAGGCGGGTGACTACGGCTGCGCCGGACTGTACCCCACCAAGTATGCGGCGTGTGACGAAGCCAACGGCGCCCGGATTCTCGACGGCGCCTTCCTGCTGCCGCCCCGGTAGTCGGATGCGCCGTTTCTTTCTGACCAGCCTTTTCGTTCTGCTGGCCTCCGCCGGGCCTGCGTCGGCCCAGAATCAGGTGCCGTGGCGGGCCAGCTATTTCCCCTACCTGATCGGCAATCCCTCCACCGGTGTGATGCTGGTGGGGCACTACCAGCTGGG
>JANNSC010000145.1:0-7902 GCA_031402135.1 Gemmatimonadales bacterium | reverse complement strand
CCAGAATCCGATATCCACGCCGGTCGACTCCTTGAGCTGCACCGACTGCTCCCGATAGAACTCCCGCCCCGCGATACCGAGTTCGAAGAGGACGTCGTCCACCGGCACTTCGATCTGGGGCGCCAACAATCCCGCCGAAGCCCGCCACGCTTCTCCCGACTCGCCGCCCCGCTCTATCAGCCGGACCCGGCGCCCTCCCTGGGCGATCTGGCGGGCACACGCCGCCCCAACAACGCCACCGCCGACGATGATAACATCAGGTGCAGATGTCACTTGGGCCTCGACGAAACTTTTTGAAACGTCCCCCGTACGATAGATTGCTCTCCAGGGGTACCGCTATCAGTTTGGCGTTCATCGGAGGAAGGATACCATGGTCCGCAATGTGGTCGGGTTCGCTGGCTTTGCCGTTGTTGCGCTGCTGGCGCTCAAGCTCCTCGGTGGCTTTTTCGGCATCGTCTTTGGCCTCATCGGAACCATTCTCTGGTTCGCATTCTGGGGCTTCGTGTTCTACATGATTCTGCGGGTGATCTGGCCCAGCGCGGCCGATCGGGTGCGGGAAACCGTCCGCGGCGAAAAGCCGGCAGCGTAACCGTCAGGGCAGGGCCCGGGCGGAGGGGAGTATTCCCTGCGCCTGAGCCCTGGCCCGGCTCGGCCTACTCTTGCGCCACCGAGCTGTGTGCATGGACTATCCTCCACCCGCCGGCCCCGGACCTTGGCGTCAATAGCACCGTGGCCCTTCCCTCCCGGGCGGTGCCTTCGTTCAACGACATCCAGCGATACTCCAGGTAGACCCACACGAGGCTTTGCCGTACCTCAAGGCGACTCGAGGTGATGGCAACTTCTCCTCCCAGTCCAACGCCGGCAAATCGGGGCGGCGCGTAGCGGAGTTCGCCGTTGGCGATAACGGTAGCGTCGGGTGCCCAGAGTGTGTCGGATGGGGCCATCTGGCGGTCGGCGTCCAGCGCCGCGGCAATGACCGCGGTAACCGGCTCCTCGACGACGGCCGGTGAATACACGATGGAAGAGTTCTGGGGTGCTGACGCACAGCCTGAGGCGGCCAGCAACGCCAGCAGACTACCCGGTGTCCAGCGCATCGAGTACCCCCCAGACCAGGAGCGGCAACAGGAGTTCATGATGTCCGGTGAGCTGGTACCCAATCCCGCCCTCTCGGGTGGGACGTTGCACCACGTTGACTCGGGGCCGATAGTGGCGGATCATGTCGAAATCCGCAGCCATGAATCCAGTCGGCCGTCCCTGGCCCAAATTCCGGGCGATAGTCAGCGCCTTGAGGAAAACCTCCGGCATCATCACGGCGCTTCCCCAATTCAGCACGACGCCACCATCGTGCAGCGAGGGGAGCGCTCCAGCGAGCCGACGGAAATCGGAAAGACTGGCGGCCCCGATGGCCGCTCCGTCGGCACTGGGATGCTGGTGGGTAATTTCTGCGCCGATTGCCGCATGCACGGTGACCGGGACCCGGTGCCGATGGCAGGCCAGCAGGATGGAGACCTCGGCGCCGGGCAGGGGATTGCGAGTCGAAAGCGCCTGGCCCAGTCCCTCGCCGAACCCGATTCCGGCGGAGGCGGCATGGCGCACCGCGGCGTTCATTTCGGCGCCGGTTTCCTCCACCATGCCAAAGGTCCCATCGGACAGCCCTGACTCCACATCCTCACTGGTGCCCCCAAACGCCGCCAGCTCGTAGTCGTGAATGGCGGCGGCGCCGTTCATGGCGACGTGGGTGACGATGCCCCGTTCCAGCCAGCGAACGATGAGCGGGCCGAGCCCGGTTTTCACCACATGGCCGCCGAGCAGGAGCACCACGCCCTTGCTTGACCGGGCAGCAACCGCGATACGCTGAATGATGGCGCGCAGGTCGCGGGCGGCAAGCACGTCGGGGAGCGAATCGAGGAAGGCATGAAAGGATCGATCGGAGCCGGGTGGGGTGGCCATGACCGAGGCATCGACCTTGTTCTGCCGTCCCTGGAACGGGACGGTCCTGATTCGGGAGACGTCTGCCTCCCGGCTACTCACCCGGAACGCCGCGGATCATGCGCTCCAGCCGAAGGGTGATGGGGCCAAACTTCTGCCGAGTCTTGATCTGCACCGGGATCCTCCGGGTATCGGCGGTGATCCACAACTGCGCCTCGGCCCGTTTGCCGAAGAGGCCGTCCTCTCCAACCACCGGATTCAGAACCAGGCAATCGGCCTTGGTTCCATCGGGAAGATCCATCGATTCGCGCCTGATCACCCGTATGGTGATCGGATTGAGCTCTGGCATGAAATGGCGCTCGAAGCTGTAGGTGCGCCCCACTTCGAGTGGAGTGGTCCGCACAAAAAAGAGAATCGATGCGTCGTCCAGGGGCTCCTTGGGGGTTGGCGTTGTCACGGTGGCTTGGGACTGCCGGTAGTAGCCAGAGTCGGCGAAGACGGAATAGTCCCGCAGGTATCGCTTGCTGTTTTCCTTGCTGTCCCGGCGGAATCGCAGGGTGTGAAAGTCCCGCACGCTGGTCCACGACTCCAGCGCGCTGTTGATCTTGAAGAGCACCCCACCCCCATCGAGGGTGTACTTGAAGTGCCACGCCGCCTGCCCCCGCACCGTGTCGATGCCTTCCACCTGGATTGTGGCCGAGCCGAGCGTGAGAACTCCCAGCTTGGCGGAATACTCGAAGCGCTCCCCCACCGAAAACGGGCTGGAGAGCACTGTCTGCAGGGCCAGGAGCAGCGCCGGGTGGAATGTCAGGAGACGCTCTCTTCGACGGGTCGGGCCGGAGTGATGCGGATGCTCCGGCCGGCCCGCCACACTTGCCGGGCCATTTCCCAGGGGTCCACTCGGCTGGTGCGGGGCCGGAGATCATGCCGTTCGACGATCTTGATCGTCTCGATTCGACGAGCGTGCTGCGCGGCGCGACCGATCAACTCGGCGTTGGCGGCCCAGCCTTCGGAGGAGAGCAGGGCCGTACCGGGACCCCGGAGGGCATTCCGGAGGGTCATCAGCCGAAAGGCCACGAACCCGCTCACGGTATCGGACACTCCGGGCACCTTCACCGCGCGCCGAAGCAGCGTTGGCGCCCAGCGGCGCACCAGGCGGCGTCCCCGGGAGGGCTCCCCCTCCAGCGTTGCCTCGCCGACCACCATATCAGCACCGCTCTCCAGCCGCCGCACGAAATCGGGGAGGAACTGGGGTCCATGGGCAAAATCGGCATGCATCAGGATGGCGCTGTCTCGCTTGGGACGGTCGGTTCGCTCCAGGGCCAGATTGAGCAGTTCCTCGACCGAACGGGCGTATCCCTTTCGGGTGGCATGCCGGACCACGGTCAGTGGCAACACCTTGGTATAGGGTTCGAGCAAAGCCTGGGTTTGGTCGGTGGACCCGTCGTCCACTACCAGGATTTGATATTCGCGCGGAAACTCCTCGAAGACCTTGCGGATCTTCCAGAGCACGAGCCCGATGGTGGGGCTCTCATCGTAACTGGGGATACAGACGTAAATCATTTCAGGTCAACGTTCTCCGAGCACGGAACGATAAACGGCCAGGACCCCTTCCGCCATCGCTGCGGCACTGAATCTCTCCACCCTGGCGCGGGCCGCGCGCCGGACTGAACCCCGAAGGGTCGGGTCGGCCAGCAGGCGGTCCACCGAGTCGGCCAGCGCGGCGGAGCTGCCTGGTGGGGAGAGTAGCCCGGCGTCGGGATGAAGCATTTCCGGAATGCCGCCAGCCTCGGTGGCCGCAATGGGGACGTCGAGCGCCATGGCGTCGAGCACCGAGGTTCCCAGCCCCTCGGTACTGGAGCTCATCACAAACACGCTTGCGGTGGCAACCAAACGGAGGGGCTGGTCGAGCTGGCCGAGGAGGTGGACCCGATCGCCGAGAAAAAGACGGTCGATTTGGGCTTCCAGTGCATGCCGGAGTGGCCCCTCTCCGGCAATGGCCCAATGCAGGTCGGGCCGCCGAGGCCGGAGCGCTGCGGCGGCATCGACCAAGGTGGCGTGGTCCTTGTGGTTGACCAGCGCCCCCACCGCAACCGCCAGCGGTCCATCGGCGGGAAGCCCGATTTCGCTCCGGATCGATCCGGCCGGGACGGCGCGGACCGCCTCGACGTCGATGCCGGAAGGCACGGCGACAATGCGCTCGGGGGCAATGCCGTCGGCAATCAGGATGTTCCGGACCGCCTCGGAGATGGCCACCACTCGATCGGCCCGGGCCCAGAACCCTCTGCGGCGGAGCGGGAGATCGACTCTGCGGGTTACGACGAATGCTGTGCCGGTCAGGGTGGCGGCGATTCCGGCGAGGGTCAGGGCATGGGCATCGTGGGCGTGGAGCAGTGCCGGCCGGCGGGACACTTCGCGGAGGACCCCGACCAGCGCCGCGGGGGAGATTCCGGCCCGCCAAGACACCGGAGCGACCGGGATACCGGCAGCGTGGAGCCGTTCGGCGAGCAGCGAGCCGGCTCCGGTGACGACAATCTGATCGATCCGGTGGGGAGCCGCGGCGAGTGCCCGGGCCAGCAGCAACACCTGATTCTGTCCGCCGCGCCACTCTCGTCCGGAGGCGAGGTGAACGATGCGGCGGGGCAATTCCGTCACCGGCGAAGCGAATCAGGGAAGATCGGGCAGCTGGCGTCCTGAAACCTGGTCACGTCGGTTTGGAGCCCGATCAACGGGAGATTGCGTTCCCCCGCGTTCACCGTACCAAGGAGTGGTGCGCCATCGATGGGCCGCCCCTGGTACAGGATGACCCCGAGGGCCCCTCCACCAGGGGCGACAATCAATACCCCAAAACCAACTTGGGGAGATGCCGGGAGGGATCCTTCGATCCCCACGACGACCGAGAGTCCGGTGCGGCCAGCTACGCCGCGGAGCGCAGGCCCCAGTGCCATCCGGACCGGCAAATTGCCGGGGATCTCGGCGGGTGGAACGGACAGCGTCTTCCCGGGGTGGGTGAACTCCTCGAGCAGCATGCTCTGTCCAGCCACCGCGGCAATGCCGCAGCCATAGCTGCCCGAGTTGGCGCTGGAGCACCCGGCAATGAGGAGGACGGCAGCCGGCGGGAAAAGGCGGGCGAACATCTCGAAGCTCCTCCAAAACATCGGTGAGCGCAACAGATTCCCAAAGATACATCCCCGCTGTAACATTCGACCTCACCCGCCCACAGGACCCGATGGGCCTCGACGAATTGCGTTCCCGTCTCGACAGTCTCCTTGCCGGTCAGGAACGCTCCCCCGACCGTCGAGCGTACACCTCCGGTCTCCATGCCGCGCTGGTCGAATTCAAGGTGGCGCTCGGGCAAAGCCGGGACGGGCTCGGCCCCGCGGAGCGGGAGCTCGGGCAGGAACAACAGCACCTGGCCGATGCCGAGCGCCGGGGTCGGCTGGCTGTCGGCATTGGCGACCTCGAAACCGCAGGGATTGCCGAGGAATACGTGCTCCGGCATCGGGAGCGGGTTGCCCTCCTGGAACGCAAGGTGGGTGTTATTCGGGACGAGATTGCCTATTTGGAACGGGAGTATGAGGTGCTGGCGGGGCGCTACCAGTCGGCCCGCCAGGGGGCGGGGCCGTTACCGGACCAACCGGCGGCCTCCAGCGGGCTCCCCGACCACGAGTTGGACGCGCTCAAGGCCAAATCCGACCGCGCCGCCTCGGAACAGATGGTCAAAGCCCAGCTGGAACTACTCAAGAAGAAACTGGGCAAACAATAGCGGGACTAGTTCGCCAGAATTGCGCAGGCCACTCGCGCGCCGGAATTTCCCGACGGATCGGTTTTGTCGTCATCGGCCGCGGCATGGACCACCAGGGAAATTCCGGCGCTGCCCAGCAGCGCGCGGAGGGTGGTGCCCGGCACTGTGAGCATGGCATCGGCCCGCCCGTCGCTGCCGGTGATGAGATTGCCAAGGTCGCCCTGGTGGGGGCCCGCAGGATTCTGGTGCCCGTGCTGCTTGGCCGCAGGATTCAGATGCCCGCCCGCTGTTTGAAACGCTGGTCCCTCACACTTGGCCGCCGCGTGCAGATGGACGCCGTGCATACCGGGGGTGAGCCCGGACGTCCGGACCCGAAGCTGAACGCCGCCATCCCTCTCCCGCAGAGAAACTCGGCCGAGATCCGCGCCAGTGCCGGAGCGGACCACAATGTCCCCTGGTGCAGGGCTACCCCCGCCGCAGGCGGCGAGGAGGAGGAGTGCCGGGGTCAGGTATCCTAGGCGCATCGCTACGCTGCCTTTCCATTCGGGATTGCCACGGTTCAGGTGAGCGTGGCCGCGTCAACAAGCGGAACCTGGGAAGCCAAATCGTGGTCGCAGTGTGGGGGGTGGACGACGTATTATTGGGAAGAATACGCTGCCCCACGCCAAATCGGATTCCCGACCATGTGGTGTCCAGGAATTCTTCCCTCGCATCGGCGCGCCGCCGCGCGGTATCTCCGGTACACCATCGCCGGGTGCACCGGTCCGTTCCCCCGGAAGGCGGCATGACCCGGCGCCGAGGCGCTCTTGGGCTCTCCCTGCTGGCCCTTTTCGCGTGTCAGCCGGCAGGGCCCGGCGAGTGGCACCAGGAATCAGGCTACCGCTGGCGCAATCTGGCCGGCCCGGGGACGGGGTCGGATGGGTTCACCCGACTGGCTCCGGGTTCCACCGGGATCACCTTTGCCAACCCGCTCTCGGAAGCGGCGGCGTTTCGCAATCGGCATCTCATGGATGGCTCCGGCGTGGCCATCGGGGACGTGGACGGCGATGGCCGGGCCGACCTCTATTTCAGCGGGATCGATGGCCCTAACGCGCTGTACCTGAATCTGGGCAACTGGACATTTCGGGAGGTGGCGTCGGAGCGCTCGGTCGCGCTGGGGGACCGGGCCTCCACCGGCGCAGTGTTCGCCGACGTGGATGGCGACGGCGACCTCGATCTGATCGTTACCGCAATGGGCGGACTCAATACCCTGTTTCAGAACGACGGCGCCGGGCGTTTCAGCGACGTCACCGCAGCGTCGGGGTTCGTGGCGGAGGAGCGGGGCAGTACCACCGCCACGCTCGCCGACGTGGACGGTGACGGCGATCTCGACCTCTACGTTGCCAACTACAAAGCCCGGACCATGCTGGACTCCCTCTCACCGCAGCAGCGGGCTTTCGATCAGGTGGTCAAGCAGAAAGGGAAAACCTTCTCGATCATTCCAGAGCGCCAGCGGGACTACCGTCTGCAGACGCGGGAGGAGCTCCAGGCCATCTCGTTGATCCAGCGGGCCGATCCCGATTGGTTTTATCTCAACGACGGGAAAGGTGTCTTCACCCGGGAACCGATTGCCCATAACCCGCGCTTCCTCGATGAAGACGGCCAGCCGCTCGCCGAGGAACCGGAAGATTTCGGTTTGGCGGCCCGGTTCTACGACGTCAATGGCGACGGCGCTCCCGATCTGTACGTGGTCAACGACTTCGAGGACCCCGACCAGTTCTGGATCAACGATGGCACCGGGAGGTTCCGGCTGATTGCCCGGCAAGCCGTGCGGCGGACCGCCAACTCCAACATGGCCGTCGACTTTGCCGATATCGACCGCGACGGCACCGTGGACCTCTTCCAGGTGGACATGCTGGCCAACGACAGCCGGCGGCTGAAGACCCAGAGCCCCACCCACACCCCGGGGCGGAAGTCGGTCGGGGAGTACGCTCGGCGGGCCCAGTGGCAACGCAATGCGCTGCTGCTCAATCGAGGCGACGGGACCTTTGCCGAGATCGCCGACGCCGCCGGCGTGGCGGCATCGGGTTGGAGCTGGTCGGCACTGATCCTGGACGTCGATTTTGACGGCTACGAAGATCTGCTCATCGGCAACGGGCACACCTGGGACTTGATGGACCTCGACACCCAGGAAAAGCTCCGGAGCAGCTTGACCAAGGTTGATTGGCGGCGGGAGCTGCAGTACTACC
>JANNSC010000144.1:0-2299 GCA_031402135.1 Gemmatimonadales bacterium | reverse complement strand
GCCCCTCGGGCGCCCGCCTTCCCTCTCAGGTCGGCCAGTTGTGCCCGCACGTTTCGGATTGTCCGTACCGCGTTGTTGGCCTGGTTGGTTCTGTCGCGAATCTGCAGCAGCAGCGCATACTGGGAATCGAGATCGGCCGGGGTGGCGCTACCGCGAGGATCCCGGAGCACCTGGAAGGTCTGGGTTTCGGATTTTTCACCGACCGTCACCCGCACGCTATACGATCCGGGAGGAATCACCGGACCAGTGAGTCCGCCGGCCCAGAAGATCATGCCGGTAAACCCAACCGCATCCTCAGCGCGCAGATTCCAGGAGTACCTGTTCATGCCGACTCGATTGGAGATCCGGGGCGGCGGGGCATAGCGCCAGCCGGCCAGCCGCGGGCGGGAATCGGTGGTGTCGGGCCGCACTGCGGCCGGCATGACGCCGAGGGCGGCAAGGCTGTCCGCTGCGAGCTTGGCGGTCGCGTCGCGATTGCTGCGGTCTCCGGCCGTCTTGATGGAGTCGGCCCGGGCAACCGAATCCTGATCGCTGGCAAAGCGGCGAATCACCTGTCCCCGAGCATCGAGGAACTCCATCGTCACCTTTTGCCCCGCTTGCTTGACCCAGTAATTGACCACTGCGCCATCCCACCCAGTGAGTGCACCGGGTGTGGTGCCACCGCCGCTCCCGAAGAAGAAGCCGCCGAGGCTGGTGCGATAGGCATTTTTCGGCTGGAAGAGGTGGAGATCCTTGTCGGTCTGCCCCGCAGCGTATTGCCGGAGCACCGACACATCATCAAGAATCCAGAAAGCCCTTCCGTGGGTTGCCGCAACCAGATCTCCCTCCTTGATCGACAGGTCGTGCACCGGCACGGGGGGGAGATTGCGTTGCAGCCGCTGCCAGCGGCTGCCGCCGTCGAAGCTGACCCAGACTCCCCGCTCGGTTCCCGCATAGAGGAGCCCTGGGCGCACCGGGTCCTCCCGGATCACCCGGGGGAACTCGCTGGCCGCGATTCCGGCGGTGATCCGGGTCCAGCTCTTTCCGTAGTCAGTGGTCTTGAACAAGTAGGGCGCGAGATCATCGAGCTGAAACCGATTGGCCGCGACGTACGCGGTGCCCTTGGCGTGGTTCGAGGCCTCGATCATCGACACCCGGGACCACTCCGGCAGGTCCTTCGGAGTCACATTGGTCCAGGTTGCGCCACCGTTGGTGGTAACCTGGATGAGTCCGTCATCGGATCCTGACCAGATCACTCCCTGCTCCACCGGCGACTCGGCGATGGTGAACACCGTGGCGTAGTACTCTACGCTGGTCTGGTCTTTGGTGATTGGCCCACCCGAGGACCCCAGCGTTTTGGGGTCGTTGCGGGTGAGGTCCGGTGAGATGGCATTCCAGCTGGAGCCCTCATCGGTCGATTTGAATATGACACTCGACCCGATGTAGAGCGTGTTGGGATCGTGAGGGGAAATGACGATCGGAAAGGTCCACTGGAACCGGTACTTCGCGTCTTTGGCATCGTGCCCCATCGGGTTGAGCGGCCAGGGATTGATGTCCCGCTCGATGCCGGTCCGGGTGTCCTTCCGCGACAGGTACCCGCCGTAGCTGCCGGCATACATGATGTCCGGATTGTCGGGCCGGACCGCGATGTAGCCCGATTCGCCGCCCCCCGCGTCATAGAAATCCGCCAGATCAGACCCGAACACCGGCCGGCTGGGCATGCAGGCGGTGCTGTTGTCCTGCTGGGCGCCGCAGACCCGGTAGGGAAAGTGGTTGGTGGTGGTGACGTGATAGAACTGCGCGGTGGCATAGTCCTGATCGGTCCAGGTGCGTCCGCCATTGGTCGAGACGTTGGCGCCGCCGTCGTTGGCCTCGATCATCCGCTGGTTGTTGTTGGGGGCAATCCAGAGATCGTGGCTGTCCCCGTGAGGCGTGCTGATCGGTTGGAAGGTCTTTCCTCCGTCACGGGAACGCGAGAAATTGACGTTGCTGGCGTACACCGTGTTTTCGTCCTGCGGATCGGCGTACACCCGGCTGTAATACCACGCCCGTTGCCGGAGGTTGCGATCGGCGTTGACCCGAGTCCAGCTGTCTCCCCCGTCGTCCGACCGGTAGAGGCCGCCGGAGTCGGCCTCGATCTGGGCAAAGACCCGACGGGGGTTGGCGGGCGACACCGAAATCCCGATGTTCCCGATGATTCCGGCCGGCATCCCTGGATTCCGGGTGAGTTCCCTCCACGTCCTGCCGCCATCAACACTCTTGAAGATGCCACTGCCCGGTCCACCGCTCACCAGCATCCACGGTTTCCGGTACGCGGTCC
>JANNSC010000143.1:0-2509 GCA_031402135.1 Gemmatimonadales bacterium | reverse complement strand
CTGGAGGAGACCCACGGCCGCGCCGCGCTGGCCGCCGCGATGGGTGTTTCGCTCGACACCCTTCCCGGCTGGCCGCTGGCAGATGGTTCGGCGGATCATGCCCCGGCGAGCCGCGCCCTCCGCGCTCTCGGACTGGAGTCCGGCGGATTGTACGGACCCGGCGCTGACCAGGAACACTTCCAGGCCAATGTCCAGACCAACCACTCGATCGACGTGGGTGGCTTCGATCTGGCGCGTTCCATTTCATATCCAACCCTCGGCAGCATCGGTACCGCAGCCGATTCGTTGATTGCCGAGGTCGGGAGCGACTCCACTACAGTGCTGATCCGCCACGGCGCCGACACGGTGGTGACCCTCGGCCTCCGGGCAGCGGTGAGTGCCGTGCTGGCGAGCGACACCCTGGCCCAGTCCATTCGGAGCCAGCTCAGCGCCCCAATTGTCCTGGAGGGGGCCGGCGGTGGATACCGGGTCCGCCTGATACTGGAGTCTATCACCGGACATCACCTTCCATCCGGGCCGGTGATCAACGGCGGATCGGGGTACCTTCTGGTGGCTGGACTCAAGCCCCTGCGTCGTTAGCCGCCGCTCGGGCATCAGTTGTTTCATGGCCACACTATATGCTGTTTCCGGTCCCCTGCTGGCCGCCACGCTCCTGCTCCCTGCGCGGGTTACATCCCAGTCCCCGGTGCCCGAAGTTCGCCTCGGACCCGCCGACAAAGCCCTGCAGCACCAGTTCACCCAGATCCGCGGCATTCGGGAACTCCCCGATGGACGGCTGCTGGTCAGCGACCGGCTGGAACCGGCAATCTACGCGGTGGACTGGAAGGGGAATCGCCTAACCCGCATTGGCCGGGAGGGCGAAGGCCCCGCCGAATACCGCCTCCCCGGAGCGTTGGTTCCCTTCCCGGGAGACTCCACTCTCGTCATTGACGAAGGCAATCTCCGTCTCATCATCATCGGCCCCGACCTCGTCATTCGCCGGGCGTTTTCCAATCAGCGCCCCGGGCTGATCCATGCCATCTATCCGCGGGCGGTGGATTCGCGGGGGCGGTTCTATTTCCAGGTGCCCGCGTGGGCCAGCGGGCCGCCCGGCGCCCCACCACCCGACCTGGTCGTGGTGGCGCGGATCGATTGGAAGACCGGCAAAGTCGATACGCTGGCGCGGGTCAAAACCGCCGCCGATCCGGGACCGGTCAAGTACGGCCTCCCCTACATCCCTTTTTCACCGCAGGACGTTTGGCAGGCCGGTTCCGACGGCTGGCTGCGGATCGTGCGGGTGAGTGACTATCACTTGGAGATTCAGTCACCCGATGGGGATGCAATCCGGGGCCCCGCCGTGCCGTTTACCATTCTCCCAGTGACCCAGGCGGACAAGCTCGCCTACAGCCGCGACTTTCTGGAGAACAGCACCGTGGCAGGCCGGCCCGGGAAGAACGCTGGTGGAAGCGGCATGTCTGCGATTCCCGCCGAATGGCTGACGCCCCAGGAGGTGGCTCGGATGGCAGCAGAGAACCCCTTCGCACCGCGAAAGCCGCCCTTTACTGATCTGACGCCTCGGCTGGCACCCGATGGATCGGTTTGGGTAGAACGCTCGGTGGCGCATGGCAGGCCTGCGGCATTCGATGTGTTCGGCGCCACCGGCACCCTGGTCCGGAGGGTGCACCTCCCGGCAGGGCGGCGGCTCCTCGCCGTTGGGGCTGGCGGCGTGTACCTCGCATTCCCCGGAGACGACGGCCTCGAAACGCTGGAGCGTTACGCCAAGCCGTAGTCCACCGGTTTCGAGTGAATCGAAGTCGTCCGGAGTGCCCCGTCGATCCGGGTCCTCGCGCCGACGAAACCGATCGAGCGTTGCGGGCGTCTAATGATCCTCAGCAATCATCCCGACGGAGCCTTCCATGCACCTGACCGGACCGTTGGCCGCGTCCAGCCTGATCCTGATCGGCCTCACCGCCTGTGGCGGTGCCCAGGCCTCGAATCTTGCCACCGCCGTAACCGACAGCCTGCCCGGCGGAATCCCCCGGGTGATGAGCGCCGGCCCCACCGCCTGGACCGACTCCGCCGGTGCTGTCCTGGTGGAGCAATACCGGTTCAGCGGCGCGGACGGCAGCGACGCCGAGCTGGGTGAACCTCGGAGCATTGCGGTGGACGCCCAGCAGCGCATTTACATCGTCGATTCCAAACCCGCCGCCATCAAGGTGTTCACCCCCGACGGGAAGTTGGTCCGAATCATCGGGCGGGAGGGGGAAGGCCCCGGAGAATTCCGGGTGGGGTTCATTGCCGTGCGCGGTGGCCATCTCGTGCTGCACGACCCCGTGGTCGCTCGCACCTCGGTCTGGGACACCGCCGGCAGCTTCATCCGGAGCTGGCATTCCAGCTGCTGCTATTGGAGCGACATCCAGCTGGACCGGTCGGGACGGATCTATGTGCCAAGCATGGTGCAGACCAAGGAGGGAGAGCCCACCCGCGGAGTCCCCTACGTGCGTTGGAGCCTCGAGGGCGTGGTGTCCGA
>JANNSC010000142.1:0-9186 GCA_031402135.1 Gemmatimonadales bacterium | reverse complement strand
CCAGTGGCGGTCCCGGGGCTTCGATCTGTTGGCCAGTGTGGCTGACCAGGCCTACGCCGGTGTCGGATTCGAGACGCCGCTGTCGACCCAGGCGGTGGATGAAACCGCGGGGTTGGTGCTGACCTACGGCGGGGCAGTCATCGATGGGTTCTTCCATTCCACCTGTGGCGGGCGCACTGCGGACGGTACCGAGGTGTTTGCCGGCGCCGACCGGCCCTACCTCCGCTCCATTCGGGACCAGAACGGCGCCGGAGCAACCTGGTGCGCCATTTCCCCAAGATTTCGGTGGCGGGAAGTTTGGCCGGCAGAGGCCCTGGCCCGCACCCTCCAGGAAACGCTGCCGGCTGCCGGGGGCAGTACCGCGCTGGCGGCCGGGGTTCTGGACCTCCGGGTGACGGGGCGGACCGCCACCGGCAGGGTGGACCGCCTGCTGGTGGTCGGCCAAAGCAGCAGCATGGCGGTCTCCGGGCCGGTGGCCCGGCTCCTGCTCCGAACCCCGGAGGGGTCAACCCTTCGGAGTGCGCAATTCAACCTGCAGGTTACCCGGAGCGGAACTCGGATCATGCAATTGGTGGCAGAGGGATCCGGCGCGGGGCATGGAGTCGGGATGTGTCAGTGGGGGGCGATCGGGCGTTCCCGCGCCGGGACGTCGTATCAGGACATTCTGGCGGCTTATTTTCCAGGCACCCAGGTCACTCGCACCTATTGAGCAGGGAACGAGGCCCATGAGCGATCTCATTCGAATTGGCCTGATCGGCGCCGGCGCCGTCGTGCAGGTGGCCCACTTGCCGGTGCTCAAGCGCCTCAAGAACGTGCAGCTCGTCGCGATCTGCGACACCGATGTGATCAAGGCCCGGGCCCTGGCAGAGCGTTATGGCATCGGGGACGTCTTCGACGACATTGAGGAGCTGATAGCGCGGGTCGAAGTCGATGCCCTGCTGGTCGCGACCCCCAACCACCTGCATGAACCTCACATTCAGGCGGCACTCGCCGCCAACATGCATGTGCTGGTCGAGAAGCCCCTGGCGCTCACGTCCGCGGGGGTGCAGAAACTCGGCCGCGCCGCGGAAAAAAGGGGGAAGGTCGTGATGGCGGGAATGACCCACCGCTACCGACCCGACGCCCAGGCGGTGCGCAGCTTCGTCCAGAGCGGGGAGCTGGGTGAAATTGACAGCGTACGTTCCAGCTGGCATGTGGCCCGGTTTGCCCGGGCAGCCCAGGGCTGGCGGCAGCGAAAGGACGAGGCCGGGGGCGGCGCAATGCTCGATCTCGGGCTCACCATGCTCGACCTCTGTTTCTGGCTGGCGGGGAATCCCGCGCCAGTCCGGGTGAGCGCTGCCCTGACCAAGCCGCGGGGTGACCGCGGGGTGGAGCAGTCCGGCAGCGCCTACGTGGTGTGCGAGAACGGAGCGTCGATTTTCGTGGACGTGACCTGGCGTCACATCGGTGAGGGGGAGCGCTTTGGTGTCGGGCTGCGCGGTGCCAAGGGGACGGCTGGCATTAACCCGCTGCATGTCTGGAAGGAACTCAACGGTTTGCCCCACGATGTGTCACCGACCGGGAGTGGATCACGGGAGAACGCGTTCACCGCATCGTTTCGGGCCCAGTGGGCTCATTTCCTGGCGGCGATCGGGGGCCAAGCGGAGGCGCCGTCGCTGGCGGAGCACATTACGCTGCTCAAGGTGATCGAGGCGATCTACAAATCGGCGGCCGATGGGCGCGATGTCGTGATATGATGCTGCCGTCCTGGTGGTTGCTCGCCCAAGCGGCGGTTTTATCTCCGGTTGGGAACCAAGGTCAAGGTGCCGGGGTCGCGGAACCGGGATCGGAACTGACCGTCACCCTGCTGACCTACGAAACCGGCGGGGCGGTGTGGGAACGATTCGGGCACAACGCGCTGTGGATTCACGACGCCGCCACCGGTACCGACCACCACTCCGACTACGGCCGCTTCGACTTCAACGCACCCAATTTTTTCCGGCATTTTGCCCAGGGAAAGATGTGGTACTCGATGGGGGACACCGGCAATGTGACCGGGATGATCGACTTTTACACCGGACAGGGCCGGAAGATCTGGTCCCAGCAACTCGACCTCACGCCGGCGCAGCGGGTGGCGCTTCGGGATTTCCTGGCGGAGAACCTCCGGCCGGAGAATGCCGGTTATGCCTACGACTACTATCGAGACAACTGCTCGACCAGAATCCGCGACGCCATCGATCGGGTGGTGGGCGGCGCAATCAAGCGCTACGCCGATTCTCCTTCGGGGTTCACCTGGCGGGAGGAAACCCGCCGCCTCAACCAAAACAATCCAGTGGTCTATGCCGGCTTGATGGTGGGATTGGGCCACCCGGTGGACCGGGAAATGAGTCGCTGGGAACAAATGTTTCTGCCGATCCGGTTGCGGGAGCATCTCGACAGCGTTCGGATTGTCGGAGCCGGCGGGGTGGAGCGGCCGCTGGTCAAGCAGGCCCGGGTGCTTGCCGAGGGAGGGAAATTCCCGGTGCCGAGCGCTCCAGCGGATTGGACGTGGGGCTTTCTCGGCGCGGGGGTGATCCTGGGAGGGCTCCTGGCTTGGCTGGGTACTCGGCGGAGCCGAGCATTCGTGCCGCTTGCTACCCTATGGACGATTCTCAGCGGCGCCGTGGGACTGGCTCTGACCGGCCTCTGGCTGTTCAGCACCCATGTGGCAGCCTACCAGAATGAGAATCTCTTCCTCTTCAACATCGTGGCACTGGTCCTGGCGCTGCTCATTCTCGCTCGCCCGGAACGAGCCCGCCGCATTGCCGCAGTGGTCACCGGTTTGGCGGCGCTTGGACTGGTACTGAAAATCCTGCCGGTGTTTGATCAGGCGAACCTGGAGCTCATTGCACTGGCGTTGCCGGCCCACGCCGGGGTCTGGCTGGGGCTCAAGGCGCGCGAGTCTTCCTGAGCCCTTCGCTCGCCTCGGTATACGCCGGAAAGACGTCGAGTGCCCTCCGGTAGTACTCAATTGCCTTGGCCTTGTCACCCCGATCGTGATAGAGCAGGGCCCGACTGAAGAATGCCAGCGCTTCGGTGGGAACCGGCGCGCGGAGAACGGTTCCCACCGGGAGCGGCGGGAGTTTGGTGTCGGTCATCAGCCGTTCGGCGACCGACTGCACCATCCGGGACATGTCCCTCCGATCGTGTAATTTCGGGTCGCTGCGAACCACCTTGAGAATCTCTCCGGTTTCCACGTCGATCAGCCGAGCATCGATCCGGAAGTCTCCGTACAGGTCCATGAATGTTCCGGTGATCATGTACCTGGCGCCCACCAGCTTGCCGATCTTTGCGGCGGTGGCGGCATCGACCCGCTCGGCGGTGGCAAGCCCCTGCTCGTCGAGCAATCGCTGGGTTTGCTCCCGATCCACGAGACGCACCAGCGGGTTCCGGGAGAGCTCGGTGATCAGAGTGGCCGGGAGCCCTCTCCGCAGTGCATCGAAGTCTTCCTTGTCCTTCCCGTAACTGCCGCCGTTGTCGAACTGAATTACGGCGATTCCAGGACGGGCGTCCTGGGCTGCGGCAGGAACTGCAGCGGCAAGGGCAATCAGGACCACGGCTCGGCGGTTCATTGCGGCCTCCTCTTAGACGTCGAACGACAACCCTTCGGCTGCGGCATCGACGGTCAATGATGCTCGGTGATCGACTACCCGCTTGCGGGCTTCATCCAGCATCTGGTCGATCGCGGCGTCGGTGCGATCCGGTGCATGATGGAAGAGTACCAGCCTCCGCACCCCGGCCGCGATTGCCAGGTCCACCGCCTGGGATGCGCTGGAATGACCCCAGCCCAATTTCTCGGTGACCTCGGCGTCACTCCAGGTTGCGTCGTGAATCAGAACCTCACTGTTGCGCAAGAACCCTACCAACCTCGACTGCCATTCCAGCGCCCCGGTCCAGGCCTCCAACTCATTGTCAGTCAGGTAGTTGACTGCCGGCCCGCCAGCGCGCTCCGAAATCGAGTAACCCAGCGTCCTCCCAGGATGACGGAGGTGTGTGGATCGCACCATGAAATACCCGGTTTGGAATTGCTCCGCTGTGATTTCGATCACCGAAAGGCGCCGGGCGGTTTCGAGGTAACTGGCGGGCCAGAGCGGTGGGGTCATCTGACGAATGAGGATTTCCCGAAGGGAGATCTCGGCGCCGCCGGGTCCGTAGATGTTGACGGATCGCGCCGGATCATGGATTGGGCGAAAGAAGGGGAGGCCGTGCAGGTGGTCGGCGTGGGTATGGGAAAGCAGAATGTCGATCGGGTTGGGGTCGGGGCGGGCGGCGAGGGCCAGCCCAAGCGGGCGGATTCCGGTGCCGGCGTCGAGGACCAGCAGCGCCGGTCCCGCTTCGATGGTGACGCACGGGGTGTTGCCGCCGTAGCGCACCGTCTGGGGGCCGGGAACCGGAATTGATCCGCGAGCGCCCCAGATGGTCACTTTCACAAGGCCTGCTGCGCGGCGAGGCGGAGCGCCCCGGCGTCGAGCAGCGTGATGTCCTTCCGGGTTACGGCGATGACGTTGGCGAGCACCAGGTGCCGCATGGTCCGGGAGACGGTTTCCCGGCTGGCGCCCACCATTTGCCCGAGCGCGGCGTGGGTGAGGCGGCGGGTGATGCGGGTGCCGTCGTTGCCGCCTTCCTCCCGGGCCAATTCGAGCAAAAGGTGCGCGATACGCCCGTTGACGTCGAGGAGCATCAAGTTCGCGATGGTGTCGTCGGCGCGGCGGAGGCGGCGGGAGAGTTCCCGAAGGAGCGAAACGGAGAGGCCGGGGGAGCCGGCCAGGCGGGCCCGAAAATCCTCCCGTCGGAGCACCAAGAGGGTGGTGTCCGCCATGGCGAACACGTGGGCCGAGCGGGGTTCATCGTCGATGAGGGCCATTTCTCCAAAGAAGCTGCCTTGGCCCAACACCGACAGGATCACCTCGCGCCCGTCCTCGGCGATGACAGTGACCTTGACCTGTCCGCTCCGGATCAGGAACAGGGCGTCGCCCTCGTTGCCCTGAGAGAGAATCAGCGCACCCTTGGGCTCGCGCCGCTCCCGAACCAGGTGGGCGAGCGCCTGCAGGTCGGCGTCGGAGACGTGGCGAAGCAGCGGCACAGCGCGGAGGACGTCCAGCGTATCGAGGGCCATGCACCCTCCGGCGGGCGAGGCGAGTTCAGGCAACCGGTTGGATGGTAGTGTGGCAGTCTGGCCGGTGCTGGGTCAAGGTGCCAGTGGCTCCGAGGGCCGGGTTGCCTTAGCGGCGTACCTCGGCTAAATTGCATGGCTCGCAACGACTTACGGAGTTGATCCTGTGAAGCCCAATCTGCATCCGATGTACCGGACCATCGAAGCGGTCTGTGCCTGCGGAAACAAAATCCAGACCCGCAGCACGGCGGCGTCGATCCACGTCGAAGTCTGCAGTTCCTGCCACCCCTACTTTACGGGCAAGCAGCGGCTGCTGGATACTGCCGGCCGGGTGGACCGGTTCCGCCGCAAGTACGGTTCGGAGCAGGCGGCCCCCACCGCCGCAGAGTAATCCGTGGAGGCCAGACTCCGCCAAGCGCTCGCGCGGGCGGAGGAGGTCTCCGCGGCGCTGTCGGATCCGAACATTTCCAAGGACTCCGACCGCCTGAGTACGCTGGGCCGCGAACATTCCCGGCTTCAGCCGATCGTCCAGCTCGCCGAACGACTCACTCGCCTCAAAGATGATCTCGAGCAAGCCCGAGGCCTGGCCAATGAGGCCGATCCGGAGCTGGCGGCGCTGGTGCGCGCCGACCTGGACCGGCTCCCCGGCGAAATTGCCGGGGTGGGCAGCAAGCTCGAAGAGCTGCTGGTTCCCCGCGATCCACTGGAGGATCGCGACGCCATTCTCGAAATCCGGGCCGGCACCGGAGGCGATGAGGCAGCGCTCTTCGCTGCCGACCTGCTGCGGATGTACACCCGGTTCGCCGAGCGGAACGGGCTCAAGGTCGAGCCGATCTCGATCAGCGACGGCACGCTGGGCGGCATCAAGGAAGCGATCGTGGCAATGCGGGGGACCGGCGCCTACGGACTCTTCCGCCGAGAATCAGGAGTTCACCGGGTCCAGCGGGTGCCGGCGACCGAATCGCAGGGGAGAATCCATACCTCGGCCGCCACCGTTGCGGTCCTGCCGGAAGCTCAGGAAGTGGACGTCAAGATCGAACCGAATGATCTTCGCATCGATGTGTTTCGCTCCGGTGGCCCGGGGGGACAGAGCGTGAACACCACTGACAGTGCGGTGCGGATCACCCACCTCCCCACCGGCACGGTGGTGCAGCAGCAGGACCAAAAATCCCAGCTCCAGAACAAAATCAAGGCGATGTCGGTGCTGCGTTCCCGCATTCTGGACAAGATGGTTTCGGACCAGGAAGCGGTGCGGGCCAAGGATCGGAAGGCCCAGGTTGGTACCGGCGATCGCTCGGCAAAAATCCGGACCTATAACTATGCCCAGAGTCGGGTGACCGATCACCGAATCGGGCTGTCAGTGCACAACTTGATGGGCGTGATGGACGGCGACCTCGATGAGATCGTCAAGGCGCTCCGGCTGGCCAGCCGGGAGGAAGATCGTGCACTCTGAGCACCCGGCCACCGTTTCCGAGGTGATCGAGCGCGGCGCGGTGCAACTCCGGGCCGCGGGGGTGATCAAACCGAAGCGGGAAGCGAACCGGCTGTGGGCCTGGATGGGCAGAATCACGCCAGGCGACGCATGGCTCACCCGCGAACGGGGGGCGGAGCGGGACCAAGCGGCGGCGTTCGAGGTGGCGATCGCCCGCCGTGCCGGGGGCGAACCATTGATGTATGTGCTGGGTACGGCTGGATTCCGAAATCTTGAGCTGCGATCGGATCGCCGAGCCCTGATTCCCCGGCCGGAAACCGAGGGACTGGTCGAGTTGGCGCTGGCGCAGCGTCGGACCGGGCGAGTGCTCGACATTGGCACCGGATGCGGGTGTGTGGCCCTGGCACTGGCACAGGAAGGCGGGTTCGATGAGGTGATCGGCGCCGATATTTCGGTGGAGGCATTGGAACTTGCCCGCGAAAACGCCGCATTGACCGGGCTGCCGGTGCGCTTCGTCGAGAGCGATCTCGGACGTGGCCTTCCGGATTCGGCGTTCGACCTGGTGGTTTCCAACCCGCCCTACCTGACCGATTCGGAATACCACGCGCTCCCGCAGTCGGTGAAGGCGTGGGAGCCCCGGTTGGCGCTTGCCGGCGGGGCTGCTGGCCTCGATGCCACCCGCGGCGTGGTGGAGCAGGGGATCCGGTTGCTGGCGCCGGGAGGCTACCTGGTCATGGAGCTAGATTGCACCCGGGGCGCCCAGTCGGCTGCTCTGGCGGACGCAGCAGGCTTTCAGAGCGTGAAGGTGTGGGACGACCTCTTCGGGCGCCCGCGGTACCTGACCGCGCGCCAGGGACTTTCGGAATGATTGACGAAAAGGCACAAGAACTGGGTCGGCTGATTGGTCAATCGACCGAATACCAGACGCTTCGCAGGGCCGAGAAGACGCTGCAGGAGGACGCCGAAACCCGAGCTCGTCTGGAGAAGATTGACACGCTGGCTCGGCTGATCGACGAGCAGGTCACCCAGAAGAAGATTCCCAACGAGGCGACGGTGCTGGATTACGAGACCGCCGTCCAGGCTCTGGAGGTCAGCACCACCGGCCAGGCGTACGTCATTGCCCGGGCCAACTACGAAAAATTGATGACCAAGGTCAATCAGCAAATGAGTGCCGGGATTGAGCGTGGCGCGACCAGCAGCATCATCACGCTGGCATGAGCGGCGGTTTCTTCGTGGTGCTGGAGGGGCCGGAAGGGGCGGGGAAAACCACCCTTGCCACGGCGCTGGCCGAACGGTTCCGGGCGGCAGGGTGCAATGCGGTGACGGTGCGGGAGCCCGGCGGCACGCCGGCGGCGGAGGCGCTCCGCCAGGTGCTGCTGGATTTGGCCGGAGTACTGAGCGGCGAGCAGGAGCTGCTGTTCATGACGGCGGCCCGGGCTGATCTGGTTGCCCGGGTTATCGGGCCCGCGCTGGCCCAAGGCGGAGTGGTGCTGAGCGACCGGTACGATCTGTCGACGATGGCGTACCAGGGCGCGGGCCGGGGACTTCCCCCGGACAAGGTGGCATTCGTGAATCGCTGCGCGACCGGTGGACTTCGGCCCGACCTGACTTTGGTCCTCGACCTCCCGCCCGAAGTCGGGGCGGAACGACAACTTGCCTCGGGCAAGGCGCGGGACCGGCTGGACCGGGAGCCGTTGGAGTTTCATCGCCGAGTGGCGGCGAGATACCTGGCGGAGCAGGGGCCGGGCATCGTTCATATCGACGCGACCCAGGCGCCGCTCGCGCTGGCCGACTCAGCGTGGGCGGCGGTGCTTTCGGCGCGGCCGACACTGGCGCCGACCGGGGCACGGTAGCCGATGCGGGCGAGGGGATTTCTGGCACTGGGGTTCGCGGCGGGCTGTCTTGGCGCGATGGCGTGGGTTCTGACACCAACGGCGGCGGTCAAGAGCGGTGTTCCGGACGGGCCGACGGTGGGTGGGACCCGGCTATTCGAAAACGTGCTGCGCCACGTCCGTTCCTTCGGGGTGGATTCGGTCACCGACCAGGAATTGTACCGCCTGGCCGCGACAGGAGTCATCGAGGAACTGGATGATCCTTACGCGGTGCTGTTGCTGCCGGGCCAGCGGTTGAAGCAGGATGGCGCGGAGCCGGCGCCGCAGGGACTCTTTCTCGACCGACAGGACGGGCTGGTGATCGTGGTGGCCGCCGTGGCTGGTTCCGCCGGCGAAGCGGCAGGGGTGCGGAGCGGGGACATGTTGGTGGCGGTGGACAGCGCATTGCTCGACGCAACCGATTTGGACCGGGTCCAGCGCCTGCTGGATGGGTCAGCGGGGTCGCGGGTTACGCTTCGGGTTCGCCGCGATGGGGTGCGCGCCGCGATTCCCCTCACCCTGGTCCGGGCCGAGGTGCCGAAGGTCCCGGCAACGGAGAGCTTTGCGATGAATGACGGGGTCGGCCGAGTGGTCATCCGTCGATTTCCGACCGGTCTGTCCGACAGCGTCCGGGCCGGCATTGTGGCGCTCCGCACTGGGGGAGTCCGCTCCCTGGTGCTCGACCTGCGCGGGGCGGTGGGCGGTGGGCTGTCGGACGGCGTGGCGTTGGCCGATCTCTTTCTCGACGGTGG
>JANNSC010000141.1:0-12960 GCA_031402135.1 Gemmatimonadales bacterium | reverse complement strand
GAAGGGAAGCCCGAAAGGTGGGGTTGGGCGCGGAGGCGATAATCGGTTCGGCAAAGCTGGTGGACGCGGTGTATGAACTGCCCTACCTGGCCCACGCGACAATGGAACCGATGAACTGTACCGCCGATGTCCGCTCCGATGCGGTGACGCTTTGGGTTCCCACCCAGTTTCAGACCGGCCCGAAGCTCCTGGGGGGTGGGAGTCGGGGCGCGGCCTCCCGGGCCACCGGTGTCGCGATGGACAAGATCACGGTGCACACGACGCTGCTGGGCGGCGGGTTCGGCAGGCGCTCCGAATCCGACTTTGTCACCGAGGCGTGCGAGGTGTCGAAGGCCGCCGGCGCGCCGGTCAAGCTGGCCTGGAGTCGGGAAGATGACATCCGGCACGATCAGTATCGCCCGGCTGCTCGGCACGTGCTTCGGGCCGGGTTAGGTGCTGACGGGGGCGTCACGGGGTGGTACCACCACATCGTCTGCCCTTCGATCATTGCGAAGTTTATTCCCGGGTGGGTGCCGAATGTTGTGGCCCACCTCGCTGGTCCACTCAAAGGCGGGGTGGACGGCAACGCCATTGAAGGCGCTCCGGAGGTCCCTTACGCAATCTCGAATCTCGAGGTACGGTATACTCAGGCGGATCTCGGGGTGCCGGTGGGGTTCTGGCGATCGGTGGGGCACTCCCACACCGCATTCGCGGTGGAATGTTTCGTAGACGAACTCGCCGGGGCAGCGGGAAGGGACCCGGTCGAATTCCGGCGCGGGCTGTTGGCTGGCTCACCCCGCAATCTCGCGGTCCTCAATCTGGCCGCCGAGCGGTCTGGCTGGGGCACGCCGGCTCCGGCGGGGAGCTTCCGGGGCGTTGCGCTGCACCCGTCGTTCGGGAGCTTTGTGGCACAGGTGGCGGAAATTTCCGTGGAAGGGGGAGTGCTGCGGGTGCACCGGGTGGTGTGTGCCGTCGACTGCGGCCAGGTGGTGCACCCCGACACCGTTGTCGCCCAAATGGAGGGTGCAATCGTGTTCGGGCTGACGGCGGCGCTCAAGGGTCGGATTACCCTGGAAAAGGGCCGGGTCAAGCAGAGCAATTTCCACGACTATCGGCTGCTCACGATGCGAGAGATGCCGGTGGTAGAGGTGTACATTGTGCCCAGTCTGTTCGAGCCTGGCGGGGTAGGAGAGCCGGGCACTCCACCGATCGCGCCCGCGGTGGCCAATGCGGTCTTCGCCGCGACCGGGACGCGGATTAGAAAGCTGCCGATCGAGATTTGAACCCATCACCCTGAAGGAGTACACGATGACGAGTCGGGAAATGCTGTCGTTCGCGGGTGCGGTACTGGTGCTGGTTGGCTGCCAGCCCGCGGCGGAGACAGCCGAGCAGGCCACCGGGCGGATGAACGCGGAGGCGGCCGCTGCCAGGACGGCAATCGAGGCTTCCAACGTGCAGTTCATGGCCCATTTCAATGCTGGGCACGGCGACTCGGTGGCGGCGTTCTATACCGAAGACGGTCGCGTGATGGCGCCCAACGCTCCGGCGGCGGTGGGCCGCCCAGCCATCGCGCAGGCCATGGCCTTGGGCCCCGCGAATCCGGCCCTCACCCTGGTAACCGGATCGGTCGTTGCGAACGGCCCCTTGGCGGTTGAACTGGGGACCTACACGATCACGCTGAACTTGCCCGGAGCGCCCGCACCCATCACCGACAGCGGGAAGTATGTGGTGAGCTGGCGCAAGGTGGCCGACCGGTGGATGATGGTGGAGGACATCTGGAACAGCGACCTGCCGGCACAACCGCCTCCTCCGGCTCCGCGCTCATAGTCGTCAGTCCCCTCCGGATCGGCCGGCGCTCCCCGCGATCGCCGGCAGCTCCGGTTCGGGAGTCAAGTCCAGCTCCCTGTAGCAATTCAGCCCGGCAGGGTCATGCGGGCCAATCGTAATCCCTGCCAGAGCAGCAGTGCCGCCGCGACGGCAAGCGCAACTGCTGCCGCACCCGTTACCTCGGCCGATCCCATCGAAATGCCGCCGACCAATCCGGCAACTGCCCCTGCCATGGTGGCGCAGGTGAGCCACGCCGCCGGCCGGTGGAGCAGCTCTCCGCGCCCCAGCCGGGCTGCCCGCGCGCCCTCCCGGATGCGGATCTGCTGGGTCACCAGCCGCGGCACCACCCGATGCATAACGCCCAGGATCATCATGACTACCCAGCCGAGAATTGCGAGCACGGCATAGGCGATCCACCCACGGCCGGGCGCGGGTTTAGTGGGGAGCAGGGTGGCACCGATGGCGGTTGCCAAGGCCAGATAGGCATGCGCGATGGTGATGAATCCGAGGCCCGGATCGAAATCCGGAGTGCTGCGCCTGCGGAAATAGCCGGACACCTCGTAGAGGTACAGCACCGCGCTGGCCAGCATCAGGGTTGCCCCGCAATTGCGCGTCACGCCCGACCCTGCGACGATGCCGGCGCCGAGGAGCAGGAGACCGGCGGAAGCGGTCCACCCTACCCATCGAAAGGGCCACTCGGGGTAGCCCTTTGCCTGGAGAAACGCCGGGATCATCCGGTTGCCGATGCCGACGATTGTGAGCGTGGCAAATCCAATGACACCGAAGTGGAAATGGACTGCAACGAGGCCGCTCCGGCTGGTGTGCCACCAGCCGAACGCGTCGCCGATCCGAGCTGCGGCGAGGACCAGGTTGAGGCCGAGCCAGGAATGGGCCAGCGACAGGTAGACGGCCACCGCACGGTTGCGCGCCGCCTTGCGCCGGGCTGGCAGCAGGTTCCAGGCAGAGCACCCGACGGCGCCAAACACCAGAATCCATCCAGCGCCTTGCAACACCGGGCGCCAGGTCCACAGACCGGCGGTCAGGGCCAGGACGCCAGCCTGGAGCAGAAACCAGCCGGTCCAGGCAATCCGCTCATTGCGCAGTGGCACGCCGGTTACCGCCGGAACGAACTGGTACATCGCCCCGAAAATGGCGGTGGCAATGACACCAAGTGTAAACAGGTGGGTGGTGGCAAAGATCCGAGGATCGAAGAGATTTCCGGCCGCAAGATCGGGGGAGGAATAGACCAATGCGGCCGCTCCGAGATTGAGCCAGATGACGGCGGCGGCAAAATGGCAGAGCGGGAGTGAAAGCGAAGGCCCCGCCGGCTCCGCTCCGGCAAGCGGCAGCGAGGAGCCGGGGAGAGATTGCCGAAGGTCCACGGCGGATCAGTCCGCGCGGCGACCGGGGCCCGACAGGCTGGCGACGGGACGCTCAGGCTCCGGGGTGAAGTCCTCTCCGGGATTGATGAACCGGTTTCGCTCCAGGCGGAATTGCTTGTCGTAGAGCTGCCGATAGCGGCCATCGGCAGCAAGGAGCTCGGCGTGGCTGCCACGCTCCACGATCTCGCCGGCTTCCAATACCAAGATTTGATCGGCGCTCATGATGGTGGAGAGTCGGTGAGCGATCACGAAGGTGGTCCGCCCCGCGCGAAGCGCCTGGAGGCCGTCCTGAATCTGCGCCTCGCTTTCGCTGTCGAGGCTCGAGGTGGCCTCGTCGAGCAGCAACACCGTGGGGTCGGCAAGAATGGCGCGGGCGATGGCCACGCGCTGGCGTTGGCCGCCGGACAAGCGAACTCCTCGTTCTCCGACGATGGTGTCGTACTGCTTCTCAAACCCTTCGATGAATTCGTCACAATGGGCAATCTTGCTCACTCGCCGGACGTCGGCCATCGTGGCACCGGGCCGACTGAACCGGATGTTGTCGGCGACGGTGCCGTCGAAGAGGAAATTGTCCTGCAGCACAATCCCGAGCCGGCTACGGTAGTCGCGGAGTCGGAGCGAAGCGAGATCGCGGCCGTCGAGGAGGACCCGTCCCGCGGTGGGTCGGTTGAACGCCATCACCAGGCTCATCAGCGTGCTCTTCCCGGAGCCGCTGGAGCCAACCAAGGCCGTGGTGGAGCCGGCCGGCGCGGCAAATGAAACGTGCTTGAGCACCGGGACCCCCTCGGTGTACTCGAACGTCACATCCTCGAAGGCGATGCGGCCCTCCACCTGGTCGACCGGAGCGCGGGCGGCGTCTTCGTCGTCTTCGGTGGCCATGGACCGGACCTCGCGGATCCGGTCGAGGCCGGCAAAGGCTTCGGTGATCTGGGTGCCTATCGAGGCAATCTGAATCAGCGGCGCGGCCATCAGGCCGGTAAAGAAGATGTACATGATGAAATCGCCGAGGGTCATCCGGTTCGCAATGATGTCCTGCCCGCCAACCAAGATCATCAGCGCGCCCACGGTGCCCACCACAATGCTGGAGAGCGCGGTTACCGCTCCGATACCGCCCATGGTGGTGGCAACGTTCCGAAACAGCAAGTTGATGCCCTTGGCAAAGACGTAGTCCTCCCGGCGCTCGGCGACGTAGGACTTCACGATTCGGATCCCGCCGAAAGATTCGGTAAGCCGGCCGCTGACCGCCGCCATCAGCTTGCTACGTTCCCGGAAAATTGGGCGCAGCCGAGTGAAAGCGTACGCCATCCCGCCGCCAAAGAACAACAGGACCGCCAGCGTTCCGGCGGTGAGCCTCCAGTTGAGCCAGAAGAGCGCCACCATCGCAATTGCGGCGGTGATCAGGCCGCCGATGAGCTGAACCAGGCCGGTACCGACAAGGTTGCGGATGCCCTCGGCGTCGTTCATGACGCGGGAGAGCAGGACCCCGGTCTGGGTGGAGTCGAAGTAGCGAACCGGCAGCCGGAGAATGTGGGCCTGGACTTCGCGGCGGAGATCGGTAATGGCGCGCTGTGCGGCGATGCCGAGGATTTTGACCAACAGCCATGACGTGATGGCCTGGACGACCGTCGCGCCGAGAACCGCGGCGGCGAGCGGGAGCAACAGACTTTCGTCGCGGGCCACCAGAATATTGTCGATCATGTACTTGGAGCTGGCCGGAAGCACCAGTCCGGCGAGCCGCCCCAGCAGCATGATCAAAAAGCCCACCAGGAGTCGGCCTCGGTACTTCCAAATCAGTTCCCTGGCCTCCCTCCAGGCGAGGCCGAAGGTGATTTTCTTCTTCTTGGGTGCTTCGGCCATCAGGCGCTCCGGCGGGCGGCGGTCATTTGCGCGATGCGCGGCCTCATGCCGCTCATCAAGGCCTTACCCATTTCGCATTGGGTGGCGATCCACTCGCTGTTGATGAAATACCGGGGTGAACCGGCAGCGCGAAGCTCGGCAAGGTAGGGTTCGAACTTGGCGTAGACGAAGAGACCTTCGCCGCTGGTATCAGCCAGGTAGTCAGGGTTCACAATGCCATAGCGGGCCATGGAGTAGGCCATTTCCCAATAGCCGGTGAACTGGCGGAAATGGAGATTGTTGGGGTGGTCCGGCTTTACGATGGCAACCGCCTCCTCCGCCGACGTCGGCCAGAAATCGCCGGTCAGGGCGCTCCGCGCTGCCCGCATCAACGTCTCTCGGCGGAGATCGTACAGCTTGAGCACCAGATCGGCGTCGTGGTGGTCGGGGGAATCCTTGATCATCGGGCCTCGGCTGCGGGGCATGGGAATGCTACTCATTGGGTTTCCTCGGGGACAATGGGGTGGGACGCAGCGGCTCCCCGGCCCCGAAACAGCCGGCCAAAGAGGTGCAGCAGCTTTTCCCGGGATTCGTCCAAAATCTCATAAAAGGTAGGGATGGCCACCAGGGTCAGCGCCGTGGAGGTGATGACGCCGCCGATCACCGCCACACCCAGGGGCGCCCGGAACTGGGCGCCTTCGCCGCTGCCGAGCGCGATGGGAATCATCCCCGCGATCAATGCAAAGGTGGTCATGAGGATCGGCCGCAGGCGAATAGCGCCGGCTTCGATGAGGGCTTCCCGCAAGGCCTTGCCGTCCCGCTCCCGCGACCACTTGGCGAAGTCGATGAGCAGAATGGCGTTCTTGGCCACGATGCCCATGAGCAGAATCACGCCAATGAGGCTCATGATGTTGATCGAGGTCCCGGTTATCGCCAGCGCGAGCATGACCCCAATGAGCGAGAGCGGCAATGACAGCATGATGGCCAGCGGATCGATGAAGGAGCCGAATTGAATGGCAAGAATGAGGTACATGAGCATCGCCGCCACGCCGAGTGCCAGGAAGATGCTGCCGAAGATCTCGGTCTGTCGCTCCGCATCTCCGCCCTGGGTGATCGCAACACCGGAAGGCAGCGGCAGCTTGGCGATGCGGGCCATGGCATCGGTCATCACCTCACCGGTCGAGCGACCGGAGGCGTTCCAGCCCACCACGACCACCAAGTCACGGTTGAGGTGGTCAATGAGAGCGGGGCCGATGCCCTGGGTGATTCGCGCCACCTGGCCGAGGGGGATTGTGGTCGGCGTGCCGCCGGCGCCTCCCGGCAGTACCAGCGGCAGGTCACGAAGGTCGGTGAGCCGCTGCCGGGTTTCCGGAGTCAGCCGGACCATCACGTCCCGGGTTTCTCCGCTTGGATCGAGCCAATCCCCGGCGTCGATTCCTGCGAAGGCAGGACGGAGAGATTGGGCCACCTGGCCCACCGTCACCCCGAGCGCGCCGGCCATGCCGCGGTCGATGTCGACGTTGATTTCGGGCTTCTGCCCCTTGGTGGAGAGGGCAATATCCACGGCGCCCGGCACGCGTTGGACCTCGGCCTCAACCAGGTCGGCGACGGTCGCGAGTGACATGATGTCGCTTCCCCGCACTTCGAGTTGGAGTTGCTTCCGCCCCCCGCCCATTTCGGAGGTGAAAACGGCAAGCTTGACGCCGGCGACTCCGCGGATTTCTTCCCGAACAACCGCGGCGAATTCCTCCGCGGAGATCTTGCGTTCGTTCTTGGCGGTCATCCTGACGTAGATGAGTCCTTCGTCCACCGCGCCGGTCAGCGTTCCCCCGAGGGTGGCATAGGTATAACGCACCTCAGAGTGGGCTCGGAGGAGTGCCCCAACCTCCGCGGCTTTCCGCCGGGTGTATTCGAGGTTCGACCCTGGGGGCGATTCCAGCTGGATCGACATCTCCGAGCGATCATCGAGCGGGACGAAGCTCACACCAACGAGCCGGAGGGCCGGCATGGCAAGGGCAAAGAGAAAGGTCGAGGTGGAGAGTCCGACGACCGCCAGGCGATGGTCAAGCGCCCAAGCGATCACTCGCTTGTACCCCTCAGCGCGGCGGGCGAACCAGGCGTTGAATCGGTCCAGTTTCCGGGTGATCCAGGCCTTTTTGTTTTCGGCGGTGTGCGGGTCGGGCCAGTAGGCTGAGAGCATTGGGTCAAGCGAAAATGACACCAGCAGCGAAACTGCCACGGCACAGGCCATGGTCAGCCCGAACGGCTTGAACCACTGTCCCGCCAGGCCCGGCAGGAAGGCGATCGGAACGAACACCGCCAAAATCGAGAGTGTGGTGGCGGTAACGGCCAGTCCGATTTCGTCAGTACCCTCGTGTGCAGCGGTAACGTGGTCTTTCCCCATTTCTACGTGGCGGACGATGTTTTCGCGGACCACGATGGCGTCGTCGATCAGAATGCCGATGGCCAGAGAAAGTCCCAGGAGAGACATCGTGTTGAGGGTAAAGCCGAACATCCACACCGCGATGAAAGCCGCCAGCACCGATACCGGCAGTGCCAGACCGGTGATCACCGTCGATCGCCACGAATTGAGGAAGAGAAAGACCACCAGGACGGTGAGCATCGCCCCTTCGAACAGGGTGAACTGAACGTCGCGCACCGAGTCCGCGACCCGGATGGCGGAGTTCTTGACGATGTCGAGCTTTACATTGGCCGGCAGGCGGGTTTCGACCTTGGCCAGACGCGCCATCACCGCGTTGCTCACCTCGGTCGTGCTGTACCCCTTCGACTTCCTGATATCGATGCCAACCGCCACCCGATCGTTGAACATTGCCAAGGTGCGGGGTTCCTCGGCGCCATCCCGGACATTGGCAACATCCCCGAGACGAATGAGTCGCCCGGCCCGCTCCGCCACCACCAGTTGAGAAAATTCCGCCGGACCATCGAGCCTTCCCTTGAGCCGGATCGACCGTTCGTCCAGCACACCGTCGAGCCGCCCGACCGGCGCGGCGAGGTTTTGTGTTTGGAGTGCCTGGACTACCTGGCCAACGCTGATGCCGACCGTCTGCAGCGCCTCCGGCTTCAATTCGACGGTAAGTTCGCGCTCCTGCTTGCCGGAGACGGTAACCTCCGCCACGCCGGGGATCGAGCGCAATTCCCGGGTGATGCCTGGGTCGGCGATACGGGTCAACTCCCGGGGCGGGAGCGTGGTCGAGGAGAGCGCGAGGGAGACGATCGGCCGGTCGGTGTCGTTCATCTTCCGGATGATGGGTTCTTCAATTTCGGCGGGCAGGTCATTCCGGATCCCGGAGATCGCGTCACGGATGTCCTGAGTTGCTTCCGGGAGCGGCTTGGTGAACTGGAACTCGATCAAGATCGACGCGAAGCCGTCCATCGCCTTGCCGTTGACCTTTTTCACCCCAGTAATCGACGAGATCGCTTCCTCGACGGGGTCAAGGACTTCCTTCTCGACCGTTTCAGGGGAAGCACCAGGGTAAGGAACCCCGACGGTGACAAATGGCGGCTCGACGTCGGGATATTCGTCCGTCTTGAGGGTAAAGAGCGCGATCAGTCCGAACACGGCCAGGGCCGCCATGATCACGACGGTAATGACCGGCCGCCGGATGGCGCCATCGGAGATGAACATGTTGTGCTACTCCTTGATGATGCGCACGGGGGTACCGGCCGCCACGCCCGCGGACGGCCCGACCAGCACCGTGTCGCCGATTGCGAGGCCTGCGGCAATCTCCACCAACTGGAGCACATCATCCTGGAGCCCCAGCTGCACCGCCACCAGTTCGACCTTGCCGCCCCGGATGCGGCGCACCGAGGGGGTCGAGGCCTTCAGGTCGAGCGCCGAGATGGGCACCGCCATCGCAGTCTTTCGCTCGGTGGCGGCCCGGCCCTGGGCGAAAAGACCGGCCACCAGTCGTCCGGAGATGTTGGGAATGCCGACGTATATCCGCACTTGCCGGGTGGCGGGGTCCACCGCCGGGTTAATCCGCTCAATCTGGCCGGCAAACGACTTGTCCTCATACCCGCTCACCTGAAAATCGACCGGCGTGCCGACGGTGAGCAGGCTCAAGGCGTTCACCGCTACCGTTGCTTCCAGGCGCAGGCTTGCCGGATCCACCACGCTCGCTGCCGGATTGCCCACCTGCAGCACGTCGCCGGCATTGACCTGCCGTTCGCTGACAATTCCGGCAAAGGGAGCGCGGATCACGGTCCGATCGAGCTGCTTCTCGGCGCTGGCCAACCGGGCGGTGGCGTCGGCCAGTCCTGCTTCGGCGTTCAGTGCCGACATGCGGGCCTGCTCGAGGTCGCGTTCGGCGAGGGCGCCTGCCTGAGCCAGCCGCTCAGACCGATCGGAATTCCGCTTGGCGACCACCATCGCCTCGGTGGCAGTCCGGAGGGTAGAGCGCGCCGAAAGGACCGCGTCCCGGATTGCTGAATCGTCAAGCCGCAAGAGCACCTGTCCCGCTTTCACCGGCTCACCCTGTTCGACAAACGTCTGGGTGACGACACCGGGGACTTCGGCACGGAGGGTCGCCTGGCGTTTGGCGGTGAGGGTTCCGGAAATCGAGGGGCCGCTGGCAATCTCCCGCTCGACGGCAACGGCGATGTTGTCGGGGCGAAGAGTGACCGACGGCACTTCCACCGTGGCGGTTTCGGCGTTGCCGCTTCCGCCGCAGGCAACAGCGGCACTGGTCAGAGCAGCAATGATGACATACAGGCGCGGCGTGCTCATGGGATACCGGATCCGGTGAAGGCCGCCGGCTGGGTCGAGGCGGCCTGGCGTTGCGTTGGGCGGGACGATGTAGAATTCGGAGCGGCGGTACTGGCGCCCGCCAGCGGGAGTCGGGCGATCAATGCGCCGCGTACCCGGGACACCTGGACATCCCGGGCTGCAACCGCCTGGTTAGCGCGGGCCTGCTCGAGGGAAAGCCGCGCCTCCGACAATTCGGTGTGGGTTGAGATGCCCTCTCGGAACCGCAAGTCGGCGATCTGGTAGGCCCGGTCGGCCTGCTCGACGGTGCCCTCGCTGGCACGAAGGGCCTCGCGGGCACTGGTCAGCTGTTGTCGAGTGTTCTGGGCATCCAGCTGCGCGTACTCCTCAGTCTGTCGGAGCCGGAGCCGTGCTTCGTCGAGCCCTGCCCGTGCCACCATGTTGTCGCCCTTGATACGACCGCCGGTGAACAGCGGCAGCTGCAAACCAACGGCAAGGTTCCAATTGGTGAGAAAGTCATTCCAGCCGGGCAGTGCCGAGGATGGGTATGCCACCCGCCCGTACGCCGAGGTGGCGGACACCGAAGGGTAGTGCTGAGACCGGGCCACCTTCAGCAGCCCCTCCTGGGCTGCCACAGCTTCGGCGGCCTGCCGGACCGGCGCCCGGCGTTCGGTGAGGGTATCGCCGTCCCGGGCCACCAGCTCCTTGAGCGAGGGGGTGCTGGCGAGCCCGGAATCGTCGGGCGCGGTAATGAGGCTGATCGGCTCCGAGGCGGGGAGGTCGAGCAGCTGTGTCAGGCGAAGCTCCGCAAGGCGGCGGTCGGCGGCGCGCTGGATGGCCAGCGATCGCTGGTTGTCTCGGGTGACACGTGCCCGCAGCAGATCAAACTCGGGCACCGTGCCGACGGAGCGACGGAGAGTGGTTTCCCGCAGGGTGGAATCGGCCTGGTCGAGCGCCGACTGGGCAATGGCGGCGAGCTGTTGTGCCAGCGCCGCGTCGAAATAAGTCTGAACCACATCGAGAATCAGTTGCGCCTCGGCGGCGTTCTGGCCGATCTCGGCGCTGCGCCGCCCGGCGTTGGCGGCCTGAACCTGGCCGAGGACTCGCCCACCGCTGAACAGCGTCTGGGAAGCCGAGAGGCCGAGGTTCCAGGTGTTGGCGCGCCCGAAGGGGAGGCTGCCAAAGGAGCCAAACGGATTGACTGCCGACACGCATTCCAGGGATTTTTCCAGCGAATCCACCCGTGCCCCGATGGGCAGTGCCGGGTCCGAAAAAAACCGATCGCAGGAATTGGGACGCGCCGGCCCGGTCGAACTGTCGGTGTTCGCGAAGCCGGAATACTGCGATTTCAGGAGCCTCGAGTAGGACGCCGAGCTGCTGACCTGGGGGTAGAACTCGCTCCGGGCGCGAAGTTGTTCTCCGTGGGCCCGGGTGACTGCTGCGCGCGCGAGGCCCACCAGTTCACTGGCGGGCAGGGCCCGCTGGAGGGCGTCCTCCAGTGAAATCGGGCGCGCTGGCGTCGGCGCCTGGGCCCCGGCCGCGGCCGCCAGCCCGAGCGCGAGCAGGCTACTCACCACGATGCGGCCAAGCATCACTGGTCGGTCCCCGCGCCTATTGCCCGGATAAAGAGGTCAACGTATTCGGAGATTGCCGCCTCCGGCTCCAGCGGGTAACTGAAGGCCATGATGTCCCGGCTCATTGCGTCGGCGAAGAGGGTGCCCATCAGCGTCATCATCGCGGCGCTGGTAGAAAACGGCGCCCGGGCCAGCCCCGCAGATTGGAGCCGCTCGAGGTACGCGCGCAATGCCCGACCGGCGCAGGCACTTGGGCTGTTTTCCCGGGGGAGCAGCTCGGGGTGCTCCTCGATTTCGCCCATGGCGGTGCGGATCACTGAACGACGGGTCCAGAGATCCCGCCAGTGGTCCCCGGCCCAGCGGAGCAGTTCGGTGCGGGGATCGAGCGGAACTTCAGGCAACGAGTCGGAAACCGGAGTTTGACAGGCGCAGCGAATGGCCTCGTGGAGCAGCGCGGTCTTGGACCCGAAGTGCCGGAAGAGAGTTACTTCGTTGACGCCGGCCTTCTGGGCAATCTGCCGGGTCGTTGCACCGCGGAACCCGGTCTCGGCGTAGAGCTCGGTGGCGGCTTTGAGAATCTTGTCGCGGAGTTCCATGGCGCCGAAGCTAATACGGCGGAATCGATCATGCAAGCGAGTGCTTGCATACGAGTTGTCGCCCCTTACTGCCGCTCGACGGCAGGTCCAACGCGGCCGGCTCAAGGTATACGCTAAAGCGTTGTCACGTATTATCTTGAAGAATGACACCGACATTTCGATCGGCCACCTTTGCGATGGTGTGCTTTGGCTTTGGCATCGGGGCGTGCGGTCCGATTTCTCGAAGCGGGGAAGCTGCCGGAGCGCGAGGCGAGAGCGCCGAGTCGTGGGGCGAGGATGTGCCGGAGATTGCCCACGCGACGATCATCGCGTTTTGGCTCGCGTCGTCGGATACGCTGCCGGAGGATTGGCGCAATCGAGTGCGCGAGGATTTCCGAGAATCCAATGAGGTGGTGGCGCGATACCTCGACGACACCGATATCGAATTGGTGGCCACGCTGAATGACACGGTTGTGGTCCGACGCGAGGGCGGGGAAACCCGATCGGTGGTCCTCTCGGGCCTTGATTTGCCCTACGGCTACCTCTTCATCGAGCCGGGTTACGCCGAGGAGTTCCATACCGGAATCGAATCGGCCGAGGATCTCGAGTTGGCAATCGACGACTATTTTGGCATCGACCCACCGGATTCGTTGCCCCGCCACCGTATTGCGGCAAATCAGTTCCCGTCGGGGCGCCTGGCTCGCCACCCTGGTCCTCGGACGGCCCGCCCTGGCTTGGCGCCGGTATGGACGCCGTCTTTCACAACGGTGGTGCCATTCACCAGGACGTGCCGGATCCCGACCGAGAGCTGGTGGGGATTTTCAAAGGTGGCGCGGTCGCCCACTGTCACCGGATCAAAAATCACCAGATCGGCGTAAAATCCCGCTCGCAGCAGCCCTCGATCCGGAATCGAAAGCCGGGTGGCCACCGCTGACGTCATCTTGCGGATGGCATCCTCGAGGGTGAGCACGTGCTCCTCCCTGACGTAGGTGCCGAGGATGCGGGGGTAGTTCCCGTAGGACCGTGGATGGGTCAGTCCGCCCGGGTTCTCCGGATCATGG
>JANNSC010000140.1:0-14225 GCA_031402135.1 Gemmatimonadales bacterium | reverse complement strand
CCAGGTTGCTCCGGTGGATCCTCTCGTAGCTTTCGGCGAGTACCGCCTTCACCCCCAGCAGCGTAGTTCCCTTCGCGGCCCAGTCCCGGCTCGACCCAGTGCCGTATTCCTTTCCGGCCAGAATCAGGAGCGGTGTCCCGGTTACCAGGTACTTCATTGCGGCATCGTAAATCGACAGCACCTCGCCGGATGGAATGTGGAGCGTCCAGTTTCCCTCCTTTTCCGGTACCAGTCGGTTCTTGATGCGGACGTTGCCGAAGGTGCCCCGCAGCATGACCTCGTGATTGCCGCGACGGGCCCCGAAGGTGTTCCAATCCTCCTGGGTGACCCCATGCTCCAGAAGGAAGCGCGCCGCCGGCCCGCTCTTTGGAATCGAGCCCGCCGGCGAGATGTGGTCGGTGGTCACCGAATCGCCCAGAGAAACGAGTACCCGGGCGCCAGCGATGTCGGTGGGGGGCGAAGCCGCCGGCGCCAGGCTTTGGAAGAAGGGAGGCTCCTGGACGTAGGTGGAGGTCCGGTCCCAGGCAAACCGATCGCCGCCCGGTACCTCCAGTTCCCGCCACTCCGCGTCGCCTTCGAAGACGGAACTGTATTTGTCGGTGAAAATTTGCGGAGTGAGCGATGCCGCCATGGTGCTCCGAATTTCCTCGCCGGAGGGCCAGATGTCCTTCAGGAAAACCACTTTCCCGTCTGCGCCGGTACCCAGTGGCTCGGTCGCCAGGTCCACATCCACCCGCCCGGCCAGCGCAAAGGCGACCACCAGCATCGGCGACGCCAGATAGTTGGCCCGGACTTGAGGATGTACCCGGGCCTCGAAATTCCGGTTGCCCGAGAGCACCGCGGCTGCCACCAATTGATGTTGCTCAATTGCCTCGGCAATCGGTTCCGGAAGCGGGCCGCTGTTTCCGATGCAGGTGGTGCAGCCGTACCCCACAATGTTGAATCCCAGCTGATCGAAATACTGGAGCAACCCCGCCGCTTCGAGGTACGCTGTCACAACCCGAGAGCCCGGTGCCATGCTGGTCTTCACCCACGGTTTGCTCACCAGCCCCGCGGCCACGGCCTTCTTGGCCAGGAGCCCGGCACCGACCATTACCGAGGGATTGGAGGTGTTGGTGCAACTGGTGATGGCGGCGATGACCACGGCGCCGTCGCGCAACGCGAAATCGTGCCCGTTGAGGGAGCAGGAAATTTCTGGAGCCGCCTGCAGCGCCAACGCCGCTCCGGCCGAGCCGCCTTCGTTGCTCCACTGCGAGAGGTTTGCGTCCGCCCCGGCGCGCCGTTCGGCCGACACCGATTGGGGCATCAGCCCCGGAAGCGACAGGGCAAAGTTCCGCTTGAGCTCATGGAGCGGCACCAGGTCTTGCGGCCGTCTCGGTCCGGCAAGGCTCGGCTCGATGCTGCCGAGGTCCAGGGTCAGCTCGGTGGTGAATTCCGGATCGGGCGTGGCGTCAGTCCGAAACAGCCCTACCTCACGGCAATAGCGGTCGGTGCGTGCCGCCTCGGTGCCTCGTCCAGTCCGCTGCAGGTAGTCGACCGTTTCGGAGTCTACCGGGAAGAAGCCCACCGTTGCTCCGTACTCCGGGGCCATGTTGGCGATGGTGGCGCGATCGGCGAGTCCGAGGCGGGAGAGACCCGGTCCGTAAAACTCCACGAACTTGTCGACCACGCCCTGCTTCCGGAGCATTTGGGTGATTCGCAGCACCAGATCGGTTGCGGTGGTACCGAGGGGAAGATCGCCGGTGAGTTTCACACCCACCACGTCGGGAACCAGCATGAAGTACGGCTGGCCGAGCATCACCGCCTCCGCCTCGATGCCGCCGACGCCCCAGCCTAGAACTCCCAGGCCGTTAATCATTGTCGTATGTGAATCGGTGCCGACCAGGGTATCGGGGTAGGCGGTGCGATGGCCGTACTGGTCCCGCAGCTGGACCACCGGTGCGAGGTATTCGAGGTTGACCTGATGCACGATTCCGGTGCCGGGCGGGACCACTCGAAAGTCCTCAAAGGCCCGTTGGGCAAACTTGAGGAGTTGATAGCGCTCGCCATTGCGCCCAAATTCAAGTGCCACGTTCTGCCGGAAGGCCTCGGCCGTCCCGTAGTGGTCGACCTGGACCGAGTGATCGATGACCAGGTCGCAGGGCACCACCGGGTTGATGCGGCCAGGATCGCCCCCCATCCGGGCCATCGCATCGCGCATGGCGGCAAGATCCACGACGCACGGTACGCCGGTAAAGTCCTGGAGAATGACCCGGGCCGGCATGAAGGGGATGTCCGACCCCATGGCCGGGATCCTGCTCCAGCGGGCCAGCGCTGTGACGTGATTCTCGGTGACCACGCCTCGGCCGGCATGCCGCAAGGCGTTTTCCAGCAGCACGCGAATCGAGAAGGGGAGACGATCGAGAGTGCCGACGCCGCTGCGTTCGAGTTCTCCCAGACGAAAGATGACGGCGCTCCCGCCCTCGAGCATCAGCTCGCCTCGAGTACCGAACGGGTTGGAAACTGGGTTGGACATGGCGGGATCGGCTCCGGCGGAAGTCGCCTCACGGTTTCAGCACTCAAAGATACTTACCCGGGCAAGTTCCGCGGGAGGGAAGGATGCGTCGGTGACAATGGCAAACCCGCTCCCCCGAGCCGTGACCCGGCGGGATGACGGCGTGCTCTTTGAATGGGACAACGAGGGACACCGGGCGCTCTATGGCGCACGGGCGCTCCGACTTGCTTGTCCTTGCGCGGAGTGTGTGGAAGAAATGAGTGGCCGTCCGCTGATTGATCCGGCCCGGGTCCCGCTCGATGTGCGCCCGCTGGAATTGGCGCTGGTCGGCGCTTATGGGCTGCGTATCCGGTGGAGTGACGGTCACAGTACCGGGATTTACACCTTCGAGCGGCTTCGCCGAACCTGTCCGTGCCCGCGTTGTAGCGGGCCGGCGGCGGGCTGAGGAGACGGCATGGTTGCAGGCCTCGGCTTCTGGATCATCATCTGGATCGGCATCCTGGTGCTCGGGTTGCTCGGTCTGGCTGCCTCGATCTACTGGGGCCGGGAGACCCGCTGGAAAAATCTCGACGAACTGCTCCGGGCCATCGGGACCATCCTGGTTTCATCCGGGATGCTGTTGCTGCTCACTCGACGGGCTACGGTGCTGGGACAGCTGTTGCTGGTCGCCGCGCTGCTCTGCTTCACCGTGGCGTTTGTCCATGGTCGCAAGAACCCGCCCCCGCCCCCGCCCGAGCCCAGAATTCCCCATTTCGACGATCGCCCCCGGAAAAGCGCATGAAGCACCTTCTACTTCTGCCGCTGATCCTGCCGGCACTCGTCGCGGCCCAGATTGTTGGACCGGGAACCGGTGGCGCTGTTGCGCTGCGGCAGGCCGAGCGGATGCAAGGCCAGCACAAGCGGGTGCTGATGATCGGGGCCCACCCCGACGATGAGGACACCGAACTCCTGACCGTATTGGTGCGGGGACAGGGCGCCGAGGCCGCCTATTTGTCGCTGTCGCGGGGGGAAGGGGGGCAGAATCTGATCGGACCGGAACTGGGCGAGTATCTCGGGCTCATCCGGACCGAGGAGCTGCTGGCTGCCCGCAGGCTCGACGGCGCCCGCCAGTACTTCACCCGGGCGTTCGACTTCGGGTTCTCCAAGAACATCGAGGAGTCTTCCCGGCTGTGGCCGAGGGATTCGGTGCTCAAGGACGTGGTCCGGATCGTTCGGCGATTTCGGCCCCAGGTGCTGGTCTCAGTTTTTTCGGGGACGCCTCGCGATGGGCACGGACAGCACCAGATGGCGGGGTGGGCCGCGGCGGAGGCGTTTGTAGCGGCCGGCGACCCTTCCCGATTTCCCGAGCTCTTCTCCCAGGAAGGACTGGAACCGTGGGCGCCACTCAAACTGTTCCGGAACGCCCGCTTCGACCCCACTGGCGCGTCCTATTCGCTGGAAGGCGGCGTGCTGGATCCCGCGGTGGGGCAATCCTATAGGCAGATTGCCATGCGGGGGAGGAGTTTGCACCGCAGCCAGGACATGGGAGTCCTGCAGGAGCCGGGACCTTCTTCCATCCGATTGGCCCTCATCACCGACCGAAGTGGGGCAAGCGACGGTGCCCTGTGGAGCGGGATCGATACCAGCGCAGTGCCGCTCGAGCCAACCGGCATCGAGTCCCGGGACTTGCGCCGCCATGCCGACGATGCCGCCGCCATCGCTGCCGGACTGGTGCTGGATGCCACGACGACTGACGGCAGGATCATTCCGGGGCAGCAGCTGGCAGTCCGGCTGAGTGTGTGGAACGCCGGGAGCCGGCAGGCGTCCGCAGCGTTTTCGCTGGAGGCGCCCGCCGGGTGGGGGGTGATCCCTTGTGCCGCGGCGGAGCTGGCGGTGGCGCCGGGGACGGTCGCGGCGTGTGTGATGAGTGTCACTGTGCCGGAAGACGCGGCGCCCACCTCCCCCTATTTCCTCCAGGAGCCGCGCGACGGTGCCATGTACCGCTGGTCCGGCCCGGCGTCCAACTGGGGTGAGCCGTTCGATCCGGCCCCGCTGCGGGCCCGAGTGACACTGCTGCCGGAGGGCGGAGCGCCCATCGTGCAAGTCAGGGATGCGGTGTATCGCTACCGGGATCAGGCGGTGGGTGAAGTCCGCGAACCTCTGCTCGTCGTGCCCCGGGTTGACGTCAAACTCGCTCCGGCGGAAAAGGTCTGGCCCACCGGTATTCGTGTGGCGCAGGCCTTTACGGTCACTCTCCAGCACGGCGCCAGCCAGCGCACTGCGGGCACAGTATTCCTCGAGTTGCCTCCCGGGTGGCCCGCCGTGGCGCCCCAACCGTTTGAACTGAACAATTCCGAGGAGCGAAAGGCGTTGGTGTTTCTTGTTCGCCCACCCGGACTGCTTCCCGCCGGTCACTACGCGGTGCGGGCAGTGGCGCGGGATGAAGCGGGAAACCGCTACGCCGCTGGCGTGTTCACCGTGCAGTACCCCCATATCCTGCTCCGGGCCCGGGCCGGTGGCGCGGTGAGCGCGGTGCACGCCGCGCCGATTGCGCTTCCGGTGGTGCAGCGGGTCGGCTACATCCGCGGAGCATCGGACCGGGTGCCCGAGGCGCTCGCTGATATCGGACTGCCCGTCGTCTTGCTTGATGCCGCAACACTGGAGCGCGGCAATCTTTCCCGGTTCGATGTCATTGTGGTGGGCAGCAGGGCCTACGAAACCGACCCGGCCCTCCGGGAGAACAACACCCGCCTGCTGGACTACGCCCGGTCGGGCGGGCGGGTGGTGGTCCAGTACCAGCAGCAGGCATTCTTCGCCGGCAACTTTGCGCCGGCACCGCTCAGTGTCGGTTCGCCCCACGATCGGGTCACCGACGAGAGCGCTCCGGTGCGTCCGCTGCGTCCCGGGAATGGCGCATTCACCCGCCCCAATCGGCTCGGTGCCACTGATTGGGATGGCTGGGTGCAGGAGCGGGGACTCTATTTTGCCAACACCTGGGACCCGAGCTACACCCCGCTGCTGGAATCATCTGACCCGGGGCAAGCCCCCCTCAAGGGCGGCCTGCTCATCCACGCGCTCGGCAAAGGGACCTACGTCTACACCGGACTCTCTTTCTTTCGGCAACTGCCGGCCGGCGTGCCCGGGGCCTATCGGCTGTTTCTCAATCTCCTCGACCTCCGCGCCACCCCACCGCAACCGTAACCGCGGACCTACGTTGACGTCATCATGGACTTGACCAGCGGCGGCCCCAGCGGTTCGCGCGATCAGCTGAAGCGGCTTTCGGTGCTGATTGGTACTGCCGGCCTGGACATGCTGGGCTTTGCCATGGTGTTGCCCCTGCTGCCGTATTACGCCCTCAAGTTCGATGCCACGCCGGAAATAATCGGGCTGATCACCGCTTCCTATTCGGTGGCCCAACTGGTTGCGGCGCCAATATGGGGTCGAGTGTCGGATCGCCTCGGTCGCCGACCGGCGCTGCTAGCCGGCATGCTCGCGTCGGCTGCGGCCTTTGCGATCTTCGGCTTTGCCGACTCCATCTGGCTGCTCTTTGCCATGCGAATCATCCAGGGCGCCGGGGGAGGCACCACCGGCGTGGCGCAGGCGTATGTTGCCGACAGCGTTGCCCCAGGACAACGCGCCCAGGCGCTCGGGTGGCTCTCCTCGGCCACTGCGGTGGGGTTCATGCTGGGTCCGGTGCTGGGATCGCTGGCCACCCGCCTCGGTCCGTCGGCCCCGGGCCTGGTGGCGGCAGCGCTGTGCCTGATCAACGCCGGGTTTGCCTGGAAGTGGCTGCCTGAATCCAAACTGCCGACGCCCCATGGCGAAGTCCCCCACTCCACCCCGATATGGCACGCTGCGTTTCAGGTGATCCGGCACCCCAATGGCCCGGTGCCTCGCTTCATCTGGATTTATGCGGCGGGAATGCTCGGCTTTACCGCGCTGACCTCGGTGCTGGCCCTCTTCATGCAAGCGAAATTCAAGGTCGATGAGAAGTCGATCGGCTACGTTTTCCTCTATGTGGCAACCCTTTCGCTGGTGATGCGTTCCCTGTTGCTCGGTCCCATCGTCCGCCGGATCGGTGAGGTCGGTGCAATGCGGGTTGGTACCGTGCTGTTCACCCTTGGGCTCTTTGCTTACCCGCTGGCCCACTCCTGGTGGCTCATGGCGCCGGTCATGGCGCTGGTCCCGATTGGCACCGCCTTGCTCTTTCCGGCCACGACGGCACTCATGTCGCACCAATCGGAGCCGGCGCGAATCGGAGAGACGATGGGTGTGGCCCAGACCTTTGCCGGCATGAGCCGGGTGATCGCGCCGCTGATCGCCACCTCGGCGTTTCAGCGATTCGGGACCGGGTCGCCGTTCTTCATTGCCGGCGTCATTGTCCTGATGGTCTCGGTGCTGGCCTTTCGGCTGGACGTGGCCGATCACCGGCTCCGCCAGAAGCAACCGGCGTGAAGCTACCCGAATCGTCGGCCGGCTTTGCCGATGCAACCTGGGCTGATTGCCTGCCGCATTACGAGTCCCTGGCACAGGCACCGCTCGACGCTGAAACACTCGACCCGTGGCTCCGTCGCTGGTCGCGGCTGGAGGAGCTGCTCAGCGAAGCGGCATCGCTGGCGATGATCGCCTACACCTGCGACACCGGTGACGCTGTCAAGCAGGCGGCCCACCTGCGGTTCTCCACCGAAATCGTGCCGATGGCTGAGGAGCAGGGCGTTCGCCTTGCTCGCCGCCTGGTCGGGCTTGGAGTCGTCCCGGCGGGATTGGAAACCGCCGTCGCGCGATTCAAGGCGGCGATCGACATTTTTCGGGAAGCCAACATTCCGCTCATTGGGGAACTCGAAGAACTCGGGTCCCGCTACCAGCAGATTACCGGCGGAATGCTGGCCGACTGGGAAGGTGAACTCCGCCCGCTGCCCCAGCTGGCGCCGTTCCTCCAGGCCGCCGATCGGGGGGTGCGAGAGCGAGCCTTTCGAGCAACGGTGGCGCCGTACATCACCCATCGCAGCGCCCTCGCCGAATTATTTACCCGGATGCTGGAGCGCCGGCAACGGGTGGCCCATCAGGCCGATTTCAGCGACTTCCACACCTTCTCCTTTGCCGCCAAGCATCGCTTCGACTACACCCCGGGCGACTGCGCCCGTTTCCACGACGCAGTTGAATCGGTGGTCGTTCCGGCCTATGCGCGGGCCCTGGCGGCCCGCCGGGTGCGGCTGGGTTTGGAGCAACTCCGGCCCTGGGATGTCGCGGTGAATCCCTATCGCAGCGAGCCGCTGCGGCCGTTTTCAGGGGGGGTGGCGCTGGCCGGTGGAGTCCGCCGCCTGCTGACCGGTCTCGATCCGGTGCTTGCGACGCAGTTTCAGACCATGATCGATGAAAATCTTCTGGACCTCGACAGCCGCAGAGGGAAGGCGCCCGGAGGCTACTGCGACACCCTGCATGTTCGAGGTCGGCCCTTCATCTTCATGAACGCCTCTGGTGTACTCGAAGATGTCGTCACCCTGCTCCATGAGGCGGGGCACGCTTTCCACGCCTTCGCGGCAAATGCCCTGCCGTTTGTTTGGCAGCGCCACCCCGGGGCCGAAGCGGCGGAACTCGCCTCCATGACCATGGAGCTGCTCGCTGGCCCCCATCTCGGGCCGCCGGACGGCATGCTCGGAGAGCGGGACGCCGCGGTTGCCCGGCTCGAGCACCTGGAGGATCTGCTGGGGACAATGGCCCACATTGCCTCGGTGGACGCCTTCCAGAGCTGGATCTACACCAGCCCTGATGGCGGCGATGCCGAGCAGCGCGACGCAGCGTGGCTTCGGCTGCGCGGCCGATTCGAGCAAGGCGTCGACTGGAGCGGCCTCGGAGCGGAACGGATCACCCGGTGGTACCGGCAGCTGCATATTTTTCTTTACCCGTTTTACTACATCGAGTACGGCATCGCCGAACTCGGCGCGCTGCAGCTGTGGCGCAATCAGCGGCGGGATGGCCCGGCGGCCCTGGCGGCGTACCGTCGCTTTCTGGCATTGGGGGCCACCCTTCCGCTCCCCGATCTGTACCGTGCCGCCGGGGCCCAGCTCGTCTTCGAACCGGTCGGCATGCGGCCACTGATCGAAATGGTCGAGGAGGAGATGGACCGCCTGCGCGCCGTCGCCGGGTAGCGCGCCGGTTGCGTCTCGCCTCCGGGCCGGTGAGATTCCCCCGGTTCCGGGGTGACCTCACTCCGATACCACTACAAAACCCCAGGAGACCGGATGGCCAAGGAAGAAGGGATCGAGATGGAGGGGGTCGTTCAGGAGGTCCTGCCGGACCGGAACTACCGAGTCCTGCTGGAGAACGGTCACACGATCCTGGCCTACGCCGCCGGCAAGATGAGCAAATTCAAAATCCGGGTGCTGGAGGGAGATCGGGTCAGCGTCGTGCTCTCCCCCTACGATCTTACCCGCGGCCGAGTGATCTACCGCCACAAGTAGCCGGTGGCCGTCACCGACGGGTCGAGCGTCGCTGGCAAGCTTCCGCCCCGAAATGCCAAAGGGCCGCCCAGAGGGCGGCCCTTTGAGTTTCCTCCGGGGAGGAGCCTACGTGGTGGGCTTGGTCACGTTCTCGGCAGCGGGCCCCTTGGCGCCCTGGACAATGTCGAACTCGACCCGTTCGCCCTCGGCGAGGCTGCGGAAGCCGTCCATCCGAATTGCCGAGTGATGCACGAAGCAGTCCTTTTCGCCGTTTTCCGGGGTGATGAATCCGAACCCCTTCGCGTCGTTGAACCACTTCACAGTCCCGGTGACACGTGCCATGATCCCTTGCTCCTTGTTGTGTTGCCCCACCAGCTGCCGCGGTCGCGGCTGCCGGCCCCCCAGTGAAAAGTACAAAAGACCCTCGGCGACGGGCCGGGGTCTATCGGTATCACTCGCTCTCGAAATCGAGATGGAATGCCACGTACCCTGCAGTGAATCGCTCCACCAACCTGCAGAATGCTACGGGAAAAGTCAAGATTTTGATCGCTTGAGAAGTCCAGCTACCATTTTCCGCCAAGCCGGCTGATCGGTCGACGAGTCTCGCTTGGCGGCGCGGTTCAGGGCCGCGAGAAACTCGCCTGCAGTGGGGTAGCGAGCCGCTACTTCGGCCCGAAGGGCCCGGCAGAGCACCTTCTCGACCTCGGGACCGACGTCGGGGCGCTCCGTCTGCAGGTCGGGCGGGGCGCTGGTGGTCTGTCGGGCGAGAACCTGCACCGGAGTGGTGCCCTCGAACGGTGGCCGTCCCAGCAGTACAAAGTAGGCGACTGCAGCGAGGCTGTAGAGATCGGAGCGGCCGTCGACCCGCTCTCCCAGCAACTGTTCCGGGCTGGCAAAACGAGGGGTTCCGCTCTGGCTGGTGGCGCCGCCGAACTTTCCCTGGCCCCGGATGGCGAGGGCCAGCCCGAAATCCGTGATTCGCACGCTCCCGCCCTTTTCGAAGAGCAGGTTTTCCGGTTTGATGTCGCGGTGCACCAAGCTGGTGCCGTGCGCGTGGGACAGCGCCGAGAGCGCTTCCCGCAGCAGCCGAAGCACCCGATCGAGGCTGAAGGGCCCGCTCTGCTGTACAACCTGTGCTGCGTTGGGCCCATCGACCAATTCCATCGTGTACCAGATCAGGCCGCCGCGGCCACCAATTTCATAGATGCTCACCAGATTCGGGTGATTCAATCGGGCCGCGAGCTGCGCCTCGCGGCGGAACCGCTCCACCACCGGTGGATCCTGGATCAGCGTCGGATGGAGCACCTTGAGCGCAACGATGCGTTCAAGGTGTAAATCTCGTACCCGGTACACTCGGCCGAAGCCGCCGCTGCCCAACTCGCCCAGCAGCTCGTAATCGTCGCCCAATGCGCGGCGGAGCCGCTTTTCCCACTGGCGCGCCGAATCACTCCCACTGTTGGGCTGCGCGATCTCCTCCAGCAACATCGCCGTCGAGTGGTCGCCCGCGTCTGAGGCAAAGTCTTCCAGCATCTCGATGGCGGTCAAGTAGCGATTGCCGGGAACCTCGCGCAGGGCCCGCATCAGCACCCGTTCCAGCGCCTGGGGACAGGCGGCCCGATGCTGGGTCGGTGGAGCGATCTCCGAGGGTGATTCCGCCGGCTCGACTCCGGTAATGGCATAGTAGAGCACCGCGCCGGCGCCGTACACATCGCTGGCGGGATCCCCGGCTCCGCCGCCCCGAATCTCCGGGGCCATGAAGCACGCACCGCTGGGCCGCTCGTCGGGCGGAATGGCCGGCAGGGTATGGCTGCAGAAGCGCAGGTCGGTCAAGGTGCCCCGGCCGCCGGGGCTGATCAAGAGGCCGGCCGGCACCAATCGCCGCACCACCACGCCCTGAGCGTGGGCGTGCTCCAGACCGGTGAGCAGGAAGCGGGCGAGGTTGTGCACATCGGGAATCGGACGGGGGCCGCGGGCGACCGCCTCGTGGAGTCCTTCCCCCTCGATCCAGTTGCCAATGCGGTAGGCGATGTCGCCGCTGACGCCCACGTCATAGACGTGGCGGACTGCGGGATGATCCAGGCGCGCCAACGCCTCGGCTTCCAGGAGAAACCACCGACGGAGCATGTCGCTGCTGTAGAAATTGACCCGGATGCTCACCGACCGGTCGAGAATCGTGTCGCGTCCGGCAAAGAGAACCCGTTCGGTGTTGACGGCGACCATGCGATCGAGGCGGTACCGCTCGCCCAAGGCCGCCTCCGCGGCCCGGAAGATCTGGGTGGGGCCGTGCGCGGTCACGTGTCCTGCGCGATCTCCACGAGATTGCGGCCGCCGCGCTTGGCGGCGTACAGCGCCGAGTCGGCGGCGGCCATGAGGGTGGTCGGTGTCTTGCCGTGCCGGGGGGCCTCGGCAACACCGAAGCTCAGTGTGGCCATGGCAAACTCCGGGTGCTTGGAGGCAATGTCCTGAAGGCCGGTCTGAAGGCGGTTGATGAAAACCAGCGATTCGGTGGCGCTGGTCATCGGCAGAATCACCAGGAATTCATCGCCGCCGAGGCGCCCCACAACGTCGAGGGTTCGGATTTTCTGGCTGAGCACCTGGGCAATGAGCCGGAGATACCGGTCGCCGGCGGCGTGGCCAAGGGTGTCGTTGATCAGCTTGAATCGGTCCACGTCAATGAGCACCAGTGAGGTCCGCAGCTGATGTCGCTGGCTTCGGGAGAGCTCCGCTTCCAGGCGATCCTCGAGGGCTCGCCGGTTGAACAGGCCGGTGAGTTCGTCGGTGGTTGCCGCGTTGTGGAGCCGCTCGACCAGTTCGGAGTTCTTGAGGGCGATTGCCCCGGCGAATGAGAGCGTTCCGGCGAGGTCCCGCTCGGCCCGGCCGTACACCAACCGGTTGAGTCGGGGTCCCAGCAGCAACAGCGCCATCCGCTCGCTGCCGGCATCGAGCGGGATGACCAGCTCGGTCCCCGGCGGCACCAGCGCGCTGATCGACACCTCGCTGGCATCGCAGACGGCGCTGCCGCTGGGGAGGGCGGCGTCGAGCAGCTGAATTGAAATCGGTGCCGGGACGGCAGTTTGATCCATCGCCCGGTACCGCTTGGGCTTGTATTCGGTGCCTTCGGGGCGGTAGAGACACGCCGACCAGGCAAAGAACACTTCCGCCATGAAGTCCAGCACCAGGTGCTCGGTTTCCTCAGTGCTGTGTACCGAGGAGAGTAGCCGGGCTACCTGACGCAGCGCCCGAAGCTGGAAGACCGCATCCTCAAGCGCGCCCTGGCGCTCCATCAGGACACTGCGGAGCTCCAGCACGACGCTTAACCCGGTGGCCATTTGCATGGCCACTGATCGCATGGTGGTGGCAATTTCGGCCGACGCGAGAATGACCAATTCGGTCTCGCCGCTCTCGCAATGACCGACCTCGACAGCGTCGGAAAAGCCCTCCTGGGCCCCGATTCGTCGCGCCGGCGACTGAGCAATCCGCACCGCAAACCAGATCTGGTCGCTGGCAAAGCGTTGCACCAGGACTTCTCGACACCGCTCGAAAAGCTCCGAATCCGAACGTGCCTGCCGGCACGCCGCGGCAAATGCGCTCGGCAGACTGACTACGGTGGGCGAAAGTTGGGTGGACATGTCTATTGAATAGTAGTGTACAGCAAGGTAAGGACCGCAAATAATAACATCAGTTAAGTCTTTGTCAATCCGTTGGTTACGCTCATGCCTCCCATCGGATTGGTGAGGGTGCACAGCGGAACTTGCACGAAGCCCGGGGAGCAGCGGCGATCACGAGTTCCCCAGCAGAAAAACGCCAACCTCGCCGCTCATTTGCCGCAGCTCGCCCTGCAGGCTCGAGCTGCCTCCTTCGGGCCGGCCGCCGAGGACCTCCAACAGCGCGCGATACCACCAGAGGAGCTCGGCCGGCGGGGCGGGGGCCGCGTTGCGAGCGTACTCCACACCGAGACGCCGGATGTCGGTCAGCGCCATGCCGCAGCGGTGGATCTCGGTGGCAATCCACATGTCGACCACCCGAGGCGAGGCGCCCGAGAGGCAAGCCAGCACTTCGAATCGGGCCGCCATCCAGGTGCGCTCGCGTCCCAGGGGATCGAATCGGGGCTCCGCCGCGGCCTCGACCGCGCTCGCCACCAGACCCCCGAAGCGACGGGCAATGCTCTGGGTCAGCGAGGCAATTCTGTCGTTGGGGGAGGCATCGATGAGTTGCTTGAGAACTCCGGCCACAATGGTGGTATCGTCGGCCTGATGCCGAGCCAGGATGACCGCGACATTGGCGGTGGAGAGCAGGGGGTTATGACCATCGTACCGGGAGACCGGACCGGGATGGTGCTTGGCGCAGAAGGCCAGCGCGTGGTGGATGTTGTCGCAGTACCCGTGGGTCGTCATCGGTCGGTGGTCAAGGGATCCCGAGGATCTTATGGGTCTGCAGGGAGAGCCGCCACTCCGGATGGGCCAGACAGTAGGCCACAGTGAGGTGGGTGTTACGCTCCCGCTCGGGGCCGTCCATCGGTTGCAGGTAGAATTGTTGAAAGGAAAGCCCGCGGTAGCGCTCCGGATCGCCCCCTTCCTGGGGATAGACCAATTTGAGTTCGTCGCCGGTGGTGAGCACCAATGGGGCGTTGGCCTTGGGAGAAAGGCAGATCCAGTCGATTCCGGGGGGCGGCTCAATTGTCCCATTGGTTTCGACGGCGATTTCGAGCCCCTTGGCGTGCAGCGCTTCGATGAGCGGCGAGTCGAGCTGGAGCAGGGGTTCGCCTCCGGTGCAGACCACCAGGGGGCGGATGCCGCTGCCGGTACCGCCTTTCCAGGCTTCGAACACCGCCTGGGCCAGTGCGTCGGCGGTGGCGAACTTCCCGCCGCCGGGCCCATCGGTACCGACGAATTCAGTGTCGCAGAACTGGCAGACCGCGGTGGTCCGGTCGGCCTCTCTCCCACTCCACAGATTGCACCCGGCAAAGCGACAGAACACCGCCGGCCGGCCGGCGTTGGCGCCTTCGCCCTGCAGCGTGTAGAAGATTTCCTTGACGGCGTACGCCATGGGGGAAGATAGCAACTGCCGGCCACAGATTTCATCGATTCCGCAGATTACACAGATGTGGCTGGGCCGGTAGATTTGATGGTCGAAAGAAGCCTCTGCGGCGGGCTTGCTATCCCTTGGGGGTGCCGTGGAACAGGGTAGCCACGTCGATCTCGAGCGGGCGCTCGAGTTCAGGGGGGTGCCAAGTCAGCAGTGCGGTGTGGCGACTGGGAAAGCGTGAGTCGCGCCGGGAAACTTCGACGAAGCACCCGTCGAGATCGACCCGC
>JANNSC010000139.1:0-7685 GCA_031402135.1 Gemmatimonadales bacterium | reverse complement strand
TTCGGTGATGCCCGGGGGGCCCCATCCCACGCCGCTGGGGGCGGGGGTGTCGGGCTGCGGGTAGCGGCGGGGGGTCCCCAACCGCCCGGGGGGGCGGGGGGGTTTGGGGCGCTGCCCCGCGAATCGTTGGTACTCCAGGGTTTACTGGACCGCGTTCACCATGTCGAAGATCGGAAGGTACATGGCGACGACCATGCCGCCGACGATCACGCCGAGCACGACGATCATGATCGGTTCCATGAGCGAGAGCAGCGCGCTCACCGCCACATCGACCTCGGCATCGTAAAAGTCGGCGATCTTCGTGAGCATTTCATCCAGTCCGCCGGTCTGCTCACCGACCGAGATCATCGAGATGACCATTGGCGGAAAGACGCCCGACGTCTGCAGCGGTCCGGCGATCGTTTCACCGCCGGCGATCGACTGGCGGGACTGCATGATGGCATCATGAATGACCCGGTTGCCCGCCGTCTTGGCGGTGATTTCCAGGCCGTCAAGGATGGAGACGCCGGAGGAAATCAGGGTGCCGAGGGTCCGGGTAAAGCGGGACACCGCCGATTTCCGGAGCAGGTCCCCGAGGACCGGGGCCCGGAGCAGCGCGCCATCGATGACTTTCTTGCCATTCGCCGTTCCATAGTATGACCGCAGGCCAAACACGATAATGCCGATGGCTCCGAGAATGACGTACCAGTATCGGGTCAGAATGTGCGAGGCCCCGATGACCACTCGAGTTGGCAGCGGCAGCGTCATGTTGACCGACGCGAACATGGACGAGAATGTCGGGATGACGAAGACCAGCAGCACCGCCACGGCAACCACTGCGACCGAAATGATGACCGCCGGGTACACCATCGCGCCTTTGACCTTTCGAACCAGCGCGTCGTTCTTCTCGAGGAAGGTGGCAAGTCGAAGCAGAATCGTGTCCAGAATGCCGCCTGCCTCGCCGGCAGCGACCATGTTCACGTAGAGGTCGGTGAAGGCGCGAGGGTGCTTTCCGAGCGCGTCGGCCAGCGTGTTGCCGGCCTCGACGTCGTACACCACCGCCTTGGTGACTTCCTTGAGGCTCTTGTTTTCGGTTTGCTGCGCCAGGATGGTGAGCGACTGGACCAGCGGCAGACCAGCGTTGATCATCGTTGCAAATTGGCGGGTGAAGATGACCACGTCCCTGGTGCTGACACTCTTCCGGAGGCTGGGGAGCCGCACCTGCGTCGGTGCTTCCCGCACGCTGACCAGAATCATCCGGTTTTTCCGGACGAATGCGATGACCTCTTCCTTGGTGGGGACATCCAACGTCCCCTTCAGAATCTGGCCACTGGTTGCGTTCTTCGCTGTGTATTCAAACATGCCCATCGTCGGATTCTCCCGTCAGAGTCAGCGTCGGAGCATCGCCGGGCCGGACTTCTCCATCGCGGCGATTCCCTGCTCTTCCACCGGTTTTTCACCGATGGCGCGCAGGAACTCGTTGCCGTCGCTCGCCACCCGCAGACACTCGTCCTTGGTGACCTCGCGGTTCATGTACAACTGGTACAGCGCATCCGTCATTGTCTGCATGCCGTGCTTCTTTCCTGACTGCAACGCTGAATAGATCTGGTGGACCTTGTCGTCCCGGATCAGCGCACGGATGGCCGGCGTGATGACCATGATTTCGCACGCCATGACTCGGCCCTTGCCGCGGGCCCGCTGCAGCAGCGTCTGGGTGAGCACGCCCTCCAGCACGAAGGCCAGCTGGGCCCGCACCTGGGGCTGTTGGCTGGCCGGGAAGACGTCGATCATGCGATTGATCGACTCAGCTGCCGAATTGGTATGCAACGTGGCCAACACGAGGTGGCCGGTTTCGGCAATGGTCAGCGCGGCGGCAATGGTTTCCAGGTCGCGCATTTCACCCACCAGAATGACATCGGGGTCTTCCCGCAGGGCGTACTTGAGCGCGGTGGAAAAACTCTTGGTGTCGGTTCCGATTTCCCGCTGGTTGACGAGACAGCCCTGGTGGCGGTGGATGAATTCGATCGGGTCTTCCACCGTAATGATGTGACCCTTCCGTTCCTTGTTGATCTTGTCGAGCATCGCGGCCAGGGTGGTGGACTTGCCGGAGCCGGTCGGGCCAGTCACCAGAATCAGCCCCCGAGGCCGTTCGGCGAGCTTGGCGATTACCGGTGGCAATCCCAGGTCGTCGAAGGTCCGCACGCTGAACGGGATCATCCGAAGGACCATTGCCACGCAGCCCCGCTGCTTGAATACGTTGCCGCGGAACCGCGCGAGGTTTTGAATACCGAAGGAGAAGTCCAGTTCATCCTCGAATTCAAAACGCTTCTTCTGCTGCTCGGTCAGGACCGAGTAGGCCAGGGTCAAGGTGTCCTTCGGCGTGAGCACATGCTCCACCGAGGTGTCGGTGATCTCGCCGTCGACCCGGATCTTGGGCCGTTCACCGGCGGTGACATGGAGGTCGGATGCCTCCCGTTCGATCATCTCCTGGAGCAAGGCCCGCAGGTTCAATGTCATGCCGACGTCTCCTTCACCACCTCTTCGAGGGTCGTGACTCCCTTGGTCACTTTTACGATGCCATCCATGCGCAGTGTCAGCATGCCTTCCGAGACCGCCTGGTCACGCAGTTCCGCGACCGACGCACCCCGGAGCACCATCCGGCGGAGCTCAGGCGAGATGGCCATGACCTCGTAGATGCCCGCGCGGCCCTTGTAGCCGGTTCCGGCGCAGACCTCACAGCCCTTGCCCTTCATGAAGGGAATCGCCTTGATCTCGTCAAAATTCGTGCCGGTCGTGACCAGAGACCGGAGTTCCTCCGGCCGGTAGGTCGCCGGCGCCTTGCATTCCTTGCAGATTCGCCGCACCAGCCGTTGCGCCGCAACCAGGTTGACCGCCGCCGACACGTTGAAGGCCTCGATGCCCATATCGATCAAACGGGTGATCGTGCTCGGCGCATCGTTGGTGTGCAGCGTGGACAAGACCAGGTGTCCGGTGAGCGCCGCCTTGATGGCAATGCTGCCGGTTTCCAGATCGCGCACTTCGCCGATCATGATGATGTTCGGGTCCTGCCGCAAAAATGCTTTCAGAGCCGCCGCAAAGGTCAGCCCGATGTCGGGCCGGACCTGCACCTGATTAATTCCGTGGAGATTGTACTCCACCGGATCCTCGGCGGTCATGATGTTGGTTTCGGTCGTGTTGATGCGCTGGAGCGCGGAATAGAGCGTCGTGGTCTTGCCCGATCCGGTCGGACCGGTTACCAGCACCATGCCGTAGGGGTTCAGAATGGCCTTCAAGAGATCCTGTTCCGCCCTCGGCTCGAATCCAAAGGTGGAGAGGTCGAGGGTCAAGTTGCCCTTGTCCAGGATCCGGAGCACAATCTTCTCACCAAAGAGGCACGGCAGGGTCGACACCCGGAAGTCGATAACCCGGTTGCCCATCTTCAGTTTGAGGCGGCCGTCCTGGGGCACCCGTCGTTCGGCAATATTGAGCTGGGAGAGAATCTTGATCCGGGAAATCAGCGCCGCTTTCATGCGCAGCGGCGGCTTCATGACTTCGAGCAGGGCACCGTCAACCCGGTAGCGCACCCGCATTTCGTGCTCGAACGACTCGAGGTGGATGTCGCTGGCGCCGCGCTGGACCGCGTCGGTGAGCAGGCCATTGATGAGCTTGACCACCGGCGCATCGTCGATCTGGACCTGAGAAGCAACCTCCTCCTCGGTATCCGATACCACCTCGACGTCCTCGGCCAGACCCTCCATGTCCTTGAGGATCGTCTGCAGCTGCTGGTCCGAGGCATCGTAGTACTTGTCGATCAGCGTACGGAGGGTGAATTCGCCGGCAAAGACCGGGAAGAGATCGTACCGGGTGATGAAGCGAAGTTCCTGGAGCAGGACCTGGTCGGTAGGATCCGACATCGCCACCGTCAGGGTCCGCCCCTCCCGCTTGAGCGGAAGGACGATATGGCGCTTGGCGAGGTCGGCCGGAATCAACTTCAGAATCTTGGCGTCGACCTCGAACCGGGAGAGATCCACCGCCGGCACCCGGAGCTGCCGGGCAACGATCCGGGTGACCTCGACTTCCGGCACCAACCCCTGCTTGGCGAGAATGAAGCCCAGGGGCATGCCTGACGACCGTTGCTCGGTAAGCGCCTGGGCAAGCTTCTCCCGCGAGAGGAGACCCTCTTTGACGAGGATATCGCCGAGTCGATCGGTGGCTGCTGCTGCCGTAGTCATGCTTTGCCAATCCTCAGAAGCCGAAAGTCCGTACCAAGCCCTGCCTACCTCACCACCAGGAGAGGCGAGAGTCGGCTCACCAGACGCCGACTAAGCCCTGATACCCGGCCAAGATCAGACACTGCGGCGAATGGCCCCTGGTCCCGGCGATATGCCAGAATTGCCCGGGCCCGCCCCAGACCGATTTCCGGCAGGGTCAGCAGGTCCGCCTCGGAGGCCAAGTTAAGGTCGATCCGTTGGCCTGCCGATGCCCCGCTGGACTGGTCGTAAGCCATAGAGCTGCTGAACTTTGCATCACTTGGCGGTGACGCTACTTGCGACCCAACGCCACCGAATTTGACCTTGTCGGCGAGGGCCGCCAGAAGGGCCGGGCCGATCCCCCGGACTCGATCCAGGTCCTGGGGCCCCCGGAATGGTCCCCGGGCCCTCCGATCCTCCACTATCCGCTTTGCCAGTGACATGCCAATCCGGGGAAGCCGGGCCACCTCGGCGGCGGACGCCGAGTTCACGTCGACCCTCTCCCCCCTACCGAGGGGCCTGGAAAGCCGGGATGCCGCGGCCCGGTGCACGGCGGGGTCTGCATCACCCAACGCAGGCCGGACCAGAATTGCCCCTGGCGAGGCACCGGGGTGACCGATCCAGGCGCGGGCAGCGTGCCCCATCGCGGCCAGCGCGACCAGGAGGAGCACAGCTCGGGGTTCACGTCCCATCGTCGGAGAGTAGTAGCCGGCGGTCGGTTCACTGGGAGCCAGTCACTGCGAACCTGGGCCAAATGCCCGCGGCATCAGCTCGGCTTCTCGGTCCGGATCACGCCCATTGCCACATTGCCTACCACTTGGAGACTTGCGGCGCTGACCTTGTCGATGGTGTCGTCGGGAGAGTGGTGCCAGGCGTTGCCTGGACCAAAACTGAAGTCGACGAGATCAATGGCCCGGATACCCACCTGTTGCAGGGGAATGTGGTCATCAGTGAGCGAAATCCCCTCCTCCGGCACGAACACATCGCCGTGCCCGATCCGCGCGGCCAGAGCCCAGACCTGGTTCACGACATCCGGTGCGCCAGTGACCGAGAACCCCTCCTGAGGGAGTCGGAGGTCCTTGTCTCCCACCATGTCGAACAAGATCGCGAACCTCGGCGTCGGCCCGGTTGGGAGGTGTGCGGCATAGTGCCGAGAGCCGATCAGGACGTCCTGGTCCTGTCCGGCGTCGAAACTCCCGTAGTCCTCACCGTCCACAAAGAGGAGGTCGACCCCGATTTCCGGGGGCACCCGCTTGAGGGCGTCGGCCATGCCGAGGAGGACTGCCACTCCCGAGGCACCGTCATTGGCCCCGGGGACGGGGAGGGTTGAATCCCGGCTCGAAGGACCATCAGCCTTGGGACGAGTGTCCCAGTGGGCCAGGAAGAGGAGCCTGATGGTGGCGCCGGGGTTGAACCGGGCCAGGAAGTTGTGCATCGGAAGGGAGTCGCCCGAGCGAGTCACATGGGTCCAGTGTTGCGCCACGACGGTGTCGGCGCGGGCCCGCAGCAAGCTGTCGAGCCACCGGGCCATATTCCCGTGCCCGGTGCTGCCGGGGATCCGGGGTCCGAAGCCGAGTTGGGCTTCCAGGTATTTGAACGCGGCAGCGCCGTCGAATTCCGTGGGGGGCGGCGGCTCATTGCAGGCCGAGGCAAGGAGCATGGTGAGCAGAGCAATTCGCATGAGCCCGGCAGGGTAGAAGGTGAGTGGTGGGAAGTAAGAGGGAGTCGTTCCCGGAACGGAAGTCCTCCCCCATGACCCCCTCTCATCTCTCCCCTCTCACCTCTTACCTTTCGGCATGCGCCTCCTTCGCGGCCATATCCTCCGGACCCTCTCCGGCCCCTTCGTCTTTGCCTGGGTTGCGCTGACGGCAATGCTCATGCTGAACCAGCTCTCTCGACGCTTTGCCGAGCTGGTTGGAAAGGACCTGCCGGCCTCGGTGATCGTCGAGGTGCTGCTGCTGTTCATCCCCTTCATCGTGGCGCTCACCTTGCCGATGGCCATTCTGGTGGCGGTACTCTACGGATTCAGCCAGATGGGGGTGGACAGCGAAATCACTGCGATGCGCGCCAATGGGGTGAGCGTCATACAGATGCTCCGACCGGTCCTCCTCGCCGGAGTCCTGCTCACCTTCACCAATCTGTTCTTCGTCGACCAGATTCTTCCCCGAACCAACCTGCGACTGCTCAACCTTCAGACCGACATCGCCCAGAAGAAGCCGACCTTCTCGCTGAAGGAGCAGGTGATGAACAACCTCCCTGGCTCCCAGTATTTCCTCCGGGCCAGCACCATCGAGCCGGGCAGCGGTCGGATGCGCGAGGTGGTCATCTACGACATGAGTCCGGCCGACGGCCGCCGGGTGATCTACGCCGATAGCGGGTACATGGCGTTCGAGGCCGGCGGAAAGGATCTGGGCCTCCAACTCTTCAATGGACGGGCCCACGAATACAAAACAGCGGAACCGGGCACGGTGCACGTCACCCAGTTCAGCAAGAACATCATCAAGGTCCGGGATATCGAGAATGCGTTCCGGCAGAGTTTCGGCAGCGTCAATCGCGGCGACCGGGAAATGACCACGTGTGAAATGATGGACCGGGTGGCCGCTTCCCGACGCGGTGCCGACCGGGCGGCGGACCGCCTCCGTGCCTTGGCGGAGAACGACGCACGGGCGCTGTTGCGTCTTCTGGCGATTCCGGGAGACCCGCGGCTCCGGCCATCCCCGCATCCCGACTCGGTTGCCGGGTTGCTGCCGAGCTGCGGGCGCTGGCGCGGCATTGAGCAATGGTTTGCGCGGTTCCTGCTTCCCAAGCCGGCCGAGGCGCAGGAGGTTGCCGCCGAGGCCCCGATTGCGCCCGGCCCGCTCAATGCCGCCTTCTCGTCTATTTCCGACGTCACCAGCGCCGCGGAAGAGGAGGCGTTCGCCATCCGCGATATCAACCAGTATTCGGTGGAAATCCACAAGAAGTTCACCCTGTCTCTGGCGTGCCTCAGCTTCGTCTTGATTGGAACCGCGCTGGCCCTTCGATTCCCTCGGGGAGGCATCGGGTTGGTGATCGGAGGGAGTCTGGTGATCTTCGCGATCTTTTACGTCGCCTTGACCGGCGGGGAACAGCTCGCCGATCGCGGCTACGTTTCCCCCGCCCTGGCGATGTGGCTCCCCAACGGGCTGGTGCTGGTCGCGGGGATACTCGGCCTGATCCGGGTCAATCGTGAGTTCGGCTCGACCCGGGGCGGAGATCTCGGCGATCTCGCCGATCTCCTCATCGGCCGGTTTCGGCGGCGCCGCGGCGGGATTGAATGAGAATTCTTTCCCGCTACGTGCTGGGGCAGTGGCTCCGGGTCTTTCTGCTCACCGCCATTGGGCTGCCGTTCGTGTCGGTGCTGACCCAGGCCACCGACAATCTGCGGCGGCTGCTGGATCGCGATCTCAACGCCGCCACCATCGCGCTCAGCTACCT
>JANNSC010000138.1:0-5335 GCA_031402135.1 Gemmatimonadales bacterium | reverse complement strand
CTGGGACCATCATGCGTTGTGGATCGATCCCAACGATCCTCGCCGAATGATCGACGGAGGGGACGGGGGAGCCGCGGTGACGCTGAACGGGGGCGAGTCCTGGTCGAGCCTCAACAACCAACCCACCGCCGACCTGCTCAGTCTGGCCGTGGACGACCAAGCCCCCTACTGGCTCTATGGCGCTCAGAACGACAACAGTCACATTGCGATTCCTAGCCGCACCGCCGATGAGTCCATCGGATGGGAGCACTACCTTGTCATTCCGGCCGGCGAGGGCGGGCAGACGGCGGTGAAACCCGACGGCAGCATCGTCTATGCGAACGACCGGACCAGGACGGTGCGTTTCAACCGGAAAACCGGCCAGGCTCCGAGCGTCAGCGTCTGGCCCGAGGTGGAGTTCGGAACCGCCCTCAAGGACGTGAAGTACCGTTTCTACTACTCGTTCCCCGTGCTGCTCTCGCCGCACGATCCTGGCGTGCTCTACACCGCCGCCCAGTATGTCTTTCGATCAACTGACGAAGGCCAATCCTGGAAGCGGATCAGCGCCGACCTGACGCGCAATCGTCAGGACGTGATGGGCGCGCCGTCCGGAGGGCCCATCAGCTCCAATGCGTCCTCGCTCTTCCATGTGAGCGTCATCCGGACCATTGCCGAGTCGCGCCTCAAGAAGGGTGAGCTCTGGGTGGGTACCGACGACAGCAGCATTCAGCTCTCGCAAGATGGTGGCGGCCAGTGGCGCAACGTCTCACCCCCGGATCTTCCGGAATGGACCACGATCACGGCAGTCGAGGTTTCTCCCCACCGGCCGGGAACGGTCTATATCTCGGGAGAACGACACCGGGTGAGCGATCGGACGCCGTATCTCTACAAGACCACCGACTACGGCAACACCTGGCAGCGAATCACCAACGGGATTCGGGACAACGACTACTCCTGGGTCATCCGGGAGGATCCGGTCCGGCCGGGTCTCCTCTACGCGGGAACTGAAACCGGCGTGTACGTGTCCTTCGACGCCGGGGACTCCTGGCAGTCGCTGCAGCGCGACCTGCCGCCGGTGACGGTGATGCAGATGGTCGTGAAGGACAACGACCTCGTGGTGGCCACCCATGGGCGGGGCTTCTGGATCATGGACAACATCTCGTCCTTGCGCGGCATCACCCCCGACGTCGCCTCGGCCCCGGTGCATCTGTTCAAAGTCGTCCCCGCGCTACGGCAGCTTCGGGGAGGGACAGGGACCGGACCCTCGGGCGCAGCGAGAAACCCGCCGCGGGGCGTGATGATCGAGTACCACCTGGCCGAGAAGCCGGCCGGTGACGTGGTGCTTACTCTCGAAGACGCAGCCGGAAAGATCATCCGGCAGTTCTCCAGCCGTTCGGAGGACGGCCCCCGTCCCCCCGCCATGGCGGGCATGAATCGTTTCCTCTGGAACATGCGCTACCCAGGTACCCAGTTGCCCCCGGCCGCCGGGGCATTGAACGATTTCCAGAGCGTCGATCACTCGCCGCCCATGTCACCGGTTGCGCCTCCGGGACGGTACGTCGTCCGACTCTCGGTGGAAGGACAGACCCAGGAGCGGCCCTTCGAGATTCGGAAGGATCCGAGAGTTGAGGCGGGCGACGCCGATTTCAGGGCCCAGTTCGATCTCATGGTCGCGATCCGGGATCGGGTACCGGAGGTGACCGACGTCGTGATGCGGATCAGAGCGGTGCGCGCCCAGGTCGAAGGACGTCGGGCGGGACTGACAGGGGAGTCCAGGGTCAAGGCGGAGAGTGTGTTGAATCAACTGAGGGACATCGAGGGCAAGCTCATGATCTGGATGGGATCTGAGGCCCACCCCATGATGTGGGGCCCCCCGGGGTTGATGGAAAAGTTCAGCACGCTCTCGCGTGCCGTCGGCGCCGCCGATGCCAGGCCCACCGTTTCGATGTACGCCCTCTTCGAGGACCTCTCGGAACGGTTGGAGGTCCAACGGACCCGGTTGAACACGCTCGTGAAGGACGCGGTCGGGCCTTTGCTGTCCCGATGATGGAGGGATCGGCCTGAGCGGCCCGATCCCGTGTTTGCAGAGCAGCTCCGGCACCGGCACGCCGGCCTCCGCCTCCTGCAGAATCGAGACGATTGGGGACTCGGGAAACTCCGACTTTCCCATACCTCCTCCTCCTTGGGGCGGCAAGAAAGTTTGCCTTGCGCTGTGTCCGGCCTGGGGGAGCTTACGAGTGCACCTGTCGCCGGACCGAGGAGCGCACCATGAGAGTGAATCCGCATCTCACTTTTTGCGGTCAATGCGAGTCGGCGTTCAAGTTCTATGAACGATGGATTGGCGGCAGAATCGTCACAATGCTCACGTGGCGAGATTCGCCAATGGCGGAACAAGCCCCACCGGAATGGCGCGACAAGATCCTCCATGCGACTCTCACATTCGACGATAGCGTCTTGACGGGCGCTGACGTTCTTCCAGAGCAATATGAACAGCCGAAGGGCTTCTTCGTGCAGCTCAACCTCGATGACCCGGGAGATGCCGAACGCATTTTCGCCGTGTTGGCGGAAGCGGGAACGGTTCAGATGCCGATCCAGAAGACATTTTGGGCCCGTCGCTTTGGCGTGCTCGTCGATCAGTTCGGCATCCCCTGGGAGATCAACTGCTAGTGGGCAGTTGGGTTGAGACCCGCAACCGGAGGTAACCCGCCAAAGGCGTCGCTTCCCCCCCGCCATCCAGCCGCTGCCGCTCCTCCAGCACCCGGGGCCACACCGCATCCTGCATGCGCTGCAATTCCGCCGCGAACCCCGGCGCGTTACGCACTCGATCAAAGACGCCCGATTGCACGATCCGCTGATCGACTCCCACCGGTGACCGCGCGAACGCCAGTCGGAGATACTTGAGACTTTCAGCGGCGTTCCCGGTCCAGGCATGATAGACCGCCAGCTCCTGGACCGGGATCACGTCGCCGTACTTCCCCTCGACGTCGGCCGCAGGGGCATCCACCAGGCGAACCAGTGAATCGACCACCGCCTGCGCATCGCGAACCCGTCCCAGAGCCCGAAGACACAGCGCCCGGACCCCGAGGTAGGGGCGCACCTCCATCGCTGCGCACTCACTAGCCCGGTTCTGCATCAGCAGCGCCAGTGCCTCGACCTGTCGGGGCCTCCGCAATTCCGGCTCGGTTTCCCTGGCCCGCCGGGCCTCCAGCGCCGCCAGGTCGTAGCGCCGGGCACCCAGCGCGGCGAGCGCGTAGGTCAGGTGCCGCGCCGAGGACACCGGGTCGAGTTCGATCGCCCGGCGAGCCTCCTCCAGGGACGACTCGACCCGCCCTTCGCGGAGCAGCACGAGGGCATGCCAACCTGCCACATCGGCCTCGGCGGGGCGCATCGAGATTGCCCGGTCGAAATCGGTTTTCACCAGGTCGAGTGGCGCGTAGGTGAGATACTCGATGTAGGCGCGGAATCCGATGGGCTCACCGCTCGATGGGTCCAGCTCCACCGCACGTTGGGCCAGGGCCAGCGCGCGGGCCGCCGTCGAGTAGCTCCCCATCGTGGTCCGGTACCCGTAACTCAGTTGCAACGCCAACGCGGTCGCCAGCCGCCCCAGTGCGTCAGCATGGGTTGAATCGAGCCGTACCGCCGATTCGAAGTAGCGAATTGCCTCCGCCACTCCCTCTGGCGTCCGGCGGCGGAGCGCCACTTTGCCGGCCAGGTACTCGCCGTGGGCGCCCTCTTTCCGAGCCCGCGCCGAGTGCCCCGAAAGCGGCAGATCCGCCCCCGGTCCCAGCAGGGCGTGCGTCACCCGGGCTACCACGTCGTTGTCGATGTCCACCAGGTTGGTCGAATCGGGCTGGTAGCTGGTAATCCACAGCTGGGCCTGCGTCGCCGCCGCCATCAATTGCACCGCCACCTCCGACCCCCGTCCAGTCTGCCGCGGCACAAAGAGTACGAAGTGGTCGACGCCCAGCGCCGCTCCCAAATCCTTGAGGGTCGGGGTGCTCCCCCGCCGAAGCAGCGCGCCCACCGACATGTAGTTCACCACCTTGAGGCCCGGCACTCGGCTCAGGTTGTTGCTGATGTGGTCCACCAGATCGGCCAGCGTGGCCGCCACCAGGGTGTCGGGGCGGAAATATTCCGGCGGCAGCACCGCCACCGAGGCTTCCTTAATCCCTGCGGCAACAAGCGACTCGTCCCGCCACGGCCGCCACAGCAACAGGGCGACCACAGCCACCACCCCGAAGGCGGCAGCAGCTCCGGAAACCCGGAGCCGGCGACGGGGGACGGCCACAACTGCGGGGAGCGATGCAGTCGGGGTCTGGGCACCGGAGGGAAGCGCCTCCAGTGCCGTCAGCAGGGTGGTGGCATCCTGGAACCGTTCCGAGGGCCGTTTTTCCAGGCAGCGCATGATGATTGCGGCGAGAGCCGGAGGCACCGAGGGACATTTCTCCGCCAGCGGCAACGGCGTTTCGATTGCCTGCGCCACCAGGAGTTGCTGGATCGACTTGCCCTCGAAAGGACGGCGGCCGGCCAGGAGTTCATAGGCGAGGACTCCCACGGCGTACACATCGGCCCGGTGGTCGAGCTCCGGGTCACCCGCCGCCTGCTCGGGTGCCATGTAACCCGGGGTTCCCAGTGTCATCCCGACACCGGTGACCAAACCTGATCCGAGGACCTGAGTGAGCGCCTTGGATACTCCGAAATCGGTTACCAGGGCGCTCTTCCCTGCCAGGAAGATGTTGTCCGGCTTGATGTCGCGGTGGACGATGCCCTCTTCGTGGGCGTGTACCAGGGCCTCCACCACATCCACCAGAATTCGGCGGACCTCTTCGGATGGGAGCGGGCCGCTGCGTTCCAGGCGGGTGCGCAACGTCTCGCCCCGGATGAACGGCATGGTATAGTAGGGCCCCCGAGTTCCTCCCGAATAGCCGATCACCCCGGCCGAAAGCACCGGAACGATGTGGGGATGCTGCAGCTTGGCGGCATGCTGGATCTCGGCGCGAAATCGTTCCACGCTGAGCCCCGCCATCAGGTCGGGCGGCAGCAGCTTGACCACCACTTCCCGTTGCAGTTGTTCTTCGAACGCCACGAACACCCGCGACATGCCTCCGCCGGTGAGTTCGCGGGTTACGCGAAATCCGTCGCCGAGGGTGGTTTGCAGGTCCTCGCGTAGATTGGTAGACACGGAAGCGGTGCGGCCGCCCAATTGAAGGAATGGGCTGAACTTACCGGCCCGTTCCTGACAGCGCCAGCAGGTCGCTTGCCATCGCTTGACTTACTCGGCGGGCGCCGTACGTTCCTCGGGATCGACACCTGTTGCTGCCCCCGCATCTCCCGGTGCCCGACCGGAGGATCCCAC
>JANNSC010000137.1:0-2709 GCA_031402135.1 Gemmatimonadales bacterium | reverse complement strand
CTTCGTCGGCACCGAGGGGCTCGCCGTGCGCCTTGGCGCTGTTCTGCCGGGTTGGTGCCGGAAAGCCGATGATGGTGCGAAGCCGAATCAGAGTGGGCTTGCCTCGGTCCTTTCCCGCTTTGGCCAGCGCCTTGTCAATCGCATCGAGATCGTTGCCGTCCTCCACTTGTAATACCCGCCAGCCATAGGCGTCGAAGCGCTTTCCCACATCCTCACTGAAGGAACGCGAGGTGTCGCCGTCGATGGTGATGTGGTTGTCATCGTAGATCGCGATGAGCTTGCTCAGCCGAAGATGCCCGGCGAGCGACGCTGCCTCGCTCGCCACCCCTTCCATCAGGTCGCCGTCACTCACCAGCACCCAGGTGCGATGGTTCACCACCTCGTGGCCCGGTCGATTGAACCGTTCCGCCAGAAGCCGCTCGGCAATGGCCATTCCGACGGCGTTGCCAAAGCCCTGGCCCAGTGGTCCGGTGGTGGTCTCCACTCCGGGGGTGTGGCCGTGCTCGGGATGGCCCGGCGTCCGGGAACCCCACTGCCGGAAATTCCGGATTTCTTCGAGGGAAAGGTCGTAACCGGTCAAGTGGAGCAGGCCGTAGAGAAGCATCGAGGCGTGGCCGCAGGAAAGCACGAAGCGGTCGCGGTCGAGCCATTCAGGGTGGGTGGGGGAGTGTTTCAAATGGCGGGTCCACAGCAGCCAGCCGACCGGTGCCAGCGCCATCGGCGTGCCGGGGTGGCCGCTCTCGGCCTTCTGCACCGCATCCATGGCCAGAACCCGAATGGTATTGATGCTGCGCCAGAGGGAGGGCGCCGAGGCGTCGAACGTCAGGGCAGTGGTCCTTTCAGTCGGGCGTTGGGGGAGGGAAGGCTGAAAGGGGAAATTAAGCGTGAAGCGAGGTAGATTACAGCTACGAGCCGTTGGCTATCAGCTGTTAGCCAGTGGTCAGCATCGAGCAGTTACTAGCCTATAGCCAACAGCCCATAGCCCCATTGCCCCGTAAACCACGAAAACGCTCGCCCCGTTCCCCAACCAGCGCCTCCTCCGCGACCCTGCGCCGCTCCGGCGGCCGCTCCTATCAGGCCCATCGCGATTGGCTGCTGGGGCTGCACGGCCCCGTCTGCGCCTATTGCGGGAAGAACATTGCGGGTGACGAGGTCACCCTCGACCACGTGCGGCCCCGGAAGGGACAGACCGCCTACGACCGGCCCGACAACCTGGTGCTCGCCTGCCCTACCTGCAACGCCGCCAAGGCGGATATGCCGTTCCTGGCGTTCCTCCTCGCTCGGCGGTCGCGCGGAGTCTTCCTGCTGCACTATGGCGACCACCTCAGCGAGGGGATCAGGGAAATCGTCCGTCAGGTCACCGAGCGGCCGCTCTTGCCGCCGGACTGACCCCAGCTTCTCTCAGCGACCCCGTCCCGATCGTCGGACCAAGCCGTAGACCCGGGGCTCCCACGTCGCTCCGGCAGGCAGCGTTTCCACCAGTGAATCGCCCACAATCGTGAGCGTGAACGGCGCATACACCAAGCTCGCAATGCAGAGTGCCCCGATCGGACAGGTATCAACGATGAGTGAGCTCCCCGACACTCCCGCGCTATGCAGTCCCTCGAATCGATAGACCGGCTCCGGGGAATTCTGCCCGACCTGGATCCGCCGGATCACGAACGTCCCGCCATCGCGTATCGACCGAAGCGGAACGATCAGCGTATCGGCGATGATCAATTGGCCCTTGGTCGATGGATACAGGAAGGTTGGAAGCAGGCGGATACCGATGCGGCTCAGCAGATACTGCTCGGTGCCCTCTGGTCCGGTGCTGTCGTAACGGCACGCCATCGTTCCGGCAAGCAGAACGGAAAACAGGAAATGTCGTCGTTGCAACATTGGGAAGGGCTCCGGTCGAAACAGGTACCAGGCCGGAATTGCAAGCTGCGTTCCGCGTTCGGAGGGTTTCCGAAGTATCAGTCGGAGTTTGAGTTAGCAATTGGATCGGGGAGCCAGTGTCCTCGGTATTCCACCCCTCGTGTCGAACCGACACGCCGCTTCCGCCCGTTGGCTTCCCGGGGTCAGCCCCCCACCGCATCGAGGATAATTCGCCCCTGCTCGGTCGCGTGGGCGGTGGGGTATCCCTCGGCGGGGCTGGCGCGTTCCGGCCGGCCGGCGTATCGGAGTGCAGCCCCCTCTGGCAACAGTCCCACCAGACGCGGCGCGATGTAATTCCAGGCGCCCATGTTCCGCGGCTCCTCCTGGGCCCACACCACATCCCTGGCGGCGGGGTATTTGGCGAGCACCGCACCGATCAATGCTTCGGGAAAAGTGTAGAGCCCCTCGATTCGCACGATGGCGGGACGCTGGTCGCCCCGCTTCGCGGCTTCCGACAAGAGGTCGTAATAGAGCTTTCCCGAGCACAAAACCAGTCGATTCACCGTCGTCGCCCGTGCCTGGACCGATGCCTCAGGATCGTCGAGGACCGCGTGGAAGGTGCCGGAGGTGAGGTCGGCAAGGTGGGAGCCGGCCTGAGGCAGTCGAAGCAGGCTCTTCGGCGTGAAAATCACCAAAGGCCGTACCCGTACTCGCCGGGCCTGCCGCCGCAGCAGGTGGAAGAATTGGGCCGGGGTGGTGCAATTGGCCACCCGGAAATTTCCTTCGGCGGCAAGCTGCAGGAAGCGCTCGATGCGGGCGCTCGAATGCTCCGGGCCCTGGCCCTCATATCCG
>JANNSC010000136.1:0-1651 GCA_031402135.1 Gemmatimonadales bacterium | reverse complement strand
GCCTGCTCCATCCCGCGCAGGTAGTCGGCGCGAATCCGGTCGAGTTCGGGCTGGGTGTAGCCGTGACGGCCGACCCGCTCGAGTTCGGTCAACACCGCGGTCAACCCGCGCCGGATGCCGCTGTCGGAAACTGCTGCGCCGAAACTGAACGCCTCGACCGAGCGCACCAGCTCGGTCTGACCGGCACCGGCGCCGATGAATGGCGGATTGGCCTTCTGGGTGAGTTCGTAGAGCCGTTCATTGAGGATGCCGGCGGCAATAGATTCGACCAGGCTGGCCCGGTAGGCAGCGACGGTTCCCTCGGGACCCTTGGGCCGCTGGAGATACACCGACACTGAGGTGCTGGTTGCTTCGGGGTCGGTGGCAATGGCCACTTCGGCATCACTGCGCGAGGGGATTGTGGCCAGCTCTCGCGCCCGCACCGCCTTCGGAGCGGTGAGGGAACTGAACCGCTCCTTGATCAGGGCTTCGATGACCTGCGGATCGAAATCACCGACCGCCACAACCGCCATGAGGTCGGGGCGATACCAATCGGCATAGAAGCGCCGGACGGCGGTGGGGGAACAGGTTTGCAAGCACTCCGGCGTCCCGATCGGCAGCCGCTCGGCGTAGCGGGAGCCCCGGAACAGCACCGGCAGCTGTTGGTCGAACATGCGCTGGCCGGCGCCCCGACCGAGTCGCCATTCCTCCATGACCACACCGCGCTCCTTGCGGATTTCGGTGCTGTCGAAGGTGACGCCGCGGGACCAGTCCTCCAGGATATCGAATGCGCGGGAAACGATATGGGCGCTGTCGGTCGGAACCAGGAGCTGGTAGATGGTTTCGTCAAAGGAGGTGCTGGCGTTGAGATCGGCGCCAAAGCGCATGCCGATGGACTCGATGTAGTTGACCAGCTCCTGCTTCTTGAAGCGGGTGGTGCCGTTGAACGCCATGTGCTCGACGAAGTGGGCCAGCCCTCGTTGATCGGGGTCTTCGAGGATGGATCCGGCGTTGATAGCCAGCCGGAGTTCGGCGCGCTTTTCGGGGCGATGGTTGACCCGGATGTAATAGCGCAGCCCGTTGGGAAGGGTTCCGACCGTGATGGCGGGGTCTCTGGGCAGCAGGGAATCGGCGGGGGTCTGCCCGGCGACCGGGGCCGCCAGCAGCACACTGAGAATGAAAGCCTTCCGCATGAACTCTCCCCTGCCCTGGTGCGCTACGGCCGAAAAAGCTGGCCGTAGCGGCGTTTGAATTCTGATTTCCGCGCCTCCGGGTCGGTGCCTGGAAGCCCACGGCAGCGACTGGCGGCGTGGGCGTCCCAGCCTTCGGGCCAGGAGGTGAACACCAGGGTCCGACAGGCGGGGCAGCGCACCTTTTTCCCTACGACCTGCCCCACCATTAGTTCCTCGGCGTTGACGATCACGCCGGCGGCGTTGACGCTGGGGAGCAGGGAGCGTTGCTGGGGGCCCCGTTCCATTGGAACGTCGCGGAGCAAGGCTTCGAGACCAAGCGCCAGCGCCTGGGCAGCGATTTCGGGCCGGAGCTCGGAGTGGGCCGCCAGAAAGGCCGCGAGATCCTTGCCCTTGTCGAGGTGCTCCAGAAGCGAGCGTACCGTCACCTCGGTTCCGGCAAAGACCGGTGCCCCTCCACGGACTTCAGCGGTTCGGTTGAC
>JANNSC010000135.1:0-42302 GCA_031402135.1 Gemmatimonadales bacterium | reverse complement strand
CGGCCAGAAGCTCACCGGGGCCCTGCAGGCAGCGATGCGACGGGGAGAAAGTGCCGGTGCCCGCTACCAGGTGACGCGGGTGGCTGCCGCCGGCCGGTTGCTCGAAGTCCGCGACTCCCTGGTCAAGATGACCGGGCTCTCAAGGCGTGAGGAGTTTGGTTTCGAGGGGCTGCTGCTGGTGAGCGATTCGTCGGTCGCCTCCGGCAAGCTCCAGTATCTTGGCGCCAACGTTGGCAGCTTCGACGACATGGGGGAGCTGGAGCGCATCGCCCGGCCGCTGATCATCGCCGAGCGGTTGGCGGCGATGGGCGTCGATCCGGCTGAGGTGATGAAGTCGGTGCAGGGCATCGACCTGGTGACCGCGAAGGTTGCCGATGGTAAACTCACCGGTGAGAGCGGGGCGGCAACGTTCATACTGGCGTACGCGATGGGGTTGATCCTGTACATCGCGTTGTTGCTCTACGGCCAGCAAATCATGACCTCGATCATCGAGGAAAAAACCAGCCGGATCGTCGAGGTGCTGGCGTCCAGCCTCACCCCGTTCCAGATGATGTTGGGCAAGGTGCTGGGAGTCGGGATGGTGGCGTTGCTGCAGATCAGCATTTGGGCCGGGGCGGCGACGCTCTTCTCCACCTACAAGGACAAGATCCTCGGCGCGATCGGGGTCGCCTCCTCGGGGCCACTGCCGCTGGCCTTGCCCTCGATGTCTCCCGACCTGTTTCTGGTATTCTTGACGTTCTTCACCCTGGGTTTTCTCTTGTTCGCGGCGATCTACGCTGCGGTGGGTGCGATGTGCAGTACCGTTCAGGACGCCGGTCAGGCCCAGATGCCGGTGATGATGTTCGTAATCGCCGGGTTCTTCTCGGTTTTCATCCTGATCCGGGATCCCAACGGAGCCGCCGCGCAGGCCCTCAGCTATTTCCCCCTTCTGGCACCCTTCGTGGTGCCGATGCGCTATTCGATTGCCCCACTCTCGGCGGTGCAGTTGATGGGAGCGATCTTCACTTCGATCGTCGGATTGCTGATCGTAATCTGGGTGGCGTCGAGAATCTATCGGGTGGGAATCCTGATGTACGGCAAGCGGGCGACGCTCCGCGAGGTGCTGCGGTGGGTGAGGGCTTCGTAGAAGGGTAGGCAACGCGCGGCATGCGGTACACCGGTACACCGGTACACCGGTACACCGGCATGCCGCGCAGCGCCTATTTGTTGGGCTGCGGGGTCACCCGCAGATAGGGCTTCTTCGCGACAAATCCCTTGGGAAACTTGCTTCGAGCATCCTCGTCACTCACGGCGGGGACAATGATCACATCCTCCCCGTCCTTCCAATCGACCGGTGTGGCAACTGAATAGTTGGCGGTCAACTGCAGGGAATCGAGGACGCGGAGCAATTCGTCGAAATTGCGACCGGTGCTGGCCGGATAGGTGAGGGTGAGTTTCACCTTGTGGTCGGGGCCGACAATGAACACCGAGCGCACCGTGACATTTTCCGCCGCGTTGGGGTGGATCATGTCGTAGAGCATTGCCACCGTACGGTCGGGGTCTCCGATCATCGGGAAATTCACCGCGTGTCCGGTTACCTCCTGGATGTCCCCCTCCCATTTGTGATGGGAACTGACCGAGTCCACCGACAGTCCGATAATCTTGCAGTTCCGTTTCTCAAACTCCCCCTTGAGCGAGGCGGCGCGGCCCAGCTCGGTGGTGCAAACCGGCGTGAAATCCTTGGGGTGGCTGAACAGCACCGCCCAGGAATTCCCCTTCCAGGCGTGAAAGCTCACCGGGCCCTGGGTGGTGTCGGCGGTAAAATCGGGGGCGATATCGCCGAGGCGGAGAGACATGAAAAGCTCCAGTGGGATGGGGAAGAGAACTTAGCGCCGCGGGTGTCTATCGACCAGCGGCACCGGTTCAATGACCATTAGCTGATCGCTCCTTCCCATCGTAACTTTCACTCCATGGACGCATTTGATGTCATCGTGATTGGCGGCGGCCACGCCGGGGCGGAGGCGTGCGCGATGGCGGCACGATCCGGCGCTCGGACACTGATGCTGACCCAGCACCTCGAGACTATCGGCCAGATGTCGTGTAACCCGGCGATTGGGGGAATCGCCAAGGGGACAGTGGTGCGGGAAGTCGACGCCCTGGGGGGAATTATGGGTCGCGCGACCGATTTGTCCCGGATCCAGTTCCGGATGCTGAATCAATCGAAGGGGCCGGCGGTCTGGTCGCCCCGGGCGCAATGTGATCGTGGACTGTACCGGCGAGCGGTGCGCACGCTACTGGAAGAGCTCCCCAATCTGAGTTTTGCCCAGGGTACTGCCGCACGGTTCATCCTCGAGGGCGCCCGGGTGGCCGGCATCGAGACGATTGACGGCCGGCGGTACCTGTCGCGAGCGGTAGTGATCACCGCGGGGACCTTTCTTCGGGGGCAAATTCACGTTGGGCTTTCCACCCCCACTCCGGCGGGACGGGCCGGGGAAGGACCCGCAATAGAAATATCTCAAGCCATTGCAGATATTGGTGTTACGATAGAACGCTTCAAAACGGGAACACCCCCGAGGATCGACGGAAGAAGCGTGGATTTTACCGGGCTGATTCGTCAGGACGGGGATGCGGCGCCGTATTGGTTTTCGTACTACCAGCGGGCGGACCATCCCAGGCAACTGCCCTGCTTCCTGACCCACACCAACGAGAGGTTGCGGGACATCATCACCGAACATCTCGCCGAGTCCGCCATGTACGGCGGGGCAATCAGCGGACGGGGCCCCCGATACTGCCCTTCGATCGAGGACAAGATTGTGCGGTTTCCCAATGCGGTGAGGCACCAGGTGTTTCTGGAGCCGGAGGGACTGGAGACTTCCGAGATGTATGTGAACGGGCTCTCGACCTCGTTGCCGGCGACCGTCCAGCTCGAGTATCTCCGTTCGGTCCCCGGTTTGGAGCGGGTTGAAATGACTCGACCGGGCTACGCCATCGAATACGACTATTTCCCGCCGACCCAACTGGACCACACCCTCCGGGTACGCGGGGTGGAGGGCCTCTACTTTGCCGGGCAAGTAAACGGGACCACCGGATATGAAGAGGCTGCTGGACAAGGTGTTGTGGCGGGACTGAACGCTGCGGCAGCGGCATTGAATCGACCCGCCATCACCTTTGGGAGGGACGAAGCGTTTCTTGGCGTCCTGGTTGACGACCTGGTCACCCGGGGTGTCGAGGAGCCATACCGGCTTTTCACCTCCCGGGCAGAATTTCGTCTCCTCCTCCGCCAGGATAACGCCCTGCGCCGCCTTTTCCCCAAGGCGGAGGCGCTTGGGCTGCTCTCGAAGGGAGAGCGAGATGCTGCCCAGGCTCGCCTATTGTGCGAAGAAGAGGTGATGGCATTCTCTCAGGGAACGACAATCTCTCCAGAGCTTGCCAACCCGCATTTGGAGGGGATTGGGGGCTCGACTATTACGGAGCCGGTTCGACTCTCCGAGCTGGCCAAGCGCCCTGGTATACGCTTGGAGCTTCTACTTCGGACAATGGGCAGAGAAACCGATTCCTCGGAATCCGAATGGGCGGCGATTGAGCTTCGGTATGGTGGCTATATCGAGCGGGAGCGGGAGTTTGCGGCGAGATTGGAGGAGCTGGAGCATTTCCGGATTCCCCAAGGTCTGGCGTTCCAGGCCCTGGATAGCCTCTCCTTCGAGGCTCGAGAAAAGCTTGCCAAACATCAACCGGAGAGTCTTGGCCACGCCGGCAGGATCCCCGGAGTCTCGCCCAGCGACCTCCAAAACCTCGTCATGGAAATCCTCAAGCGACGCAGCAAGGAAGCGGCGCTGACCGAGTAACCGACCGGCTGGGCACCTTTTCACGTGAAACTGAAAACCGGCATGAACTGGCCGGACCCGACGCCCCATTTTTCAAGACCCGGGTGAGTTTGCCAGACACCACAGGTTCAGCCACGGCCATGTTTCGGCCCAAACGCCAAGCTCCCATAACTTTTCACGTGAAAACACCCCTAGCAGCCAGAGAATTCTCAAGTATATTCCGATACACTGGGCCGGCGCTTACGGCTGCAATTCTGCTGTAAGTTATTTAAACTCAAACACTTATAAATCAAGACAAATGGCACGCATCATCGCGATCGCCAACCAGAAGGGCGGGGTAGGGAAGACTACCACTGCCGTGAATCTCGCGGCGTCGCTTGCCATCGCCGAGCGACGCACCCTGCTGGTGGACGCCGACCCCCAAGGGAACGCGACCAGTGGGGTAGGGGTCCAGAAGGACCCCAACCGGCCGTCGCTCTACGACCTGATCGTGGACCGGCGCCCGATCGAAGAGATCGTGCAGCAGGACACCGAGCTCCCCTTCCTCTCGATTCTCCCCGCGACACAGGATCTGGTTGGTGCCGAACTTGAACTGGTAAACGCCGAGCAGCGAGAGACCCGGCTGCGCGACGCCCTGGCGCCGGCGCTGGGGTCGTATGACTACATCATCATCGACTGTCCCCCGTCGCTCGGGCTCCTCACCCTCAACGTGCTGACCGCAGCCAATGCGGTGATCATCCCGATTCAGTGCGAGTACTACGCGCTGGAAGGAATCTCCCAGCTCCTCAACACCATCCGTCTGGTCCAGCAGAATTTCAACCCCGACCTGGCCCTTGATGGCGTGTTACTCACCATGTACGACTCCCGACTCACACTGTCGCGCCAGGTGGCCAAGGACGCGACCGAGTACTTCGGGCCCAAGGTCTTCAAGACGGTGGTCCCCCGAAACGTGCGGCTTGCCGAAGCGCCCAGTTTCGGAAAATCGATCCTCATGTACGATGTGCAGTCGGTCGGCGCGAAGAGCTACCTCTCCGTTGCCCAGGAACTGTTGCGGCGCACCGAGTCCGGTGACGCCATGGTTGGTACCGACTGGCCGCGCCACGCGTCCCGCCCGGCGGGAGAGGTGCATTCATGACTGAAACGAGGCGGCTGGGCCGAGGGCTCGAGTCACTGCTCGGCCCTATTTCGAAGGAAGCAGCGCAAGCGAGCGGTGGGCTCAAGGAGCTGCCGGTCACCGCGATCTCGCCCAACCCGTATCAGCCGCGCCGGGAATTTGACGAGACCCAACTGAAGGAACTTGCCGACTCGATTCAGGCGTCCGGCCTGCTCCAGCCGGTGGTGGTGCGCTCCCGGCCGAACGGCCGGTACGAACTGATCGCCGGCGAGCGCCGTTGGCGGGCGGTCCAGCGGCTGGGCTGGCAACACATTCCCGCGATTGTGAAGGACGTGGACGACCGCTCGCTCCTCACCTTGGCCCTCATCGAGAATCTCCAGCGGGACGATCTCTCGGCGATCGACTCGGGGCTCGGCTATCAACGGCTGATGGAGGAGTTTTCGATTCCGCAGACAGAGATCGCCCGCTTGGTCGGCAAGAGTCCTTCCGCGGTGAGCAACACCATCCGATTGCTTCGGCTACCCGGGGAGGTGCAAGGGCTCCTGCAGCACCGAAAGCTCTCTGAGGGCCACGGCAGAGCGCTTTTGGCCCTGGAGGACCCCAAGGAAATCACCAGGCTCGCCCGGGAGTGCGCGGCCTCCGACTGGTCGGTACGAGATCTCGAGGCGAGGGTGCGGGGCGAGCAGGTGAACGGACCGGTGGGGGCTCGCAAGGTTATTCGCCGCCCCAAGGCCGAAGCGCGAAACCCCAGCGCCGACGTCCGGCTGGTCGAGGACGCCCTTCGGAAACGGTTGCAAACGGATGTGCGGGTTACGGCCAGACGCCGAGGCCGCGGCGCAGTGACCATTCATTACTACTCCAATGACGACCTTGCCCGCGTGCTGGAGTTGATTCTGGGCGAGCCGTTCGGAGGATGAGCACCGGCGCGGGGCGCCGCAGCGTTTCCATTATTGTGCAGCGGGACGGGGCGCTGCAGTCGAGGACCTACCGGGCTCCGGTGTGGGCGGTGCGCGCCGCGGTGGTGCTCGTGGTGGTTGCGACCGGACTCCTGATTCTGGGCATTGCATTCTACGGACCGATTGCGCGGCAAGCTGCGCGGGTGCCCCCACTGGAGCGTGAGGTCGAGCGACTTCGCACCGACAACCTTCGGGTCAGAGACCTCGCCTCGGCACTCGATTCGGTCGAAGCGAGCTACGAGCGGCTCCGCCGGATGGTTGGTGCCGACATCGTGCCCGATCGGGTGGTGTTGGGCAGCGCCTTTCCGGTGGCGCCTCCAATCCTGGCGACTCCTCCCGGTGCCGCGGCAGTCTACGAGACCGGACCCTCGCTCCCCCGGCATTGGCCTCTCGACCAGCGGGGCTATGTCACCCGGGGGCAGGCAAATGCCGACAGCACCCAGGAAGAACACCCTGGCATCGATATCGCGGTGCCGATGGGGAGTCTCGTGCGTGCTCCTGGCGGGGGCATCATCCTCCAGACCGGAGAGCATGAGGCCTATGGCCGTTTCGTTCTCCTGGAGCATCCCGACGGATATCAGTCGATGTATGGCCACCTCTCTCGAATTCTGGCGGTGCAGGGCGCGGCAGTTTCCGCGGGAGAAGTGATTGCCCGGAGCGGCAACTCCGGCCGGTCGTCGGCGCCGCACCTCCATTTCGAAATTCGGCTCAATGGGGTATCGATCGATCCCGAAACGCTGGTGAAGGAGGAACACTGATGGGAATCTTCTCGGCACCGGCCTCCCACACGATTCCTGCGGTCGAGCGCCGGCGCCACAACGGGGCGCAGGGCGGGCTCTCGATCGTGGCCAAGGATCTGACAATCTCCGGCGACTTGCACGCGGCGGGAGTGATCCGGGTCGAAGGGAGGGTGATCGGCAACGTGCATGCCGGCGATCAGGTTCTGATTTCGGAAGGGGGTGTCGTGGAGGGCGATGTGGTCACCCGAGAAGCGGTGATTGGCGGCCGGGTCGACGGGTGTATCACTGCGGAAGAACGTGCTGAACTGCAATCGTCCTCGGTCGTGCATGGAGATATTTGCACCCGCCGCCTCCTGATCGAGGAGGGGGGGCAGGTGAACGGAGCAGTGAAAATGGAGGGTGTGGTGAGCGACGTCGGATGACTCGCCTGGCACGGACATCTCTCCTCCTCGCCACGCTGGTGAGCGCCTGCGTTAAGCAGCCAAGCGCGGCGGCCTTTCGCGTCGCCCTTATCACTCCCGGTTCGATTGCCGATGCGGCGTGGAACTCCGGTGCCTACGCTGGCCTGAACCTGATTGGTGACTCGCTCCAGGCGGCGGTGAGCCATGTCGAGGCCCGCACGCCGGGGGAACAGGAAGAGGCCCTCCGGACTTACGCCACCCAGGGCTATGACCTGATCTTCGGGCACGGGTTCGAATTCCAGGGCCCGGCCGAACGGATCGGGGCCAATCATCCCAAAACGATCTTCGTGGTCACCTCGGGAGAACGAGTCAGTGCGGCGGGCAACGTCGTCCCTCTGGTCTTCGGCATCGAGGAGGCCACCTACCTTGCCGGCATGGTGGCCGGAGGGATGACCCGGACCAACAAGATTGGATTCGTTGGGGGCATCGAGCTGCCGCCGATCAAGCGCGGCTATCAAGGCTGGGTCAACGGGGCCCGGGCGGTCAACCCAAGCGTGGACAGCCGGGTGGCGTACCTCAACACCTTCGACGACGTAGCGGCGGGCCGGGAGGCGGCGCTGGCCATGATCCGGGTGGGCGTGGACATGCTGCACCACAACGCCGATCAGGCGGCGCTGGGACTCTTTCAAGCGGTGAAGGAGAGTCCCGGAGCCTTCGCTTTTGGTGCCAATGCCGACCAGAGCGCCCTGGCCCCGGATCGGGTGCTGGGCTCGGTGGTGATCGACCTTCCCGGCGCGTTTCTGGCCATCGCGAAACAAGTGAAGGACGGGACCTTCTCCCCCAGGGTCGAACTTTTCGGACTGGCGGGCGGGGTGTTGCGCTACGATGCCAACCCGGCGCTGGTGGCACTGCTGCCAGCCGCACTCCAGGCGCGCCTCAGGGCGGCCGCAGATTCCATCATCGCGGGGACTCTGAAGCCACTGCAGTAAGGGCCGGGGTGGCGCTCGGTACGGAGTGAGAGGCTGGTTATTGTTCTCGGATGACCGCCGGTGTTTCTCTCGCGACCATCTGCAGCTATCTCGACGAGTATCTCCGCATTCAGGAGGTACCCGACGAACCGAACGCGGTGAACGGCCTGCAGGTAGAGAATCGCTCGGGCCACATCGAGCGGATTGTCGCGGCGGTGGATGCCACCATGGCAACGATTGCCGGGGCCCGCGCACCACGGACGCTCCTGTTGGTACATCACGGCCTCTTCTGGGACGGTAACGTCCCGGTAACCGGCCGCCGCTACCGGCGCCTTGCCGCCCTCCTCGAGCACGACATCGCCCTCTACTCCGCCCATATCCCGCTGGACGCGCACCCGGAGGTCGGCAACAACCACGTACTCGGCCGAGCCATCGGGCTAGCCGCCATGGAATCATTCGACAGCTATCGAGGAGCGCCGGTTGGGGTGCAGGGCGCCCTCGATCCCGCCCTGTCGCGACAGGCTCTGGTTGACCGTGTCGTGAAGCAGATCGGCGGAATCGCCCGCCTGATTGCCGGCGGCCCCGAGTGGTGCCGAAGGATCGGCATCATCACCGGTGGCGCCGGCGGACGCATCGGCAATGCGGCGGCGGCTGGGCTCGACACCTACATTACCGGCGAAGGCGCCCACCACACCTATTTCGATGCCATGGAGTTCGGTGTAAACGTCATCTACGCCGGTCACTACGCTACCGAAACGTTGGGGGTCAAGGCACTGGCCGAGCATCTCTCTGGCAAGTACGGAATTCCGTGGGAGTTTCATGATCACCCAACCGGGATGTAATCGGTGAGCGGGGTGGCCCGGCTTGCGCTCTCAGGCATCATGAAACAGTTCGGCCCCGTGCAGGCGTTGCGCGGGGCCGATTTTGCGCTGGCTTCGGGCGAGGTGCACGCGCTCCTCGGCGAAAACGGCGCCGGCAAGTCCACCCTGATGCACATCGCCTTCGGAATGATTCGACCGGACGCCGGCACCGTCCGGGTGGATGGGCGGGCCGTCACACTCCGCTCGCCCCGAGATGCCCGGGCCCAGCGGATTGGTATGGTCCATCAGCATTTCACCTCCATCGGTGCACTGACGGTCGAAGAGAACATCACGCTGGCCGCGGGACGGCGGAAGAGCTGGACTGCGGGGCGTTTGGGGGAGCGGCTGATGGCGGGGCTCGATCCGAAAGCCCGGGTGGAGGCCCTTCCCGTGGCACTTCGCCAGCGGCTCGAAATTGTCCAGGCGCTGGCCACGGGGGCCACAATCCTGCTCCTCGACGAACCGAGTGCGGTGCTGGCGCCGAGCGAGGTGGAGGAGCTGCTCGGCCTGGTGCGGGCGTTCGTCGATGAGGGTGGTTCGGCGGTGCTGATCACCCACAAACTTTCGGAGGTGTTCGCCGCCGCTGACCGGGTCACCGTCCTGCGTCAGGGAGTGGTGACGCGGCATGGCCCAGTGGCCCTGGAAACAGAACGGTCGCTGGCGGAGGTGATGATCGGTGCGGGGGAGGGTGGATGGAAGAGTTCGACGGGCGGCCAGGCACAGAGGGAAACCGCAGGGCTCGGCGACGCCAACGCCACGCTTCTCCGCGAGCGTCGCGAAGTAATCGCTCTGGGCGGAGTTCCCGTCTATTCCGGCGAAATCACCGGCATCGCTGCCGTGGTGGGCAACGGCCAGCGTGAACTGCTTCGGGCGTACATCCATAGCCCTGCGGTAGCCTTTGTCCCGGAAGACCGCAGCACCGAAGGCCTGATCCAGGCGTTCTCCATCACCGAAAACCTGGTGCTGGGCCTTCCCGAGGATCGACGCTGGGCCAAAGGGTTCCAGGTGAACTGGCCGGCAGCACGGGCACGCGCGGCGGAACTGATGTCGACATTCGACATCAGGGCTGAGGGGCCCGATGCAGCCGCGGCAACACTCTCCGGCGGCAACCAGCAGAAGGTGGTGTTGGCCCGCGCGCTGGAACGACGCCCTCGGGTCTTGATCGCCGAGAATCCAACGCGGGGGCTCGATGTACGGGCCACGGCGGAGGTGCACGCGCGGCTGCGTGCCGCGGCGGCCGCTGGCGTCGCGGTCGTGCTCTACAGCACCGATCTCGATGAAGTGCTGGAGCTGTCGCATCGGGTGCTGGTGGTGCATCAACGCCGAGTGCAGGCGGCGCCACCCGGCGCCGACCGGCGGCAGGTCGGGGAGATGATGCTGGGGGTTCGATGAGAGGGGCCTTGGCCCGTTCGGGGGCGGTGGCGCTGACGGCACTGGTGGTGGGGCTCCTGGTCCTGGCCCTCGGGCTGACGGCGGCGGGTTATGATCCACTTCTTGCCCTGGGCGCGCTGTGGCGGGGCTCGTTCGGGTCGTGGTACGCGCTCAGCTCCGCCACTTTGGTCCGGGCGGTCCCCCTGATCATTCTTGGACTCGGCGTGGCGCTGGCGTTCCGTGCCGGCGCGCTCAATATAGGTGCCGAGGGGCAGTTCTACGCCGGCGCCATCGCGGCGACCTGGGTGGGGGTACATGCGGCGGGGTGGCCGGGGCCGGTCGCCATTGGTGCGGTGTGGCTGGCCGCTGCGGTGGCGGGAGTGGTCTGGATGGCGCTCCCGGTTCTGCTCAAGCTCCGCTTTGGGGTCCTCGAGGTGATCTCGACGCTGTTGCTCAACTTCGTCGCCGAGGCGGCGGTGAGTTACGCAGTGACGGGGCCGTTGCAGGAGTCGAAGCGGATCTACCCGCAGAGCGATCCGATCGCCGCCGCTGCCCGTCTTCCTCTTTTCGGGAATACCCGCCTCCATCTTGGCCTGGTGCTGGCAATTCTGCTGGCGTTGCTCCTGTGGGCGCTCTTCACCCGCACAGCGTGGGGCTTTCGGCTGCGAGCGGTCGGGCTGGGCCCCCTGGCGGCCGAACTGAGCGGAGGCATTCCGGTCAAGCGGGTGATCGGCATTGCCTTGCTCTGGTCGGGGGCGCTGGCGGGACTGGGTGGCGGCGTCGAGATCAGCGGAGTCACCTACGCGCTCTTCCAGAATCTTTCTCCGGGTTACGGCTTCACCGCGATCGCGGTGGCGTTGCTGGCGCGACTCAATCCGCTGGGCATTCTGTTCACCGGACTCCTGTTCGGCGGTCTCGAGGCGGGTGCGCAGGGCATGCAGCGCGAGGCTGGGGTGCCGGCGGTCGCGGTCCAGGTGGCGGAAGCGACAATCATCCTGGTGATTGTGCTGGCGGAGGTAGTACTGCGCCGAAGGGCCGCCGCGGGGAGCCGACCATGATCGAGGAGAGTGCGGTGCTGGTTGGCTTTCTCGCCGCGGCGGTGCGGATTTCCACCCCGTTGCTGCTGGCGGCCACCGGCGAGCTGATAAGCGAAAAGGCCGGCGTCATCAACTTGGGAGTCGAGGGGGCAATGCTGGCCGGCGCGCTGGCGTCGGCGCTGGGCGCGGCAGCGGGCGGACCGTGGTATGGAGTGGTGATGGCGATGGTCGCGGGCGTGATGGTTGCGGCGCTCTTTGCTGCGGTGGCAATCGGAGCCCAGGCGGATCAGATCATCACCGGCACCGCCGTCACCCTTGCTTCGGTCGGGCTGACCGGCGCGATTTCCCGCACCGCCTTCGGAGCGGCCGGTCCGGGGCTTTCGCTGCCCACCTTGCCCGCAGTGTCGATTCCCGGGCTTTCGGCGATACCCATCCTCGGCCCGGCGCTCTTCGTGCAGCCACTGCTCGGCTACCTGGCGTGGCTGCTGGTTCCACTGGTCTGGTGGTTTCTGTTTCGGACCCAGCCGGGGTTGGCGCTCCGGGCGACTGGGGAATCGGTGGAGTCGGCGAGGGCGGCGGGGGTGCCGGTGCGCGCGGTCCAGGTGGCCGCCACCCTGACCGGTGGTGCGCTGGCCGGCTTGGCCGGTGCGACGCTGGTGCTGGCCCAGGTTGGCACTTTTGCCGAGAAGATGACTGCCGGCAGGGGTTTCATTGCGATTGCGATTGTGGTTCTGGGCCGATGGCACCCCTTCGGTGTGCTCCTCGCGGCCCTGTTTTTTGGCGGAGCCAACGCCCTGCAATTCGCCTTGCAGGCGATGGGGTATTCGGTGCCGTATCAATTCTTTCTGATGATGCCGTACCTCCTCGCGCTGCTGGGGCTTGCCGGCGCGGTCGGAAAGGCGCGGGCACCGGCCGGCCTGGGGCGTTAACCGGCCTCGGGTGCTTCGGCTCTCATCTCCCGCACCAACAGCAGCGCCGCCAGCCAGTCGTACACCACGTGCACCGCCATCGCCACCACCAGCGTGTTCGTCACCACCACCAGCGCATGGGTCAGGAGCGCCATGAAGAAAACGATGCCGGCACTTTTCCACTCCTGGGTGATGTGCGCCAGCGCGAACGCCACCGACATCCCCACTGCCCCGACCCACGGACTCCCGGTGACCAGCGTCAGGGCGTACATCCCGACGCCGCGATAGGCCGACTCCTCCGCGATCCCCGCCGCGAGCCCAACCAGAATGTAGAGGACCCACTCGTTCCGGGTGCGGGGCATCAACTGGCGGACCGCCATCGTCCTGCGCTCTTCGGGAGTGCGGATGGCCCGGCTCACCACCCGGAGCACGAAATATCCCGCCAGCGCGGCGACGCCGGCAGCGATCTCTTTGAGGCCGATCGACTCGTACCAGAAAAGGTCGAATTGGTAGCCGCGGCCGGCGAACCACGCCATCAGAAAGAGCGCGATGAGCAAGGTGAGGGTGCCGCTGAGGATCCCGGTGAGCGGCGGGAGCGGGTCGCTGCCGGGGAGCGGCGCCCCGGTGCGGGCGGCCCGCATTCGGAGCGCGCTGCGATAGGCCAGCCAGGGCAGCAGCGCAAGGAGGTAGACCAGCAGCACCCCACCCATCAGCGTCGGCTGGTACATCGTCTTCTCAAGCGAGGGGAGTGCTGCAAACGCCGCTTCTATCGGGAGTAGCGTCGCACCAGTTCGTCGATCACCACCAGCCGAATATCGCGCAGGATCCGCACCATGGCGAGCGAGGGGTTTCGCTCGCTGAGCCAGCTCATATTCTGTTCCCCTCCGCTCACCAGGAAATCGGTGGTCACCACCTTGTAGCGCCGCAGCGTGTCGATTGTCGCCGCGCCCACCCGCCACCCCTCAGGGGTGCGCTCGGCGTTGGCGCGGAGGAGGAAGCCCCCAAGCCCGCGGTTGCCGTCGCCCTGCTCCAGGGTGCGCTTCAGCAGCGACCCGGTCATCTCCACCAGCACCGCCTTGCCGCCGAACGGCAGCAGACGGATCACGTCGTATTCCGTCACTGGGCCGGCGGGAAGAATGTCGTCCAGCCGGATCGAGCCGCTGTTGATCAGCGCCACCTCGGCATCGGGCGCCTCGGCGAGCCACGCGGCGGTGAGCATCCGGGTGAAGGTGTTTTCCTGGTTTCGGATAATCGTTTCACGGGCATCGAGCGGCACCGGCAGCGTGGTCACCACCCGGCGAGCCTGCAGCCCATCCTTCTCGAACGCCGCATAGGCCAGATCGGTCCAGTAGACGACCTCGGCGGCGACGACAGGCTCTTCGGGGATCGAATCGGTGATGGGGACGACGCGCCAGGTGACGGCCGCACGGCCCCGAGGCCGGACGGCGAGGTCGACAATCGCTACTGAACGGACATTGGCATCGGCCTTGATGATCGGGGTGAGTCGGGAACCGCGCTGGATCACCCAGTTCTCGTGTTCATGGCCCCCCAGAATCAGATCGAGTTCAGGAAGTGAATCGGCCAGCGCGGCGTCGTCCTGGAGCCGGAGGTGGGTCAGGGCGACGAAGGCGTCGGCGCTGTCCTTGAGCAGTGCGAGTTCTTCACGGAGTGCCGCGATCGGTGGCCGGTAGCGGAGATTGGGCTTTCGTACCTGATCGATGGTCGCGCCGACGATGGCGATGCGGGCGGTTCGTCCTCGGGCATCGGCGAAGCGGAGGATGACATGGCGCTGGGCGCCCAGCAGGGGGCGATTCAGCGAGTCGGTGACGTTGCTGGACACGTAGGCAAAGCGTGACTCGGTCATCCGCTGCCCGAGCTGGGCCTCGGAGATGTCAAACTCGTGATTGCCGAAGGTGGCAACGTCGAGCCCGGCGGCGTTCAAGGCCGCGATCATCTGCCGTCCAGCGAGACGTTCGCCGTTGACCCGGGCGGTGCCGACGGCGGAGGGGGAAACGAAATCGCCGCCCAGAGTCATCCGGGTGTTGGGGTTGGCGGCCATGAGGCGTTTCAGCACGGTGGCGACCCGGGCCAGCCCGCCGGACTTGCCCCCCTCCACTGGGGCGATTTCGTAGACGTCGTTGATGTGGAGCAGGGTGACGTGGACGGCAGAATCGTCGGGGGTGGGCACCGGGATGGGGCCGCTGGGGCCAGGCGCACATGCCCCCAACATTGCCGCGACACACGCCAACCAGCGCACCGCGCATCGCGCTCCTCCCCCTACAAGTTTCTCGCCGCTCCGCTTCACTTGGCCCGTCCGTACTTCTTGAGCGCGGCCATCAGCCGGTCGTGCGGCAACGCAAAAACCCGATACCCGTCCGCTCCGGTCATGGTCTCCGCCGCAAGCATTGCGTTGAGGATCGCTTCGGAGGTCGCGTCCACCGCGGCCTCGAAGACCGGGTTGATGGCGTCATTCGAGATGAAGACCGCGGAGGCAAGGCCACTGTCGACAGCGGCGGCGGCGTTGGCGGTAGAGAAGGCGATGAAGATATCGCCAGAGCCGTTGCCACCGATGCCACCCATGCGCCCGATGCCGAGCCCGGCGCGTCGGGCGACCCGTTTGAGCTGGGTGGGGAGCAGCGGTGCGTCGGTGGCGATGACAACAATGATCGAGCCCACCTCCTCCTGCGGCGTGCCGGCGTTGGCGCCGCAGGGGGCGGCGGCGCGGTCGGGGTTGCCATAACTGCCGTCGGGGAACGGCACCTTGCAGGGGAGGAGGTCGGGGATTTCCTGCCCCACCGGCACGCCGGCCACCTCGAGGCGGCCGCGGCGGCCGTAGTTGCACTGCACCAAGACGCCGACGGTGTAGTCCCTGTTCTGGGTGCGGATCCGGCGGGAGGAAGTGCCGTTGCCGCCCTTGAATTCGTTGCACACCATGCCGGTGCCACCACCGACGGCGCCCTCGGTGACTGGGCCGCTGCGAGCCGAGTCGATGGCCAGCATCGCATGCTCGGGGGTGACATGCTGGCCGGAGATGTCGTTGAGGCCGCCGTCCCAGGTTTCGGCCACCACGGGGAGAGCCCAGTCCCAGGTCGGGTGATGTTTCACCGCCCACTGGATGGTGCCGTGATGTACCGCGCCGACCGAAAGGGTGTTGGTGATCATCACCGGGCCGCCGAGCCAGCCGGATTCCTCCAGCCAGGTGGTGCCGGTCATTTCGCCGTTGCCGTTGAGGGTGAACCAGGCGCCGAATACGGGGGTGCCGGAGTTTTTGCCGCGGGGAAGGATCGCGGTGACGCCGGTCCGGATCGGCCCCTTGCCAATCTCGATTTTTCCGCCGCCTCGGATCAAGGTGACGGTGCCGACTTCGACGCCGGCGACGTCGGTGATGGCGTTGAGAGGCCCGGGGGTTCCGGCCTGGGGAATGCCGAGCTCGCGGGCGCGGGGTTTGGCCTGGGCGTGCGCCAGATGTGCGGTGAGTGCGAGCAGGGCAAGAGCGGCAATGCAGGCTCGGGATATTGTGATCATCGTGGGATAATAGTGCCCAACCCCGCGCTGAGGTGGGGCGGGTGCCCGAGGAGTCGCCCGGGGTGGCCGACACGGACTTCGAACCCCTAACCGCCTCAGCCGCCACCGGATATCTTGTGACCGGGGCGGGACGGAAGGGACCTCGGTAGCGGCCAATGGGCCAACCGCCGGCCGTCACTGGGGCAGGCCTGGAAGCGCCGTGCAGTGCACTGGCGGGGTTCGCCTGAAACCCTTGAGCAGGCACCAGAGGGATGCCGCCGATGCGGGAACCAAACATCGTAACCTCACTGCACGACGGGGACTACAACGTCACCTACGACGTCTTTGCCTATCGGCCGCTGACGGCGGTGGAACTCCGGGCAGCAGTACATGAGTTCCAGGCACAGCCCAAGGTCATGCAGCGCAAATTGCCGCTGCGCAACAAGACAATTCAGATCGTGACCACGATCGGGGCCTCCGGTTCACCATGAAGATTGCGTTCCAGCGCCGGCACCACCACCCCACCACGCGATGGACTCCGGCTCTACTGCTTGCGGTATTCCTGTCCGGACTCTCCTGCTCCGGGAGCCAGAAGGCCGCCGCTCCCCGGACCCAGCGAGAGTCCGACAGTATTGTCGGCGCGTCGCAATTGCCCGGCGCCTCAGTGGTGAAGAAGGCCACTGCCCTTCGAGACAGCGCGGAGGCACGACGGGCCATCGAGGATACCATCGGCACCAGTCCGTAGTACCACATCCTGGGGGCCGGCCCTGCCAGAGAGGAAGCAAGGTGCGCGACACCGTCGTGGTCATCACCGGTGCCAGCGGTGGTATCGGAGCAGCCCTTGCTGAGCTTCTCGCAGCCCGGGGTGCCCGGCTCACCCTGGTGGCACGGCGGGAGGCCGCGCTACGTGCCGTGGCCGAGCGCTGTGGAGAACTGGCGTATCCTGTCGTGGCGGATGCCACGGTACGAAACGACATGCGCCGAGTCGTTGAATCCGCGTTGGTCCGCTTTGGTCGAATCGACGTGTGGGTCAACAATGTGGGGCAGGGGCTCACCTGTCCGCCTTCGCGGCTCACCGACGAGGACATTGACGAAATGATGCGGGTGAACGTGAAATCCGCGCTCTATGGAACCCAGGAGGTACTGGAGCATTTCAAAAGCAGGAATGCCGGCCACGTCATCAATATTTCCTCGATGCTGGGGCGGATACCCCACGCCATCTTTCGATCGGCCTACAACGGGTCCAAGCATTTCTTGAACGCGCTCACGGCAAACTTCCGTGTCGAGGTTCAACAAACCCACCCCGGCATCCAGTTTTCATTGGTCTCACCCGGAGTCGTCCGTACCGATTTTGGGAAAAACGCCCGATACGGCGGCCCCGATTCGCGGCAATTGCCGGACTCGCAAGCTCCCGAAGCAGTGGCACTGGTTATCGCCGACCTGATCGCGTCTCGGGTGCCCGATATCTACACGCGGGCGGGAGCGCACGATCGGGTGGTGGGCTACTATGCAGGACTGGGCGGGGATCCTTGACGGATTCACTTCCTCCCCCCTGCGTTTCACCAGGGTCCCGTTGCGGGCGGCCTTCTTTCAACCTGGAGCTGCGACTCGATGACGGCTACACGATTGGGAGTGCTCGCCACGGGGTTCGCGACGTGGACACTGACAGCAGGGCCACTCGGTGGGCAGACGGTACAGTATCGTTCACCGGCGGGTGTCGAATACCGGGCCCAGCAGGATACCGGCGCCATCGCACGCGCCGAGACGGCCCTCGCCGCCGACCCGCGCAACGTGGACCGGATCATCCAGCTCGGCGTGGCCCAATCGGGTGCCCGCCAGTTCCGGGAAGCCATCGAAACGTTCACTCGAGGACTCGCCTTTGCGCCCGAGCACCCGATGCTGTATCGGTGGCGAGGCCATCGCTTCCTCTCGGTGCGAGAATTCGACCGGGCGATGGACGACCTGACCCGGGGCAATGCGCTCGATGGCAAGAACTACGGCATCCTCTATCATCTCGGCATTGTCCGCTTTGCCCGGGGCAATTTCGAGGCAGCCGCTGATGCCTTTGCCCAGGCGCAGCAGCGCGCTCCGGATGCGGGCGAGTTGGCTGGGGCTACCGATTGGCTCTGGATGTCACTTTCGCGGGCGGGAAAGACCGCCGAGGCCAAGGCCATGTTGGACCGGCGACCCGACTCGCTCCCGACGAACAATGCCTATGCCCAGCGTCTCAAGCTGTACCGCGGACTGAGTGCCCCCGAACAGGTGATCACCGCCGCAGACACGGCGGATGTCCAGATCGCGACCTTGAGCTTCGGCATCGGCAACTGGTACCTGGTGCGGGGCGACCGAGTCCGCGCGCGGGCGTGGTTCGAGCGGTCCGTCGCCTCCGGTGGTTGGCCTGGTTTTGGATTCATCATATCGGAACTCGAGTTACGACGATTGCCGTGATGCCTTGCGGCTTGGCCGCCGGGCTGGGGCCCCAGGTTTGGCGCCCGAGGCCCAGGGCAACCGACTGATATGCTGGTTCACTGAGATTGACCACCAGACAGGAGCGATTTCCATGGATCAGAAGGCGAGCGCAAAATGGCACGGCGATCTTCGCGCCGGAAACGGCTCTATTCGCCTCGGAAGCGGATCTTTTGAGGGTCCGTACTCGTTCAAGACGCGTTTCGAGGGGACGCCGGGCACCAGTCCGGAGGAGTTGCTCGGCGCCGCCCATGCCGGGTGCTTCTCGATGGCCCTTGCGCTCGGCCTGACCACGGCCGGTCATCCTCCCCGAAGTCTCGAGACCCACGCCGTAGTGCACTTGAACAAGGTGGGAGAGGGGTTTGGCATCACCAGCATCGATCTTACCACACATGGAGAGGTTCCGGGCCTCCCGGACCAGGAATTCCAGCGTCTGGCGGCCGACGCAAAGGTGAACTGCATTATCTCCAAGGCGCTGGCCAGCGTTCCGGTGACCTTGACGGCGACCCTTGGGTCCCCCTGAGACCCAAGGGCCGGGCGTACCGGAAGTGGCCGATGCCGCCGCGCCCGCTTCTCCGCGGTACCAGGGACACGATCGACGATCAGGTTCATCGATCACCCATCCGGGTTCAGGATGACGGCCACACACCTCGCGCTATTCCGGGGGATCAACGTCGGCAAGGCCAAGCGGGTGGCCATGGCCGACTTGCGGACCTTGATCACCGGCTTGGGCTACCTCGACGTTCAGACGGTTCTCAACAGCGGCAACGTCCTCTTCACGGCGCCGCGAGGAGTCCGCGGGACCTCCGCGGTGCGTATCCAGGAGGAGGTCGCCGCGCAGTTGGGTGTCATGTCCCGGGTGACGGTGCTGACTGTTGCGGAGCTCGCCGAGATCGTGCGAAATAACCCGCTCAAGAAGGTCGCCGTCGATCCAAGCCGCCTGCTCATCGCCATCCTGGCCAACCCGGCCGATCGGAATCGCCTGCTGCCGTTGGCCGCCGAGGACTGGGCTCCTGATATTTTGGCCGTTGGATCTCGTGCGTCCTATCTCTGGTGTGCCGGCGGGATTCTCGAGAGTCGCCTGGCCAAGCGGATCGGTCGCACGCTTGGCGATGCGGTCACTTCCCGGAATTGGTCGACCATTACGAAGTTGAATACGATGGCCGGGGCTGGCGGCTGAGTATGTGGACAGCCGCTGCCGTCGTTTACCATGTCGCCAGCCGCCTGGCCTACGTGATCGGGGTCGGGGTGGCGTTGACCCGGCAGGACCGGCATCAGGCCTTCACCCGGCTCCACGGAGTCGAGCCGGGATTTCGTCGCTTCCGGCGGTTCGCGTCGATTCTGATGAACAACGATGCGGCGAGCTTCGTGCTCCTGTGCATCGTAACCCGGGATACCCTTCCCTGGGATCTGCCGTTGATGGTCCTGGCCGGCGCGGGGCTCGTGTGCATATTCATCGGCATCTCGATCAAGTTTTGGGCGGCGGCCCGCCTGGGTCATTCCGCCTACTACTGGCACAACTTCTTCGTGCCGGTCGCACCTGTCCCCCTCGATCCACCCGGGCCCTATCGCTATCTGAACAACCCGATGTACACGGTGGGATACCTTCACGCCTACGGCTTCGCCTTGCTGGTTGGGTCGGGCGCCGGCCTGCTTGCGGCGGCCTTCGATCAGATTGCCATTTTGGTGTTTCACGAACTGGTGGAAAAATCCCATTTCTTGCGGTTGACCCGACCGGGGACCAAGCGATAGCAGCGGCGCACCCGTGAGGCAGTGACAATACTTGACAGCCCGTTCGCTCGCAGCTGACCTAAAACCGGTCGGTACCTTCCGAGTCTGCCAGAATCGTCTATCTTGGGTTGGAGTGTTTCACTCAGTTGGTACCCCGCCTTTTCAACAGGAACCGTGAGCCATGGCCATCTGGAAAGATCAGACGTCGGTGAAGAAGGAGTCCCTGCCCCCCCTGCCGGATCCGCTGGCGAAAAGAGATGCCGACGCCCGTTCGGATTTTTCACCCGGCTTTGACTCCCCGCGCCGACCGATGGAACGCGACATGAAGGAATCGGTGATTGCCAACGGCCTGACCATCGATGGCAAGATCGAGGGATCCGGTCACGTCCGCATTGCAGGCCGATTCCAGGGGGACGTAAACGTGCAGGGCAATCTCACCATCGATGCCGGCGCCAAGCTCACTGGGGGCGTGCGGGCCAATACGGTGGTGATCGGTGGTGAGTTGGAGGGGAATATAGATGCGGCCTCGCGGGTCGAATTGCTCGAAACGGGAATCCTGAACGGGAACCTGAAAGCGGGCTCACTGACCGTTGCGGCGGGCTCCCGGATGCGCGGGCAGGTTGAATTCGGGTGGGACGACAAGAAGGTCAGCGCTTCCGGCATGACGATGGAGAGTGGCGTCGCGCCATGAACGGGCTGAAGCAAGGCGCAGCCGGCGCGACGCGCAATTGTCCGCACTGCAAGGCGACGATCCTCGAGAGTGCGCCGGTCTGCCCGGCGTGCAAGCATCATCTGCGATTCGATCCCAAGGCGGCGATTCGAGCCGTCCCGAGCTTCTCGCCGCTTCGGGTGGAGGGCACGATCCGCCACCCGAGCGTCGGTGAAGCGTGGGAATATTCGGTGATGTTTTCCATTCGAAATGAGCGGGGAGAGGAAGTCTCCCGACAGGTGGTCGGTGTGGGCGCGTTGCACCCGACGGAACAACGCAGCTTCACCCTCGCGGTGGAGGTGTTCACCCCCGGAGGGTCGCCCGTGACCGGCAGCGGCGACACTCGCCGCTGACCGCTGCTCGGCGTGCCTCCGCTTCGTTGGCGGTACGCGGAGCATGCTTCCGCCGCGATCCTGGAGACAAACTTGGCCCACCCCCCAGTCCGCTTCTCATCCTCGATGATGCCGTCTACGAATTTGTCGTCCCGGTGCTGGCTCCTGGCCGATATCCATTCATCTGCCTTTCGCACTACGCCGCGCGAATCAGCGTTGCAGTGCTAGTGGGGGGCGGCGGCGGCCGGAACGACCCCAATCGTCGATGACGGACGAGATTGCGTGAGTCGCCGCCGGCGCCCCATCGGGTATCTTTGGGCGGACCGGATTAACGTTGCATTGCACCTCCCCTGGCATTTCCAAATCGCGCGTCAAGGAGCTGGTCATGCGGTCCATCCAGACAACGGTGTTTTTCGGTATTGCCGTGTTGGCGTGCGAGGCGACTCCAGCCCAGGGTCCGGCTCCCCGATCGCCAACGCCGCCGTCAACCGGCGGCGTTGTTCGCGCCGAGCCGGTCGCGAGCGGTTTGGAGCACCCGTGGGGGCTGGCATTCCTTCCCGATGGACGGATGCTGGTCACTGAACGGCCCGGCCGATTGCGAATTGTCACTCCCGAGGGCAGCCTCTCCGCGCCACTCACCGGCGTTCCCACCGTGTTTGCCCGTGGGCAGGGGGGACTCCTCGATGTAGCGATCGATCCCCGTTTCGTCGAAAACCGTCTGGTGTACCTCTCCTTTGCCGAGCCCGGAGACGGCGGCACCGCCGGTACGGCGGTGGCACGGGGACGCCTGACCGAGGTCGGCCTCGAGGAGGTCCGGGTGATTTACCGCCAGCGGCCCAAGCTGCGGGGGGCCGGCCACTTCGGCGCTCGTCTTGTCTTCGGGCGCGACGGCACCCTGTTCATTACCCAGGGCGACAGGCAGAGTTATCCCGACAGCGCTCAGGCCCTTTCGGCCGGGATGGGAAAGGTGATGCGGATCAACGCCGACGGGACTGTGCCGCGGGATAATCCGTTCATTTCTCGCGCTGGCGCATTGCCGGAAATCTGGTCGTACGGACATCGGAACATCCAGGGCGCGGCGCTGTACCCAGAAACCGGACAGCTGTGGACCGCGGAGCACGGTGCCCGGGGCGGAGACGAGTTGAACCATCCGGAGGCGGGAAAGAATTACGGCTGGCCGGTCATCACCTACGGCATCGATTACTCCGGCGCCAGGATCGGGGAGGGAGCCGAAAAGCCCGGCATGGAGCAGCCGGTCTACTACTGGGATCCGGTCATCGCTGCATCGGGAATGGCCTTCTACACCGGTGATCGGTACCCGGGCTGGAAGGGCAGTGTGTTCATTGGCTCCATGACACCAGGCGCCTTGGTGCGACTGGAGTTGGAAGACGGCCGGGTGGTGAAGGAGGAGCGATATCTCGGTGAGCTGGGCGAGCGAATCCGCGATGTGCAGCAGGGACCGGACGGGCTGCTGTACCTCCTGACCGACAGTCCCACCGGTCGGGTACTCCGAGTCGTTCCGGTGCGTCCTTGAATCCAGGTTTCTCCGTGGGGTTTGAATCGGCCCGCGAATTCGCGGCGGCCCTCCTCGCGAGGCAACAGCAACCCAAGCCGCGCATTGCCCGGGGCTGGCGCCTGCTCCTCGTAGTATCCCTCTCGCCGGTTTTCACATCCGGTGCCCTGGCCCAGGCGAGAACCATTCCACCCCCCAGGCCGCTCCAAACGACGGTCTGGGTCAATACCAATAACCGGATCTACCATTGCCCCGGCAGCCGGTTCTACGGAACCACCAACGACGGCGAGTACATGTCGGAAGCCGCAGCGCGTGCTCGCGGTAATGGCGCTGCGGAACGGACGGCATGTTCCCCCAAGCCCGACCCGCCACTTCCGCTCCGGCCGCTGACCCCGGGCGAGGTCTGGATTAACACCGAATCGGGCCTCTATCATTGTCCGGACAGCAGGCTGTACGGGCAGACCAAGCGGGGACGATTCCGTCCGGAAGCCGATGCGCGATCTCTGGGGTACCGGGCTGCGGCGCGCCGGGCGTGCGCCTGACTCGCAGAGCCCGTTAGGACGGCCTGAGGATTCACCGATGCGGACACCGACAGCACTCGCGCTGGCTCTGGCCCTGGTCCTCCCGGTACCGGGAGGAGCGCAACGGTACACCGGTGCCGACGGCAAGGTTCGAGTTGCGCTGGTTCAGCAGCCATTTTCGCCGACCGGCACGTCGGCCGGCCCGCGAACCATGGCGACCGGCGGAGTCCAGCAATTGATCGGTGCGATCGGTGCCGCATTCCGGGTGCACGAGGTGACGCTCACGCCCGAGGAAAACGCCGAATACGGGGGATGGAAGCGCCTGGGGATGGCGCTGGGGCACTTGGCGGACGCCGTTGCCGCGAATGAGCGCGAGGGCTATTTCACTGTGGGACTGCTCGCCACCTGCCCGTCGATGCCGGGGCTGGTGGCGGGATTGCAGCACTCCGGACCCACCAGCGTGCCAATCCGGATTGGCATGCTCTGGCTCGACGCGCACCCCGATTTCAACACGCCCGAGACAACCCGGAGCGGATCACTCGGTGGAATGCCGGTGGCGGTGGCCACCGGTCGCGCACTCCAGCGAATGCGCCTCGACGCTCATCTCGACCCGCCGCTCATGGACGCTCACATCGTCATGGGAGGTGTTCGACTCACCGACCCGCTGGAACAGGAACTGCTCCGCGGCTCCGGCATTCAGCAGGTAAGCGTCGGGGACTTGAGGAACGGTTCAGCGGCGGTTTTTGCCCAGCTCGACCGGCTCGACCGATTGACCGACAAGATCTACATCCACATCGACCTGGACGTGTTGGACCCGAGCGAAGTCGCCGGCCACCATAACAGGGTACCCGACGGACCCTCGAGCGTGGAGTTGGCCGCGCTCTTCGAGCAGATATTTCGACGGTATCCGAAAGCGTCCGCCCTCGGACTCGCGTCAATTCCGCCCAACGATCCGGGAGGGCTCTCCCTCGCCGGGGTCAACCGGATGATTGCAGGCGCAGTGCGAGGTGTGACGGCTCGCGAAGCGCGGGACCGCCCCTGACGTATTCACGCCCACTTATCGGTCGTTCTTCAGCTCGACCACGATGACTTCGATGGGCTGGGATGAATTGTTGACGTCGGCGTGCATTTGTCCGGGGGGATCGGCCCCGAGCCAATACGCCTTGCCGCTGTCCCATTGGTAGCTGTTGAGGACCTTGCCGTCCTGGTCGACGACGTCGGCCTGACCGCCGACCAGGGCGATCAGGGCCCGTCCATGCTCGTGGCGATGCAGGGCAAGCGGCTGCTTGGGCAGGATGATGGATTTCCAGACTCGCAGGTGGTCGTTTTCGAATTGAGGTACACGGCGGGTGCTGTTCTGGGCCTGCTGCTGGGCCCACATGACCCCCGCGCCGGCCGTGAAGGCGAGGGCAGAGGCCAAGAGGATCGGGCGGGGGCGGGTCATCAGGGGAACTCCGAGCGGGGGTTGCGGGGACGATAGCCGGGCCGAGGGGGCGTAGGCTTGTGCTAGCGTGCTTTGTGGTATAAAGTAGTTGGTGAAACGCAGAGACACCCGGAAGGGCGGCCCATGTCCGCAGTGACCAAGTTCTTCTTCAGGATGCCGTACCCATCGCAGACCACCGGGTCAATCATTCGCTGGTGGGAAGCCCGACGGCTCGCCTACAACTTGGCTGTCGGCAGCACCGGGCTGATGACCTTGGCGATAGCAAATCTCATCGCCGCCCTGCCCCCATCCCCGGTTCACTTGGGGGCACCGTTGGCCTTGGTGGTGGTGTACGCTGTGCTCGCAAACCTCTGCTTCTGCCTCGGCCCGATCGTTGATACCCTGGTCTGCCGTCGCTTCGGGCCGAACTACTCCGCTGTGGGCCCGACGATCTTTCGCTACGGGTTTGCTTTCGCCGTCGGATTGACCCTCCTCCCCATTCCGATCGCGCTGGTCGGCTGGGGCGTTCGCGTCCTCCACCTGATCGGGTGACCGGGCCACCTGGCCATAACCTGCGCTCGCCGCCACCGAGCAGACGCTGGCAGAGGGGGCACGGCTTCTCTACATTATCCCCGAGGGGGGTGGCTGTATGAGGCGCCAACTGATTCTTGCCGTGTCGCTCACCGGCTGCGCGGGGCCTACCAACGAGGATTATCCAACCGACGCCGAAACCCGCCGCCAGGTGGTCGAGGCAATGGAGAGGTATCAAGTGGCGGCGCGCTCAGTCAACCCCGATTCCATCGCGGCGTTCTTTACCGAGAGTGCGACGCTGTTCGAGCCCGGGATCATGCCGATCCGGGGCCGGGACTCGATCCGGTCGTTTATCGCCTCATTTTCCGGGGCGCGGGTGGACTCGGCGACGGCGAGCCCCGACACCATTGAAATCTTCGGGCGCACAGCACTGTACTGGGGCTCCTACTTCGAACGCCTTGCATTTCCGGGTCAGCCGGTCAGCGAACAGCACGGGAAATTCGTGGCCCAGTGGGTCCACCCGCCCGGTGGGGAGTGGCTGCTGCAGCGGCTTTTTCGAATTCCGATTCCCTAGTTTTCCGAAGAAGCGTTGGCGGCAAGGGGCTGCAACACGAGTCTATGGCATGTGGTGCCGATCGTTATGAGAGGCACGGCCGAGCGACACCCTGAGGGGTGACAATCACGAGAGGGTCGCATGCAGCACCGTTCCTTCGTTCTCCTGCTGCTCCTGATGGCTCCGCCGGTATCGGCCCAACCCCGGTCCGGGGATTCGGTGGCAGTGGTTCGAACCATCGGATGAAGGAGGACCAAACTGAATATCTCGCTTTCCGGGGACGATGGGCCCGGGCGATCAACCGGAAGCCCGGCCCGATTGAGGTACATCTCCTCGGGGTGACAGCGCGGGCCTACTCCGTGTCCGAATTCAACGCCGTCGGCGCACCAATCCAAGGGCTGATTTCGGAGCTGATGGTGCTGACCCGGCTGGGCAACCGCTGGTTCATCGATGCGGTCATGTGGGCTACTGCATCACCCGATTCCTGACGGCCCTGCTCCAACGCGAACTCATGAATCTCCTCCTGATCGCGGTACTCACAATCCTCCTTGCCATCACGGCCCACCAATGGCTGGTGCTTCGAGGCCGGCAACGGCAGCGAGGACTGTTCCGGCGCTGGCCGATTTCAACAATTGGGGTGGAGGCGCTCGACGCTCGCTTCGTTCCCGACGAGCTCGGGGCTACTCGCTTGGCCGAAGTGACCTACCTCGGCCGGGGGACGATCCGGGTTCCGGGTGGAACTTCGGACACCGAAGCGTGGATCCTCGCCGTGCTGGCAAAGGACGCCCGAACGCTCTTTGAATTTGGCACCTGCACCGGGAAGACAAGTTACCTCTGGGCCCGCAATCAGCCGCCGGGCGGGACGGTAACGACGCTGACCCTGGACCCGGAACGGCTGGACCAGTACCAAGCCGTTGCGGGGGATGATCGAACTGCGGAAGCATATGCGAAGGAGGAATCCCGGTTCACCAGCTTTCGTTACACTGGGACAGAGGTCGAAGGCCGAGTGGTGCAGCTCTTTGGAGACAGCAAGCACTTCGAAGACATTCCGTATGCAGGCACCTGTGATGTCGTCTTCGTAGACGGCTCACATGCCTACTCGTATGTGGTCAGTGATTCTGCGAAGGCGCTTCGGATGGTCCGGCCGGGTGGGCTGGTGCTCTGGCACGACTACTCCCCGGAATGCCCCGGAGTTTTTCGGGCGCTCAACGAAATGGCGGCCCGACTCCCGATGGTCCACCTGCGCGGTACCACCCTGGTGGCCCACCGGAGCTGCCCCGCGGTCCCGCCGGACCGCGGGGTTGCTTTGCCTATTGCAGGACGATGACCAGGCGAGGTGCCGTGGTCGAGCCGGCCTCCCGGGACCGGTAGTCTGCGCCGTTGGTAGAGGTCGATTCCAGCACGAAGCTGATGGATCCGTCCGCACTGATTTCGCTCCTTACATCCAGCTCGTACCAGGTGTTGACCACCACGGCGCCGATGGTACCGAGGACCGCGGCGTTGTAGGCCGGCGCATTGGACCAGGTCAGGGTTGTTTCTCCCCAGGAGGTGGAACCGACCCGGTGCAGCCGCCCGCCGGTGTCGGACGGGTCGAAGGCGTAAACCCGAAATTTTGCGCTGACGACGGACTTGGATCCGATCCCCGAGATGTCAAACTTGAAATAGCTTCGCGCCATTGGAGAACCGTCGACGAGTAGAGCGGTTGCCGTACCGTAGTTCGTCCTTGAACGGTCCCGGAACGCGTAGGTATCGGCGCTGGGGAGAATCGTCAGCGTGGTTTGGGTAGGCGGTGGCGGTGGCGGTGGCGGTGGTGGCGGCGGCGGCGAGCCAACGGTGCGACACTGCCCGGTGCCGGAGTCTACCGCCGGGTCTCCTGGAATTGGCTCAAACTGCCAGTCGTAACTGGTGGGGTGCAGCGTCAGCTTCAGCAGACCGAACGAGGTCTTGCTCCGCAATTCGCTGTTCGCACGGATGGTCGAAAAACTTCTCTTTTCCTTGCCACCGGTCCCCACCACGAATGAGCGAAGGCCGTTAATCGGGTCTGCGGCGCCGGTTGCTGTTTGCGGGGCAAAGCGCTCGAAGTCGTGATCATGGCCGGCCAGAACGAGGTCTGCGGCATTGTCATACGCCGCTTGCCACAAGGCCTGCATCGACGAGTGGTTTCCATGGGAGCCGGAACTGAATCGGGGGTGGTGCCAATACACGAGGGTACACGCCGTCGGGTTGGCGGCGAGATCGGAGCGGAGCCATTGCTCCTGGGGCGAACCGCTTCCACAGCCGCCAACCACCGCGCAATTGCTGTTGAGCGCGACAAGGTGCCAAGAGCCGACGTTGAAACTGTAGTAGCCCTTGGACCGGTCTCCTGCCTGACCCGTCTGCACTCCGGTCCCATTGAAATAGTCGAAGTATCCTGCCGCTCCCGAGGTCTGATACTCGTGGTTTCCCGGGGCGGGGTAGGTGATCGACCTGTAAGTGCCCCAGGCCGGGGCGTAGTAGGTATTGAAATCCGAGAGCGTGGCGTTCTCGTATTGGATGTCGCCGAGGAGCAGCAGGGCTGAGGGATTGATAGCGCCAACCAGCGCGGCGACAGCATCGTCCTGGCAGGGATCGCTGCTCGGCGTGCCGGTACCGCATACGAGGTCTCCCGCCGCAACGACTATCGGATCTTCGGCCCCCGCGACGACGGTGAGAGCCGTGCCATCGGGACCAACCAACGTGGGCGAATCGACGGGCGCGCAGTTGGAGACCGCGCCGAGGATGAATCCCGCGGCAACCGCCCGACCGAGCAAGTAGAACAGGCGCATGGTTCGCGAGACTCCGAAAGGGAAGGAAGTCAAATTACGGCCATTGGTGTTTCTCGGCCAGCGGTGCCGGGCAGAGAGGGGCGCAGGGTGTGGCGCTGGCCATACGATGCCACGCGCCAGGCGTTGCATCGCTGCATCAAGGAGCTATTTCCCTATGGTTCCGAGGTGCCCTTCAGCGGCGACTCCGACAACGACAACAAGAAGCCGCTCGGCCATGGCGTCAGGGGCTTGACGCGTTGAGCCGACCAGGAGCGAGGAGCAGGGGGTGGTTCATCCGTAACCATTCGACCGTATCCCGCAGCGTTTCCTGGCCGGGGCGGCTCCGATAGCCCAGCTCCGGCTCGGCGTAGCGGGAGGCGAGGCCCCAGTACCGCGAGGCCATTTCGACCACCACCGGGTCGGGCAGAAGGTGGAGCGGCGCGGTAAGCCGGGCCAGCCACCACGCCAACCGAGACGAAATCACCCGACTGGTGGGGGCCCGACCAGCGGCCACGCCGGCGTCGACAAAAAAATCTTCGACGCTGCAGCTCGTCCCCGGCAGATGATAGACCGGTCGAGGGTTCTTGAGCATCATCGCGCGGACCAGCGCCCGGGCGACGTCGCGGACATCAGCGTAGTGCATCCCCCCCTGCACCAGGAAGGGCAATTTCCCGCGCAGGAACCGAATCAGGTGTCCGGTTGAGCGAAAGCGATGATCGCCAGGCCCGAGCAGAACCGGCGGCCTGACGATGACCAACTCCACCCCTAACTCCCCGGCGATCCGCCGGGCTTCCCGCTCCGCCTGGATTTTCGAGTGATAGTAGGGCCAATCGGAGACTTCCCGTTCACAGTAGGTCGCATCCTCATCGGCGCTGTCTTGGGGCCGGCGGAAGCACCCGACAGTACCAGAGGTGGAAACAAAAACAACCCGGCAACGATGCCGGGCGGCGAGCCGCACCATGTTGCGGGTGCCGACCACATTGGTGTAGTAAACCTCGTCGCTGTGTTGGCGGGTGTGGCGGACCAGGGCCGCAAGGTGGAAGATCCCGGAAAGGTCGGACAGGCGCGGGTCATCCTTCCACACCTCCGGTTCCGTGATGGCGCCAGACACGGTCTGCACTCGGTGGAGGGAACGGGTCCACTCCATCGTCTCCCACTCCGCCTGATTTCGCACCAGGGCAAAAAGCTCCGGTGCAGCGGCCTCGTTCTCCATGTGGGTCAACAAATGCCGGCCCAGAAACCCGCTCGCGCCGGTGATCAGCCAACGGCCAGCGGTCAACCGACCGGCTCCGGTTCGCGCAAGCCTTCCGTTGCGGGCTCGACACCGGCCTCCCCCGGAGTATTCCCGTTGAGGTGGTGAGCAAACTGGTGCTGGAGGGTCCGGGCGATCAGCGGATCGAGATTCTCGGGTAGCTTGAGGCCACTCTCCAGGACCCGTCCGCCCCCTTCCTGGATGGCGGAACGCAACGAACTGGGGTCCAGGCCGTCCCGAGAATGGTGGGAGAGATACGCCTCGAGGTGGTAGGTGGTGGCCACAGTCGCCTCGCGGAGTCGGTTGATGACCTCATGGCCCACCGCGTGCACATCGGAGCGCTGGTCGAGGGTCACCGGCGTGCCGCAGGCAACGTGAATCCGGCCGAGGTCGATCCTCCCGCGCCAGGCGTCCACCGCCCAGGAGAGCAGCGCTCTCAGGCGCATCTTCGGCTTCGGGTGACCGGCCAGTTCCCGAGCGAATGCCCGCTCTTCGGGAATGCGGTCATAGCTGAGCGCAATCGGCACCAGAATGCAGATTTGCCCGGTGGCCTGAAGGCACCGGAGCAGGCCGCGCTTGGGAGGAAGAAATTCACGGGAGCGGCTGCGCTCGCCCTCGATGAAGAATTCCAGGGTCTTTCCGGCCTGCATCAGTGCGTGAACTCTTCGGGTCAAGTCCGGATCCTCCCGGCCTACCCCTCGCCGAAGGTAGAACGCGTGCATCGAGCGGAGAATGGCCCCGAGTACCGGAATCCGGCCGAACTCCATCGTCGCGGCAATGTGTGGAATCGGAATGCCGAGATCAGGGCGGGCAAACGCGAGATAGGAGCACAGCACGAAATCGAGGTAACTCCGATGATTGGGTACCAGCACCAGGGCGGTACCCGGCGGTGCCGCTTGCCGGGCCGCCTCAAAGGAAGGAATGTCGACGGTGACTTGATCGACGGCGCGTCGCAGCACCTTGGTGACCAGCCACGACGCAATTCGAATCCAGGCGTTGCCATGCGGTTGAGTGAGCGCCCAGCGGAGGTCTCCGCCGTGGCCGGAGTGGGAGCGGCCCGCCAGTGGCCATTCCGATTCGTTTCGCTTGAGCAGGTGGCGATACACCCCCCGGCAGACCGTCGTCACATAGCCGCGTCCGTCGAAGGCGGGCTGCAGCAGAACCGACGATCGAAAATCGAATGAACGCGTGGTGAAGTAGGGAAACACCCGGTTCAGGTGGGTCAGGCGGGCCCCGAGGTGCCGGGCGCGCCGCTTCGATTCGGGAGACTGAGCCCCCGCAATGGCGATTGGTATTCGGTGATGGAGGAGGTCGGCCATCTGGAAGGGTGCTCCGCCGGGCCCGAGGTAACGGCGTTCGGGACGCCGGGCCACCCGATGCACCCTGAAAAATTGCTGGATCTCCTTCCAGCACTGTGCAACGGTCGAGGACACGTCGAGCCCGGCCACGGCGTGCCGGATCTCGATGGGCGCAGTGTCGTTCTGGCAGGCGAGCACGATACGCCGTGCCACATCGTCCACCGGCACCAGGTCGAGACGGGCCCGGGAGTCTCCGATTACGGCGCGAAGGTGACCGAGCCCAAGGAGCACCACGAAGGCGCCGAATCCAGCGGTGCTGTCGATCCATCCCGGGAATGGAGTCTGGCGGCTGGCCGAGATGATGCTGGGCCGAACGATGGTGAGCGGGACGCGGCCGCACCGCTGCACCAGGAGATGCTCGGCAATCGCCTTGGTCAGGGTGTAGGTATTGGGGTGGCCGGAATGGGCCAGCAGGTCCGCGTCAACCGAACCCCCTTCCTGAATGGCAGCGTAGAGCTCCCCGGCGGGGACAGGAAGGGGCGGAAGAACTTCCTCGATGGGCGTGTTGTCACCGGGATGCGGGGTGACGTAGGCCGTGGACACCGAGACGAGGCGCACCAACTTCGGACAGTGCCGAGCCAACTCGAGCACGTTGAGGCTGGTAGAAATATTGGCACGAGCAGCGTCGGCAATCGGCAGATTGAAATTGACTGAGGCCGCGGTATTCACGATATGGGTGACATTGCCCAGCAAGTCAGCCCCTTCCGGGGTGAGGTGGAGTCCCGGTTCCTCGAGATTGCCCTCCAACACGGTCACGCTGCGAATCCAGTTGGCGGGGAGCCCGGCGAGGCAGGGAGAGCCGACCACCTCCCGGTGAAAACGATCGGCAGCGTGGTCACTCCCCCTGGGCCGAATCACCACGATCACCCGATCGAGGCCGAGCTCCTCCCGACGGCGAAAGAGTTCCTCCAGCACCACCTTGCCCAGGAAGCCGGTCGCCCCGGTGAGCAGGAAGACTCGCGACGGCCCCGGGGCGTTCGCCCCGGCTGGGTGACGATCGAAGGCGGTCATTGGTTGGCGATGCCGAAGATATTGGCCGGATCGATCGCCCGTTTCACTTCGGCGGCCCACTCAAGAGTGGCCTTGGAAAAAACCCGGGGCAGGAATGCTTGACGAATCTTTCCGATGCCGTGGTGGTGAGAGAGGGAGCCCCCGGAGCGCAGGATCTCGTCCCGAGCGGCGTGTTCCAATTCGGCATACACCCCATAAGGATTGGGTACTCCCTTGTGATGGAAGCCAAAATAGAAGTACACACAGACTCCGGTTTGATAGACTTGGGTAACTCGGCAGGTTACGAACGGCTTTCCCGGGAGCTTCCGGGCGGCATACTCGTCGGCGAGGCGCCGTTTGACGTTGGCACACAGGGTCAACGTCTCGCTCCATGGCACCGACGTCTCAAACGACTCGCCGAGAATGTGGTGTTTCATCACGAAGTCGCGAATATATGCGATTCCGAAGGTCAACTGATAGCCGCGCTTGCCGTTGTCCGCCCCGGCACGCATCCCGCCATGCCGGCGGGCCAGACGCCGGACCGCCGCTTCCTCCGCGGCCACCTGGAGCGCGCTGCCTTCGTACAACAGTGTGCACGCCACCATCTTCTCGGGGTCGAAGCCCTTGATCCGGGTGACGAAGAGCTTCTCTGCCTTGCGTATCACCGCTTTGAGCCCGGCGGTCTTCGGTTTGAGGGTCTGACTGAGCTGAAATTGAAGATTGTCCACCAGGCGGACGCTGGCCGGCGGCGTTGCCTCCCGGGTCAGGTCGTGAAGAAAGGCGACACCGTGTTCGAAGGTCAGAAAGAGCACGGCGTCGTGACGTTCGACCTCGGGCAGGGGAAAGATCTTGATGACCGCGTGAGTGATGATGCCGAGGTTTCCCTCCGAACCGAACATCCAGCGCCGAGGGTCGATGCCCACCGATTCCCGAGGCGCGACAGTTGGGCGGGCCAGCGGACCCCGCGCTGTGACGACATGCACATCGAGCACCAGGTCCTCGATATTGCCGTAGCGGTTCTTCTTCATTCCGCTGGCATGGGTGGCGATCCACCCACCGAGGGTCGAAAATTCCACGCTGTCCGGTTCGTGACCCAGGGTGAATCCATGCTCGGCGAGCTGGGCCTGAAGGTGGCGGCCGACGGCCCCAGCCTGGACGCAAGCCATCAGGTTGACCGGATCGATCCAAAGGATGCGATTCAGGCGGCGGAGATCAACGGAAACGATGCTGCGTTTCTCGGAGACCGGGCATCGCAACGCATCGGTCACATTGGTTCCGCCGCCATAGGGTACCAGGCAGATGTGGTGCTCCGCGGCGGCGGCGACCAGCGCCGTGACCTCGGCTTCGGTGCTGGGAAAGACCACGAGATCGGGGACCCGCTCCAATTTTCCGTACTTGATCGCGTACATCTCCTCCAGGGTGTGGCCGTGGCCATGGCGCAGCCGCACCAACGGGTCGTTGGAAATGGCCGTTGCCGGCAGCAGGCGTTGCAGCACCTCCAGAAACCCGGCGGTCGGGACCGCGGGCGGGATCAGTGGAGGGTACGCCGAGTCGTGGGTGTCGGTCAGGGGAAACTCGATGTTCATCACCCGCTTGATCCACGGCAACAGGTCAGGCAGCTCCGATCCAGAGAGCGCATAGCGATCGCCGCTCATGGTTACGCTGCCGTTGGGAAGCAGGGCAAAACCGGAATCGCGGAAGCCCCAGACGTCCAGGCTTTCGTCCCCCCGATCGGACGCGGGGGGCGGGCCGGGGATGATCCGGGTGGTTGCGGCATCGCTCATGGGTTGAAGTTACGCTCTGGGAGGCGCTAGCGCGATGCAACAGGGGAGGGCTCTTCCGTCGCGGCTAGAAGGTCCTGCCGCCCTTCGGAGCGCTGATCTGACCGTACACGGTGGCGCCTTGGGAGAGCTCCACTTCCGGGGCGCTCACGGTGGCTGGAAGATTCGGTCCACCGATCACCGTTCCCCGGCCGAGGCGGACCCGCTCTTCGGCAATTACCGGCCCACCGATCCATGCCGCGGCGCCGGTCATCACCCGCCGTCGCGCTACAATGCTCCCGCTGACCCGGACCTCATCGGCGAGCTCGACGTCTCGGTAGGCCTTGATGCTGCCTTCCACGACGGTACCGAGCCCAATCGTGACGCTGCCCGCGACCACGAGACTGGTGGTGACCCGCACGCCGCTGGGGATGATGAGATCCCCTTCCACCCGGAAGTGGTCCCCCACGGCATAGGCCCCCTCCGGCAACACGAACGCCTTGGCCATCGCCGGAGGTTCCGGCGGCGGTTCATTTTCGGTGCCCACCGCGATCACCGGTGCGCCTATCCGCTCGAAGAGCACTCCGCCGCCCAGTGACACCGCCTGATCGGAGGAAACCCTTCCTTGCAGGACGCTGTGGGCGCCAGCGGAAAGTGTCCCCGCCGCGTGGGCCCAGCGGAGTACCCGGGAGCCATCTCCGAGGCTAAGATCCCGCTCGGCATACACGGCGCGGTATACCGCTCGGGGACCGCCGGTAAAGGCTGCCCGGGCATACAGCTCAACCAGAAACGTTTCGTCCCCTGGAAGCGCCAGCGGGTTTTCGATGACGACCAGCCGGTCTTCGGTGCCACCGCCGGCGTCCGCCGCCGAATTCAGCTCAAGCACGCGAGTTCCGTCCGGGAATGCGCCGCTGGGGCGCTCCGCGCCAGACATCGCGGTGAGAGCGGCCGCCTGCCTTTCGAAGTACTGACGAAAGCTCCGGGCAAAGAAATCCACCTCGCCCGCCGACCGATCTACCACCTGGAGCGGCTGCACATCGGTGGGCCAGGCCAGTTCCCGGATTGCCGGAATCATGGGCAACAGGAACCAGCCGAGGGTCAGCGCCAGGAGGATGAGAAAGGGCAACATGCTATTGGCCGCCCTTCGATAGTGCGGGTCCAGCGGCGCGGTAGCGCTCGGTTTTGTCCCAGCGGTGATCGGGGCGCCAGAAGGTTGCAATCTGGGTAACGGTGGCGCTGGCGACCGCGACGATACTGACCAGGAATCCGGTGATGAGGAAGGGGAGCAGGCGGATGCGGCCGTGGGATCCATCCAGTCGGGCTCCGGCCGCAACCTCGAAGAACGCGGCAAAATTTCCCAGGGTGCTGTACATCGCCACGGCGAGGATAGCCGGGATGCCGACGGAAATTTGAATTCCCAGGTAATAGAGTACGATCGCGAGGATCCAACCGAGCATAAGTAACGGCCCAACCGCAAAGACACCGAGCAGGAGCATTCCGTCGACGACAGCGCGGCGGGTCACGTGACGGGGCCTCTTGAGCAGCGGCCACCAGTAACGCGCCAGCGACTGGTTGTGACCCTTGGCCCAGCGCTTGATCTGGGCGATCCGGACCGGCCATGTCTCGGGCACTTCCTCGTAGCACTCCGAGCGGTTTTGATAAACCACCTTCCATCCTGCCAGGACCAGGCGGAAGGTGATGTCAGTGTCTTCCGCGAGGGTGTCATCCCGCCATCCGCCGACATGGAGGAGCGCGGCACGGCGGACCCCACCGACAGTCCCGCCGTATTGGGGGACCAAGTCGAGGTTCATCCGAGCCTGCTGGTCGACCTGGTAACCGCCGGTTCGCTCCAGGTCGAGCAGACGGGTCAGCAGCGAGCGGTTGACGTTGAGCGGAACCACGCGCCCCATGACCGCGCCAACCTCGGGATCGAAGAACGGCGCAACCAGTTGCTTGATGAGACCCCGGCCCGGCAGGTAATCGGCATCAAAGACCAGATGAATTTCCAAGGCACAATTCTCGGCAGCGTCCTTGAGAGCAGCAGCCTTGCCGGGCCGTCCTTCGGTTCGATGAAACGGAGTGACTCGGCCTGGAAAGCGCGCGGCGAAGTCGTTGACGAGGCGAGCAGTGCCGTCCGTGGACCGGTCGTTGACCGGAATAATTTGCAATTGCTCCGTGGGGTAGTCACAGGACAGAAGCGCCTCGAGCATGTGCCCAATGACCTTCTCTTCGTTGTGGCACGGCACCAAGACCGCCACCTTCGGCCACACCGCCGTCCCGATGTCGACATATGGCTGGCGGTGCCGCCCGAAGAGTCGATTGAGCGTAAACAAGTAGTGCCGGATGGTATAGATCACCATGATCGCCACAATGATGTAGAGCGGAACCAGGAGGGCGAGTCTCATGAGCGACCCTTCCCCTTCTCTGAAAGCACCCACCCATAAAACGCCACCAGGATCATCACGTCCATGAGCAGCCCGAAGACCAGAAAAAGCACCGGCATGAGCACCGCGGTGCCATGCAGCACCAGCCAGATGTGGACCATTGCGTTGAGCGGCAGGAACACCGCAAGGTGGGCCATGAGCGCAACAGTCAACAGGAGTTTTTTCCAGAGTGCGATATCGAAAACATGAAGCGTCAGTCCGAGCACCAGCGGCACCAACCCCATCACCACGAGTCCCGCGGTGAGCAGCAGGAAGACGTGGTCCTGCAGGCGGTAGGGGAATGGCTCGGCGGAGAAGGCAAAGAAGAACAGCGACGAGGCTTGCAGAATGACGAGGAGGCGGAGGAAGTACTTGGCCGGGATAAACCGGTCCGGGAGTGCAAAACTCAACGCAAAGACTACTGCCGTCACGAGTCCCGCTGCCCACAACGTAGATATTCCCGGCTGCGGGGTCATCGCCGCCAGGACCGGGAGGATGATTTCCAACCCGCCCGGTAAGACCAACTGCTGATCACCGAGGGGAGCGCCCAGCCCACCGAGGCTGTCCCGGGTACGGGCAAAAACGAACTGCCAGAGGTCTCCGATCCACGGCAGCGCAATCACGAACAGCGCGAGTCCACCGGCGGTCAGCAGCAAGGTCGACAAGAAGCGCCAGGGCGTCCACCGCAGACCCACCATCGAGCGGTGCGGGGCAATGACACCGCCGCGCACTCCACGGACCCGGAGTGCATCGAGCCGTCGCGACCGCTCCAATTCTGGCGCCGAAACGCTACCAGGCACGGAAGCCACCGATCATCAGGCCGGCTCGAGTGTAGAACGGGTTGTGATACCACTCGGCTCCGAGAACCAAGCCCCACCGCCGCGCGAGCCACTGCCGCCACGAGACCCCTGCCTCCTGGCTCTTGAAACGACGGAGGGCCGCACCAGCGCCGGTGAGTTGGTACCCCTCGGTCCCGGCCCCCCCGCGCAGGACGACGAGGTGCCGTCCGACCCGTCCCAAAGTCAGCGCGAAGGTACCACGCCCCGAACCCACCCCGCCGGGATTGCTGGAGTTGAATCGCGCGCCAATTTCCGCGACGGCGCCCGGCGCGACATACCAGGCAAGCGTACCGAAGGCCGCCTTGTCGCTGAAATCCTGCTTCGCAGCAACCAGGGTGGCGCCTACCGTGACCACCACCGCCTTGGTGGGGCCTAGCTTGAGCGAGAGGGCGCCATCGACGCGAAGGTCGGGAAGGACGTACCCACCGGTGCCGCCTCCGATTCCGAACTGGGAATAGACTCGATCCGAAATGGTATGCACGTTCGAGACGGACCCATAGCTGCCGCGATCGCGAAAAGCCTCCTGAGTCTTGGCCTCCAGGTACCACGCGTTCTTCAGGCTGGTGACCACCGCCCGGGCGTAGGCGCCTTTCCAATCGCCGAAGCCCTCGGTGACCGGCTGGTAGAATGCGCCCACCTCGATGGAGCTGGAACCAGCAACGCGGCCCGGCGCCTGGGCCGAAGCCGAAGTGCCAGGGTACGCTGCGGCCAGGCCGGCGAACAAGAGGGCGGCAACGGCCCGGGGTCTTTCCATGGCAATCATTAGTGTTGCGGCACTGTGGTGTCCACCATCTGGGCGGCAAAGAGTCGTCCGATGCGGAACCGTTCGGTGAGGATGTCGGCGATCTGTCGCGCGGCGGTGCCGTCACCGAAGGGGTTCTTGCCCTCGGTCATCGTCCGGTAGGCAATCGGATCGGTGAGCAGGCGGGAGGCCTCTCCGACGATCAGATCCCGGTCGGTGCCAACCAGCCGGCCGAAGCCAGATTCGATGACCTCGGGACGCTCGGTGACGGTGCGCAGGATGAGGACCGGCTTGTGCATGGCGGGCGCCTCTTCCTGGATGCCCCCGGAGTCGGTCAGCACCAGGGTGCTGCGCCGCATCACCTCGATCAAGTCGGGGTATTCGAGCGGTTCGATCATGCTGATGCCCCGGACGTCGCGGAGCTCCCCGTGCAGGATTTCCCTGACGTGGGGATTCAAATGCACCGGAATCAAGATCTCGACGTGGGGGTGGAGTTCCACAATTCGGCGGAAAGCGGCGCAGACGTTGCGAAGATTCTGGCCGAGGTTTTCGCGCCGGTGGACCGTTGCGAGCACCACCCGCTTGGTGTCCCAGCCGAAATTGCTGAGGGTCTTGTCATCAAACACCCCATCGTGCCGAATCGAGGCGAGTGCGTCCACGATGGTATTGCCAGTGACGTAAATGTGTTCTCCGGGAACCCGTTCGGCGAGCAGATTGTCTCGCGCCCGGGTGGTCGGAGCAAAGTGAATATCGGTGACACAGCTCGCCATCCGCCGGTTTACTTCCTCCGGGAATGGCCGGCGCGAATCGCCGGAGCGCAGGCCCGCCTCGATGTGTCCAATCGGGATCCCGTTGTAGAACGCCGCCAGCGCTGCCGCAATCACCGTACTGGTGTCGCCCTGAACTAGCAACAAGTCGGGCTTCACCACATCGCGAAACGATTCGGTCAGGGCGATCAGGGCGCGCGCAGTAAACCCGGCGAGAGTCTGATTCTCATGGGTCAGGCCGAGATCGTAATCGGGCTTGAGGTGGAAGGCGTGGAGGGCTTGGGCCAGCATTTCCCGCTGCTGCGACGTGGTGATGACGATCGTTTCGAAGCGATCCGATCGCCGGCGTAGCTCCTCAATCACCGGCGCCATTTTGATAGCTTCCGGACGAGTGCCCAGCACGACGGCAATGCGGTGTTTGCGGTCTTTCGGAGAGGGCATGGAGTCCACAAGCGCAAATACGGGGCCGATAGGCAACACGTGTCAAGTTGTTGATTGACAACGACATGTAGCGCTGATCCGTGCCCGGTGGACGGAGCTCTGCACTAATTCCGGCGGGATGAGAATGTAATTGAAGGCCAGCCGAGTGTTCCCGAGCGGATTGGGGCCTGAAACATCGATGACGCTCACCAGATCAAGCTGAGCAACTCGACTCGGATTCGCCGCCCCGACGACACCGACGTCCTCGACCCGACGCCGCACTATCGGGACCCGCTCAACCTGCCGGTCGGCACCCCCCACCTGAAGCCGGAGTACATCGGGGCCCTTGAGCTCGGGCTACAGCGCAGTCCCGGCAGGATGACAGTTCAGCAGTCGCCCTTCTACCGTCACACCCGCGATGCGGTCCGGACCATCCGGACCATCGGTGGCGCCGGGGTCACCACACGCACCTTTGCAAAGGTCACGACAACCGATGCGGTCGGCGCGGATGCTACGGTCGCTTTGACGGGCGGGCGGCTTTCTGGATTTACAGGCGCGAGCGCCTTCCGGCAGGGGAGCCTCTCATCCAACGCAGGACCAGGCCTCAATGCCAGGACCCTTGGCGGGACCGCTCCGACCAAGGCTTCGTTCCGGGTCTCGAAGGCCATCGACATGCAGGCTATCCTGTCGTACCTGGGGGCGACGACGGTTGAACAGGGCCGGAACGGCAGCCAGACCCCGGTCAGCCTGGCGGCGCGGAGGAACCAGATGAACGACCGGTTGAGCCTGACGCTCAGGGTCATCGACCCGCTCAATGCGACGCTCGAGAGCAACAAGACGATCGATCCGTGGTTTTACCAGGTAACGGACCGGCGGCGCAAGATCCGGGGGCTGCCGCTCAACCTCAATTGGATGTTCGGCAAGCCGTCCAAGGACTCCGAGACCCCCCGAGATTCCCCCGACCTACCCGATGGATGACCGCGGGTGGAGTTTTCGGAGCGGAATTCACGAGATTTCCGGTATTTTCACGAGGCAACACGAATTTTCACAGATTTTCAATTGGACTTCGGGGATTTTCGTGGGGAATTCATAGCAATGCGAATTACTTCGGGGTGATTTTTGGAAATTATCGCCCATGACATCCTCTTTGTTGCACTCGTGGTTCAAAAATCGAGGCTCGCTCCGATCACGTTTCGCCCCAGCAGAAGCTTGGCTTCCCGGCGGTGGACGAACCGGGCCGAGAGGATCCCTACTCCGGCGCCGAACACAACGTCTGAAAACCAATGTTTGTCATCGTGCAGTCGGGCATACGCGGTGAGCGATGCCAGCGTGAAGAAGGCTGCGTCGTCCCATTGGCCATTGATCTCCCGCGAGAACGACGTCGCCAGGGCAAAGGCGACGGTCGTGTGCCCGGATGGGAACGCGTTGTCCTTGAAACTGAAGGGATGAAAGGAGAACGGGCTGTTGGGGGATAAATAGGGACGTTGCCGTCCGATCGCGGACTTGAGCACGAGGCCTCCGACCCCACCCACGAGGGCCGACTTGAGCGCACGCGAGCTTACACCGTAGAGTCCCTTCGACCCGATGACCTTTCCTGCCACCGACAGCACCAGCAGCGTCGGGTAGACAAAGGCACTTCCCTGAGCGTTACCGATATCGGATAGCGTGCGCCCCAATTTGTCATGCGGATCCCGAATTCTGTTGCGAACCGCCTGATCGAGCGCCATTCCGATGGCTGTCGCGCCGAGGACGCCGAGAAATTCGCCGGTGCGGAGGATCGGCTTGTTGGCCCGCGCGATGGTCGCGGAGTCGAGCTTGGGTTCCTGTGCGTGGAGGGGCATGGTAGCGAGGCCGATGAGCGCCAGGAGGCTGAACGCGATGCTTCTCTTGTGCATGGGGTCTGGAGCCCGAACGATCGGGCTTCTCCTCGTCGTGGTCAAAAGATGAATGTTCCCGAGAGCGTGACAACGGCCGCCCAGTGATGATCGTTGTGCATGTGCGCAAAGGCGGTGCAGGCAGCCAGCCGGTTTAGGACCAGGTCAAACACGTCGTTTTTCGTTTCCATTGCCAGGGACGTTGCCAGACCAAACGGAGTGGGCTGTGGCCGTTGAGAAGGGGAGTGAATTTGAAACTGGACGGATTGAACCGGTACCGATTGTCCGGGTAGGCCCCAGGCCGACGCCGCCCGATCGAGAACTTGAGGACGAGGGTCGACGCCTGGGTCGGCGCGTTCGACGCGAAGGCCAGCCAACTCGCCCGGCGGAGCTCGGGCGAATCCACCACCACGACAGTGGCAGTCCCGACGAGGAGCGCCGGAAAAATGTACCAGGGTTGCCGAATGGATTGCCAACGTTCGCCACGGATTTCCTGAATCGCGGTTCAAGTCTCTGGGTGGTCGCGCGGACTTTCTGGTCGGTGAGCAAAAGGAATCCCCCGACGGCAGCGAACCGGAGCGCTTCAACCCCCCATCTCAGCGGGTGCACCGGTGAGTCTGTAGCCGCCTGCGGGCCGGCAAGCGCCGGGGCACCGAGGCCACAATCCAAGAGAATAATGAGAAGGAGTAGCACCCGGTCAGGACTCAGTCCGGCGCGCGGCTTCGATGAAGGCCTCAAAGAGCCGTCGGGTCCGCTCGTCCCGATGCTCGAACATCTCGGGATGCCACTGAACTCCGACCAGAAAGTGATCGGTGCCCGATTCGATTGCCTCAACGAGGCCGTCGGGAGAATGTCCGGAAGCAACCAGCGAGGGCGCCAGACTCTTGACGGCCTGATGGTGCATGCTGTTCACCGGAATGTTGGGCGCCTGGAAGGCGGCGTGGAGGCGGGAGCCGGGCGTCAAGGAGACCTGGTGCGCCAGATAGTCTCTCGCAAAGCCGGTATTTGGAAAGTAGTCGTGTTTGAGTGCCGTCGGCACCTGTGCCGCGATGTCCTGATAGAGGGTGCCGCCCAGCGCCACGTTGAGGACCTGGTGCCCTCGACAAAGTCCCAGAATCGGTTTCTGGTCTGCAATCGCCCATCGCGCCAGTCGGAGCTCCACGGCGTCTCGAGCATGATCGGTCCGGCCCAGGCGGGGGTGGGGTGGCTCCCCAAAGGTGGTCGGGTCCATGTCCACCCCGCCGGCCAATAGCAGGCCGTCGAGCCGATCGTAGACGGTGCGGAGCGTGTCGGGGTCCTCATCGAACAGCGGAATCATCACTGGCGCGCCCCCAACCTCCGCCGCGGCCAGATAGTACCGAGAATTCATTACCCACGAATGTGGTAACCCCTCCGGAATCCCATCGATAGCCTGGAGGGTTTGGGTCGGAATTCCGATCAGTGGCCGTCTCACCGAAGCACGCCCTCCTCGGTTTCAAGGATGAGATGGTCCACGACCGCCTTCAGGTCGCCGGTGCGTTCAAATGTCGCCAGTTGTCGGTCGGCACTGGTGCCGTCCGAAAGAATCTTGAAGGCATACTCAACTTCCTTCCGGCTGCCGAGCTCGTCGAGGACGTCATCAACGAACCACTCCAACATTTCCCGGATCAGCTC